>NZ_BAABJO010000008.1:0-301205 GCF_039543345.1 Pseudonocardia adelaidensis | reverse complement strand
GTCCTCCGCGGCCGCCCCGACCCGCGCGACCCGGCCCGCGCCGCCGCCCGCGTCCGAGCCGGCCCGGGCCGGGCGCTGCACGCTCGACCAGGTGACCGCGACGCTGGGCCGCACCACCGGCGAGGCCGGTCAGCGCCACACCGTCGTCGTGTGGACGAACAGCTCCGGCTCCAGCTGCGTGATGGACGGTTTCGGCGGCGTCGACCTCGAGGGCCCCGACGACCCGATGGGCCCCACCTACTCGCTGCCCCGCACCTCCGAAACCCCGTAGCCGTTCTCCCTCGCCCCGGGGCAGGCCGCGCACACCACGATCACCTGGCTGCCGCCGCAGGACGGCCCGGGGTGGACACCGACCGCGATGCTCGTGGCCCCGCCGGACGAGACCCGCTCGGCCCGCCTCGACTGGCCGGGCGGCGCGGTGCTGCGCCAGGACGGCGCGACCCACCCGGGCACGTACATCGGGCCCGTCAGCCCCGGCGCGGAGGGCTGATCACGACCGCCCAGATCGCCGGTACGATCCTCGGCCAGGTGAACGACACGACCGCGCTGCGCAGCCTCGGCCCCGGGTGGTTCGCCCTCGTCATGGCCACCGGCATCGTCTCCACGGCCGCCGCCCGGCAGGACCAGGCGTCGATCTCCGTGGCCACGATGCTGATCGCGGTCCTCGCCTACCTGGTGCCGGCGGTGCTCTCGCTGCTGCGCCTGCGGAGCAGCCCGGCCCTGTTCCGGGCCGAGCTGAGCACCCCGAGCCAGTCCTTCGCCTTCTTCGCGGTGGTCGCCGGGTCGGCGGTGCTCGGCGAGCGCCTCTACGAGCAGCACGTCGAGGCGGTGGGCCTCGCGCTGCTCGCGGTCGCCGCGCTCGGCTGGCTCGTGCTCGGCTACGCCATCCCCACCCTGGTGATCTTCACGCCGGCCGAGACCGGCCTCACCACCGCCGACGGGACGTGGCTGCTCTGGATCGTCGCGACCCAGGGCATCTCGACCGCCACCGTGATGGTGGCCCCCTCCGCCGGCGCCTTGGCACGCGGCGGCGGTCGCGGTGACGTGGGCGGTAGACCGTCGCCGTCCCCCGAGGCATGCATCGACTGCGGCGCCTGCGAGTCGCGTCCGGCTGCGGCGCGCCGAGCGTGTTGGCGTCCGGGGCGCCGACGGGCGCGATGGCGGCGAACTCGGCGCCATGGCGCTTGGCTACCCGGATCCGGGCGCGGACCGCTGGCTGTTGATCCAGGTCGGTGTACCGGCGTCGAGTACGGCTACGCGTCGTTCTTGGCGCGATCAGGGCAACGATTGAGCCGCTGCCAGAGGCGCATCGCCGCCGGCATAATCGCTAGCCAGGCGCGGAGAAGGCGAGATAGTGAGAGCGTGGATCGCTCCGTGGTGGAGGACGGGATTCGGGCGAGTGTCGAGCCAGTTGCCGCGATCGAGGTGGCGGGCGATGGCGTGCGTGAATGCGCCGACGCGCATCGCCAGGGTGAACACGTCGGCCAGACCGCGCCCCATGGCTCGAGGTAGGCATCACGCAGCCGGGTAAACCATGCGTCGTCCGCTGGCAGCTTGTTGATCTCCTGCACGACGAGCGATCTCACAGACGCTTGAATGAGATACGTCTAACACCCACGCACGCGGGCCGCGTGGTCGTAGGTCCGACATACGGGTCACATGTTCGCGTGGGTTCCTTCGACCTGCTCAGAGGCCTTCACCAAGGACGATCTCCTGTCACCGGATATGCGTCGGCGCCCACGAGGCCACCGCTGGCCGAGCTGTCTCAGCTCGGGCCGGCCAGATCGTTGACCCGACTCTTGCCAACTTGGTGCACTCGCCGGTCGGCGGAGAGTTCGAGTGCCTCGCGGAGGTCGGCTGGGAGTGCGCTGTCACTTCGGCCTTCGGCGAAGTGTCCTCGCACTAGGGTCGTGGGCGTGCCTGGTGGTGGTGATGTCGATATGGCCGCGGTGGGGCAACTGCTGGCGGACCGTGGTCGGTGCCGGATTCTGCTCGCGTTGGTCGATGGCCGGGCGTTACCGGCCAGCATGCTCGCGGCGGAGGCGGGGGTACGGCCCTCCACGGCCAGTGGTCACCTCCGCAAGCTCACCGAGCGGGGCCTGCTCGAGGTGCTAGCGACCGGCCGCTATCGCTACTACCGGCTCGCCGGCCCGGACGTGGCCCGACTCGTTGAAGTGATCGGACGCCTTGCCCCCGCCCAGCCGGTGCGCTCGCTGCGGGAGGGTACCCGGGCGCACGCCCTGCGCCTGGCTCGGCGCTGCTACGACCACATCAGTGGGCGGCTCGGCGTCGCGGTCACCGACGCGCTGCGCGAACACGGCCTGCTCGAGGGACCCGATAGCGCACCCGACTTGGCCAACGTGTCCGGTGATCGGCTCAGCGTCCGTGTCCGCGACGAGGTCGACTACCGCGTCACCGAGGCCGGCCACGATGCCCTAGCCGCGCTGGGGGTGGTGTTGCCACCCAAGCTGGGTGCGGTGCGTTGCTGCATTGACTGGACCGAGCAGCGTTACCACATCGCCGGGCCGCTCGGCGCGGCCGTACTCCACGCCTTCGACTCAGCCGGCTGGATCACCCCCGCGCCGACCCACCGTGCGCTTCGGGTCACCGAGAAGGGCACGGCAGGCCTGCGCGAGCACCTCAGCATCACCTGGCCACCATCGAACCCCACTCGACTCGAACCCGGGAGACACCGATAACCAACGACAACCTGATCGATGACCTGCTGCCCGAATGGGCGGCATCCCGGGACGCCGCCGCGACCGTGACCCAACCATGGGGCCGGGTGCACGGCATGGACAACCCGCAGCACACCTCGACCGCTGCCCGCCGGCTACAGAGTGGCCAGCGGCCTGGTCCGGTATACCTTGTTTAGTAGCCGGAGAGTAGGCGTCGTAGGCGGAGCACGGTGTCGTGGGGGCCGGTGGCTTGGAGTCGGGTTGCTGGTGTGGGTGAGCGTCCCCAGAGGAGTAAGAGGCGTGCTTCTTGGTCGCCGCTGATGGCGGGTTCGCCGGTTGGGTCGACGAGTTCCATCGTGGGTACGGTGCCGTCGATTGTGATGTGTAGGTCGGGTAGGCCGTCGGTGCGTATCCGGGCCGACAGGCCTGACAGTTCGGCTCCGTATTTGTTGATGCCGCGTGCGCACAGTGGCTTGGGGCCGATGTTGGTCACGGCATGTTTGAAAAGGTCGAACTGTTGTAGCAATTTCATGTTGGTTTCGTCGTCGCCGCACATGTCCCATCGGTGGATTGCACATTCGTTGCGCAGATGAGAAAGGAATGCGTCGACGCGCATCCATCGGCCAGTCCACCATAGTGTGGCGTCCGGTTCTGCGTCTATGACAGCGTGGACCTCTTGGCGCATGCGCTGTTCTTCGCGGTCTACGGTGCGAAGCAGTTCGGATGCGCTGAGTTCTCTGAACGGTGCCTCACGTTCTTCGAAGCTGCGCGTCGAGGTCAGCGGTGCGCCCGCGGCGTAGGCCTGGACATGGCGGGCCACTTCCTCGTAGATGCCTGCGAGGTGGGCGCCGGTGTCATGCACGGTCCATTCCGGGCAGGCGGTCAGCGCGTGTGGTGGCAGGTCCTGCAGCGCGGTCAGGAACTCTTCGGCTTCTATCGGCCGCCTGGTCGATTTCGTCATGACGTCCACGCTAGCGGCGAAACATTTCGGCTGGGGCCGAAATGAACGAGGCACCGCTGCGCTGTACCTTGAGTGCCTCCACTCCTGCTCGTCGTGTGCGGACCCGACATGTTCTGCACTGCGCGCATCGCGCCGCTTGGAGTACACGATCTGCACCGCTGTCGCCCCGACTCGGTCTTGACCGTGCGCACGTACGCCACCACGGATCCCCGACCCTGTGAGCCTCAGTTAGTGCACCAATCCGGGCAGACCGTGTGCCAAACTCAAAGGTTAGTGGCCTAGCAACCACCAAGATCACGAAAAGTGGCAAAAGTCAGGTCCCAGCTCGGGCCGGCCGGATCGTCGACGAGCGCTTGCTGGGCTGTTTGTCCTTCCCGCGGCTTGGGGTTCGTCGGGTTCGGTCAGGCGTTGGAGTCCGGCGTGTTTGGCGGGGTCGTACGTCTGGCCGTCTTGCCAGCAGCGCCAGATGACGTAGACCCATCCATGTTGATGTTACCAACTCGCTCAGGCATCTGATTGGCGACGAGCTGGACGACGTCAAGAACATGCTGGCATCGTTTCTTCGCAACAATACGACAGTTTCCGCTATCTCCATTGAGTATGACGGCAATGAGATTGGCAACGATGGGCAAGTCTTGTCGCGCCGAAGGGAGTACTTGTGGAATGAGAGCGCTAGCCGACCAGTGCCTGTGGAACTCTGCGACGAAATCGAAAGCAAAATGGAACCCGACTAGCGAAGCTCGACATTCCGTACGTCGGCCATCCCCGAGATCCTGGCCGGTTCTTTGCATGATCACGAGGTGTCAACCCGGAACCCCCCGATCCCGCTACCCGGCCACGGACTGAACCGGCGCATCTCTGCCAGCGTGGCCACCGGCGGGATCGGGGCGCGCAGCGGGGTTGACACCTCGCGATCATGTAAGACGATCTGCGGCCAGCGGGGACGACCACTACTCGACGTCTCCCATCTTCCCCTATGCCGGCGCATGGCCGGCGGCCCATTAGGCGCGCGGCCGCCCGTGAGCGGAGCGGCAAGGTAGCGGCCGCGCATGCCGTCCGGCGTAGTCCGGCCCGTCCCCGGCAGGGGACGGCTTGAAGACGTATAGAAAGTTCTCACCGCCTGCTCGCTCACCCGTTGACCACCGCGCTGCGCGTCTAATGCCCGCTTCTTGACCGGCTACGTTCCGTCGCGCGCTGCTAGACTCGTCGCTCGTGACCGACCCCGCACAGCCGGATGCGCACCGAACTAAACGATTCGGTGAGCGAACCGTCTACGACAATGAGTGGGTTCGGTTGACGCTCGTCGATATCGAGACTCCCGACGGAAGTCGGTTCGAGCACCACGTCGTCCATATGAAGCCGGTAGCGATTGCCGCGCTGGTCGACGACCACGACCAGGTACTGATGGTGCATCGGCACCGCTTTGCAACCGACGAATGGGGCTACGAACTGCTCGGTGGACTCGTCGAAGAGAACGAGCAGCCCGCGGAAGCAGCTACGCGCGAAGCAGTGGAGGAAAGCGGCTGGGCCCCGGTCGGAGAACCGGAGCACCTCGCGCACCTCCAGCCGCTGCCGGGGATGGTGGATGCCCCGATGGACATCTACCTGTGGCGGGCCTTCGAGAAAGTTGGGGAGCCGTCCGATGCCGAAGAAGTCGGCGAGCTGCGTTGGATACCTCTTGCTGAGGTCCCTCGTCTGATCGCCGACCGCGACGTCCTCGGTGCCGGAACCCTCGTCGCGCTCCTGCACCTGGTCGCGATGGCAGCAGGTCTACGGCAAGACCCGCGACGCGGTCCACGACAAGTGGATCAACCTGCAGAACAAGGCCCGGGACGGCACCGTCGCCACCCGCACGCCGACCGTGGGCGAGTACGTCACCTACTGGCTCGAGGAGATCATCAGACCCAACCGGGCCCCGTTGACCTACCAGACCTACGAGACCTTCGTTCGCGTCCACATCATCCCCGCACTCGGGGCCAAGAACCTCACTCGGCTGCAGGTCCGCGACGTCCAGCAATGGATCAACAAGCTTGCCGCCACCTGCCAGTGCTGTGCCCAGGGCAAGGACGCTCGGCGACCCGTGAAGAAGCGCCGCTGCTGCGCCATCGGGAAGTGCTGTGAGGACACGCTGTCCCGCCGATCCGTCGGAGACGTCCGCGCAGCTCTGCGTGCCGCCCTCTCCCACGCTGTGAAGGAAGAGCTGATCGGCAAGAACGTCGCCATGAGCGTCACCTTGCCCAAGAACCGCAAGCGTGCCCGCCGGCGCAAGGCTTGGACCACCGACGAAGCCCGCGCCTTCCTCGAATCCGCCCGTGCTGACGAGGATCGGCTTTACGCCGCCTACGTCCTGGTCCTGGTCCTCGGCCTGCGCAAGGGCGAAGTGCTCGGCATGTGCTGGGACGACCTCGACCTCGACGCAGGCACCCTCAGCATCAGGATGCAGCTCCAACGCGTCGGACGTCGCCTGCTGCACCGCGAGACCGAGACTGAAGAGTCCGAGAGCGACCTACCGCTCCCACGGATCTGCACGACCGCGCTGAACCTGCGCCGCACCCAGCAACAGCACGACCGGGACATGGCCGGCCCGGCCTGGCAGGGCGACAAGCTCGTGTTCACCACCCGGTACGGCACGCCCATCGAACCCCGCAACTTCAACCGGTCGTGGGACGCCCGATGCGCCAAAGCCGATGTTCGCAAGATCACTGTGCACGACGGCCGGCGCAGCTGCGGCACCCTCCTCGCCGACCTCGACGTGCACCCGCGAGTGGCGATGCAGATCCTGCGCCACGCCGACTTCGCGCTCACGATGGAGATCTACACACTCGCCTCGTCGGCAGCGACCCGCGACGCGCTCAAGCGCTTGGGTGCGAGCCTCGATGGGCCGCAGTAGCTGTACTTCCCAGCTGTACGAACGGCAAAGGCCCCGTCCGATCGTCTCGGACAGGGCCTCTGACCTGCGGTGGGCGATACTGGGATCGAACCAGTGACCTCTTCGGTGTGAACGAAGCGCTCTCCCCCTGAGCTAATCGCCCGTGCCGTTGCCGGAGACCCTACCTCACGCGAAGAAGGGGCTCTGCAACCAGGTCCAGTGTCCCAGCCCCACCAGCTCCGCGCCCAGGTAGAAGGCGTTGAGCAGGTACAGGGTCTCCAGCACGACGAGGCCGGTGAGGGCGAGCACGCCCAGGCGCACGAGCAGGGGCTGGCGGCCGAGCCAGTCGGTCCAGGCGTCGTACTTGCTGCGGGCGAAGTGGAGCACGCGGCGGGCCCAGGCGAACTCGCTGGCGAGGATGGCGAGGCCGGCGAACACGACGAGCCAGCCGGGGCCCGGGTACGGGATCATGATCACACCGGCCACGAGGACGAGCCCGCCCAGCAGCGCGACGCCGACCCGGTAGGTCCGCCGCAGGGTGGGCCTCTCCTCGATCCGGGCGCGGAAGCCGTGCCGCGACCGCTCTTCGGTACCGCTCAGTTCTCCACCGCCTCGCTCGACTCTCCCTGGATCCTACTGAGATCCGGGCCGGCCGGTCGCCGTACGTCGCGCCCGCGGAACCGCTCGTCGTGGGGGACTGCGCCGTCAGGGTGACCGTTGGCCCGCGTGGAGGGGACTTCGGACTTCGACCCGTCACGCCTTCCAGGGACGGTCGTTTTCCCGCATGACGAACCACGCGGGACCCAGAAAGAGGACGCACGATGCGCGACGAGCACACGGTCATCTGCTCACCGGCGGTGTTCGAACTGATCGCTCCGGACGCCCCGGCGGTGCCCGTCAACGTCGAACTGACCTACAGCAGCCGGGACCCCTACGCCGTGCAGGCGTCGTTCCGGACCGGCTCCACCACGGCCGTCGAGTGGGTGTTCGCTCGCGACCTCCTGCACGACGGGCTGATCGCCCCGGCGGGCACGGGCGACGTGCGCGTCCAGCCGGTGCCGCTCAGCCCGGGGAAGGTGCAGCTCGAGCTGTCGTCGCCGTCCGGCCACGCGGTCTTCACGACGTGCGCGCAGACCCTCGGTGACTTCCTGCACCGCACCTACCTCGCCGTGCCGGCGGACACCGAGTACTCCTGGCTCGACTTCGACGTGGCCCTCTCCGATCTCCTCAACGACCCGGCTCGAGACTGAGCCGCAGGTCAGAGGCCGTTCGCGCGGTTCGAGGGGGGCGGTTTGAACCCCCCTCAGGGCCTGCGCTAAGGTTCTCTCATCACCGCAGCGGAAACGCTGCACACGCGGACGTAGCGCAGTTGGTAGCGCATCACCTTGCCAAGGTGAGGGTCGCGGGTTCGAGTCCCGTCGTCCGCTCGGAGGAACCTCGGTCCCGTTCGGACCTCCACGGATCGAAATCCACGGAACTTTCCGAGGACCAGGATCCAGACTCGGGCGGAGTGGCCGAGTGGCTTAGGCAAGGGCCTGCAAAGCCCTGTACGCGGGTTCGATTCCCGCCTCCGCCTCGGGCGATTAGCTCAGTGGGAGAGCGCTTCCTTGACACGGAAGAGGTCACTGGTTCAATCCCAGTATCGCCCACCATGGTGAACGGCCTGGTCAGAGGCTCCGCGAGGAGCGTCCGGCCAGGCCGTTTCTCGTCGTGGCGCGCCGATAGCATCCGCGGGTGTGACGGCCGACGTGGACGAAGCACCCATCGCCTCCGACTCCGTCCGGGACGCCCTGGCCGAGGCGTGCCCCGGCACCCGCGTTGCGGGGCTGCGGCCGCTCGAGGCCGGTTACACCAGCAGGCAGTGGGTCGCCGACACCGACGAGGGCCCGCTGCTGGTCAAGACGCCGGTACGGGACACCGACCCGGAGCACATCCGGCGGCTGATCGCCACCACCCGCCGGGCCGCCGACGGGGGCGTCCCCGTGGTGCGGTTCCGCGCCTTCACGCCGAGGAGCACAGCGCTGCGGCGCCCGGTGCTCGTGCAGGAGTTCCAGGAGGGCACGCCCGCCGACGAGGCGTGGGAGTCGATGGGCCCGGCGGAACGCACGGGGTTCGCCGAGGACCTCGGCCGGGTCGTCGGCCGGATCCACTCCTGCTCCGGCGCGTGGTTCGGCGACGTGCTCGGCACGCAGAAGTACCCGGACGGTGCGAGCTTCCTGCACGCCGTGGTCGACTCCCGGCTGGCCGAGGCGCCGGAGGACCTCACGTCGGCCGGCCGCGAGGGCCTGTCGGCCGCACTCCACCGCGCCGTCGACGCCGTTCCCGCGGAGCGCACGCCCTCGCTGACCCACGGCGACCTGTGGCGCCAGAACCTCGTGCTCCGCAAGGGGCGGATCGCGTGCGTGCTCGACTTCGAACACGGCCTCCTCGCCGACCGCTTCCTCGACTTCGGCAAGCTCGACGAGCACGTCTTCGACGGGTTCCCCGACGGGAGGGCGGCGTTCCTCGCTGCCTACGACGAGGTGTGCGCGCTCCCGGCCGGATGGGAGTCCCGCGTTCGGCTCGGTCACGCCGTCCACGCGCTGTCCATGAGCGTCTACTTCCTGCGCTGGACCCCGAAGTGGGCACCGCAGTACGTGCGGGAGCTGGAGGAGTGGCTCGATGGCGACCGACCCTGAGGACAACGTCATGCGTCGCTGGGACCTCCCCCACACCCACCGGAGCGCCATCGGGCAGGTGCGGTGGAACCGGCTGGGTGATCCGGGGGCGCCGCCGGTCGTCCTCCTGCACGGCACGCCGTTCTCGTCCTACGTCTGGCGCGGCGTGGCCCGGGCCCTGGCACGCCGGCACCGCGTGTACGTCTGGGACATGCCGGGATACGGGGCGTCGGAGATGTTCGAGGGCCAGGACGTCTCGCTGGCGGCCGAGGCCGGCGTCTTCGTCGAACTGCTCGGCGAGTGGGGGCTGACGGATCCGGTCGTGATCGCCCACGACTCCGGCGGGGCCATCGCGCTCGGCGCCCACCTGGTGAACGGGGCGCGGTACCGGAAGCTGGCCCTCGTCGACGCGGTCTCGCTCCCCCCGTGGGGAAGCGACTTCTCCGCGCTGGTCGGGGAGCACGCGGACGTGTTCGCGCGGCTCCCGCCCGCGGCGCACGAGGCGTTGCTGCGCGAGTACGTCGCCTCGGCCAGCAGCGTCGGCCTGCACCCGGCCACGCTCGAGGCCCTCGTCGCGCCGTGGACCGGCCACGGCGGGCTGGCCGCCTTCTACCGCCAGCTGGCGGCCCGGCGCGGTGACCGCAGCTACACCGACGCGATGCAGGACCGGTACACCACGATCGACATCCCGGTCACCGTGTGCTGGGGCGAGGACGACACGTGGGTGCCGGTCGAGCGGGGGCGGGCGCTGGCCGCTCTCATTCCCGGTGCGCCGCTGCACGTCATCCCCGACGCCGGCCACCTCGTGCCCGAGGACCAGCCCGCCGAGCTCACCGGCGTCCTGCTCGGGTTCCTGCACGACCTGGCCTGATCCGCACCAGCGGTACGGTCGCCGGATGGGCGTGATCGACGCGATCCGGCGGCTGGACGAACGCAGGGTCGAGCGGCTCCTGCGCGGCCGTCCTCGTCCCGGGCACGTGGGCATCGTGATGGACGGCAACCGCCGCTGGGCCCGGCAGCTGGGCTTCCCCGACCCGCGCGTCGGCCACCGTTATGGCTCGGAGCACGTCGCGACCCTGCTGGGCTGGTGCCGGGGGCTCGGGATCCGGCAGGTCACCGTGTTCGTCGCCTCCACCGACAACCTCGCGAAGCGGCACTCGGACGAGGTGGCCCACCTCATGGGGCTCGTCGAGGAGGTCGTGGCCGCGCAGCTCACCCGCCCGTCCAGCCCGTGGCGCGTGCACCTCGCCGGGCGGCTCGACCTGCTCCCCGACTCCACGGCGCACGCGCTGAAGCACGCCGCCGAGGTCACGGCAGAGCGGGCCACCGACGCCGACGTCACGATCGCGATCGCCTACGGCGGCCGCGAGGAGATCGTCGACGCCGTGCGCTCGCTGCTCGAGGAGGAGGCACGTGCGGGGGCGACGGCACGGGAGCTCGCCGGGCGGCTGACCGACGCCGACATCGCCGCGCACCTCTACACCGCGGGCCGGGCCGACCCGGACCTGATCATCCGCACGAGCGGCGAGCGGCGGCTCTCCGGGTTCCTCATCTGGCAGTCCACCCGCTCCGAGCTGCACTTCTGCGACAGCTACTGGCCCGGGTTCCGGCGCATCGACCTCCTGCGCGCCCTCCGCGCCTACGCCGCCCGCCGAGGCGGAACATAACGACAACCATTGTCGTTTATGGTGGGGTCCGGGAAAGCCGAGCCCATGCAGGAGGCAGCCATGCGCCGCGACATCCACCCCGCCTACGGTCCCGTCATCTACCAGGACCGTTCCACCGGCCAGGCGTTCCTCACGCGCTCCACGGCGACGTCGGCGGAGACGATCTCCTGGGAGGACGGCAACACCTACCCCCTGATCCGGGTGGACATCACCGCGTACTCGCACCCGTTCTGGACGGGCGCGCAGCGCGTGCTCGACTCGGCGGGCCAGGTCGAGAAGTTCCGCCGTCGCTACGGCGGACGCGCCCGTCCCTGATCAGGGGACCGGCAGAACCTGCCGCGGCAGCAGCTCCGTGACCACCGTGCCGTTGCGGGCGTCACGGGGCTGCCACTCGCGTGGGTAACCGAGCGAGGCCTCGACGAAGCGCACGCCGTCCTCCCAGGTCACGCGCGGGATGTGCAGGTGCCCGTAGACGACGGCCGCGGCGCGGTAGCGCACGTGCCAGTCGGCCGTGCGGGTGGTGCCGCACCAGAGCGCGAACTCGGGGTGCCGCAGCACGTCGGTGGGACGCCGGGTGAGCGGCCAGTGGTTCACGAGGACGGTCGGCAGGTCCGGGTTGCAGGCGTCGAGCCTGCGTTCCGACTCCTCGATCCTGGCGGCGCACCACGCCGCCCGGTCCGGGTACGGGTCGGGGAACAGCAGGTGCTCGTCGGTGCACACCACGCCCGCGGCGTACGCGGCGGCCAGGCCGTCGTCGGCGCTGGTCGTGCCGGCGGGGAGGAACGAGTAGTCGTAGAAGGCGAAGAGCGGCGCCACGGTGACCGGGCCACCCGGGCCGTCCCACGTCGGGAACGGGTCCTCGGGGGTGAGCACGTCCAGCTCGCGGCATGCCTGCACGAGCGCGAGGTAGCGCTGCACCCCGCGGAGCTGCACGGGGTCCTTGCCGCGCGTCCACAGCTCGTGGTTGCCCGGCACCCACAGCACGCGGGAGAACCGCTCCCGCAGCAGGCCCAGCGCCCACGTGACGTCATCGACCCGCTCGGCGACGTCGCCCGCCACGATCAGCCAGTCGTCATCGCTGGCGGGGCGCAGGGAGTCGACGACGGCGCGGTTGTCCGGGTAGCGCACGTGCAGGTCGCTGACGGCCACGAGCCGCGGGTCGGTCACCCCATAGTCGTACCCGACGCCCCCATCGGGTGGCCAGGATCGACTTACCGGCGGTAACTTCGGGTTCGGTGACGATCGGGGAGGGTGCGATGAACGCGGTTGCCCAGGCGCGGCAGGCGATCCGGTGGGGCGTGCGGCACGGGTTCATCCGCCGGGCGCTGGGCAAGCGCAGGCGGGAGGGCGACGTCACCGCCCGCCTCATGCTCGACGCCGACTTCGTCGCCGACCCGTTCCCGCACTACGCGGCGATCCGCGCGGCGGGCCGCGTCCTCGACAACGGGATCGTGCTCAACACCGCCCACCACGACCTCGTCACCGCGATCCTGCGCAGCCCCGACTTCGGCGTGGTCGGCGGCCCGAGCGGGCGCGCGCCGGCCGCGCTGCGCTACGCGGTGGCCGCCGGGGGGCGTGGCCCGCACGGACCGGTGGAACCGCCGTCCATGCTCGCGACCGATCCGCCGGACCACACGCGCTACCGCAAGCTCGTCACCAGGGCGTTCAGCGCGAAGGCCGTGGCGGCGCTGCGGTCTCGCACCGAGGAGATCGCGACGGAGCTCCTGGACCGGATGGCGGCCGGGGGCCGGGCCGCCGACCTGATCGAGGACTACGCGAGCCTGCTGCCCGCCACCGTCATCGCCGAGATGCTCGGGGCTCCGGTCGAGATGCGCCGCCAGTTCCTGCAGTGGGGAGAGGGGGCGGCGCTCTCGCTGGACGCCGGCCTCACCTACGCGCAGTTCCGCCGATCCGAACGGGACCTCGCCGCCCTGCAGACGTGGATGGAGGGGCACTTCACCCACCTGCGCCGCAACCCGGGCGACAACATCCTCTCGACGCTCGTGCACGCGCGTGACGACGAGGGACGGCTCAGCGAGGACGAGCTGATCAACATTGCGATGCTCCTGCTCGCCGCCGGGTTCGAGACCACGGTGAACCTCATCGGCAACGGTGTGGGCCTGCTCACCGCCCACCCCGACCAGCTCGCCCTGCTCCGGGTCGAGCCGCAGCACTGGCCGCGCGCCGTCGACGAGGTGCTGCGCGTCGACTCCCCGGTCCAGCGCACCGGCCGGATCGCGCAGCGGGACACCGAGGTGGGCGGCGAGCGGTTCCGCGCCGACCAGGTCGTCGTGCTCATGCTCGGCGGCGCCAACCGCGACCCGGCGGTCTTCGCCGACCCCGACCGCTTCGACGTCACGCGGGAGAACGCGGGCGAGCACCTCGCCTTCTCCAGCGGCCCGCACTTCTGCCTCGGTGCCGCGCTCGCCCGGATGGAGGGGGAGGTCGGCCTGCGGGCGCTCTTCGACCGGTTCCCCGACCTCGCCCTCGCCGGCCCGCCCCGCCGCCGTCCCACGCGCGTGCTGCGCGGCTACGCGGCGATGCCGGTGCACCTCTCCCCCGCCACGGTCGACGCCTGAGCCGCCGCGCAATTCACCTGCGCGAACGGGAGACTCGCCCCGACGAAACGGGAGACTCGCCCTGCCGCGGTCAGCCGCCGAGCGCGGCGAGGGCGGCCTCGGCCTGGGCCTGGAGGGACGCGAGGCGGGCGGCGCCGCCGTCGGCCTCGGCCTGGCCGCCCATGACGCCGCCGACGTAGCGCGAGTAGACACCCGCGCCGATGCAGGCCGACCGCCAGCGGGCGAAGGCGATGTAGACGTCGAGCTCGGCCCGGAGTGCCGCGAGGTCGCGGCCGGAGCGCTCCGCGTAGCGCGCGACCAGGTCGGCGCGCTCGGGATAGCCCTCCACGAGGCTCGGGCCGGGGATGGTCGGCGGGACATCGTCGCCCGGGCGACCCCACGACGCGAGCAGCCAGCCGAGGTCGGCGAGCGGGTCGCCGATCGCGGCGAGCTCCCAGTCGAACACCGCGCGCACCTTCCCGTCGGGCCCCACGGCGAGGTTGCCCGGCCGGAAGTCGCCGTGCGCGATGCACGGCTCCGCGGGTGTGAGCTCGGCGGCCCGCTCCACCAGCCGGGCGTGCGCGGCGTCGACGGCGGACAGGTCCGGCACCGCCGACTCGTGCACCTGCCGGTGCCAGCGGCGCAGCTGGCGTTCCAGGTAGCGGCCGCGGCGGCGCAGGTCGGCGAGGCCAACGGCGTCCGGGTCGACGGCGTGCAGGTCGGCCAGCACGTCGGCGACGTCCAGGCCGGCGGTCGCGCGGGCCGCCGGCGCGAGCCGGTGGCCCGACTCCTCGTCGCCCAGCACGTCGCCGTCGACGAACTCGGTGAGGTAGAAGTGCGCGCCGATGACGTCCGGATCGGCGCAGAACGCCACGGGCGGGGGCACCGGCACCGCGGTGGGCGCGAGCGCGCTGATGAAGCGCCACTCCCGGCCCATGTCGTGTGCGGTGGCGAGCACCATGCCGGTGGGCGGGCGGCGCAGCGCGAAGCGCCTGCCAGCGGCGTCGGTGATCGCGTAGGTGAGGTTGGAGTGGCCCCCGGAGATCCGCTCGACCGCCACCGGCCGGTTCCCCACCGCCACCTGCGGCACCTCGCGGCGCAGCCAGTCGGTCAGGGACCCGGGCGGAACGGCGTCGGTCATGCCCCATACCTACCTCAGCGGGAGGACCAATGCGGTGAGGAGGCGCTCCAGTTCCGCGTCCGGGTCCGTGGTCAGGCCCGTGTGCACGGGACCCGCCTGGACGATGGTGCTGCGCGGCGCGGTCAACCTGCGGAAGCGGCGGCCCCGGTCCTCCCGGCCCGCGGGGGCGGCGTGCCGGGCCTCGACGCGCTCGTGCGCACAGTGGTCCTGCACGGCCTCGAGCGCGGCCCTGATCACGACGGCGTCGGCCGTGGGATCCAGCGCGTGCAGGCGTTCCACGTCGAGGTGGACGCGGGCGCCGAGGTAGTCCAACGGGCGGCTGTAGAGCACGACCCCGGCGTTGAGCGCCTCACCGCGCTCGATCCGCGGGACGACGCGCAGCAGCGCGTACTCGAACGGCTGCCGCTCGTTCATCGCCCGCCCTCGCTGACGCTCGGGCGACCGCTTCGCGGACGCACTGCGCCGATGATTCGCTCGCTCCGCAAGCTCAGCTCGCTCATCGGCTCGCCCAGAACGGCGTCCCCGGGCCCCGGGTCGCGGGTGGGCCCTCGGCCGCGGCGCGTTCGCCGATCGCCGCGCGGATGCCCGGCAACCACGCGTCCCGCGCGTCGCGGCGGGCCAGCAGCTGCGCGACGAAGGCCGCGCGCACCTCGCCCGCGTCGGCGAAGCCGGGCTCGCCTGCGAGCCACCCGTCCGGCACCGCCTCGGTGGCGGCGCCCAGGAGCTCCGGGGTGAGCCGCGGCGCGAGCGCGGCGTCGGCGGCGTCGAGGTCGGGCGCGCAGCCGAGCAGGACGTGGTCGGCGGCGTCGTAGGCCCGCTGCACCCAGGCCGCCGCGCCCGACCAGGCGTGCTGGAACGTCAGGGTGGCGCCGTGGTCGATCAGGTACGGGCTGCCGTGCCAGAACAGCATGTTGGTGTTGCGCCACGACCGGTCGACGTTGCCGACGAGCGCGTCGAACCACAGCACCCGCCCGGCGAAGCCGGGGTCGATCGGGAACGCCTGCGGATCGAGGTCGAGGGCGCCGGGCAGGAAGTCGATCCCGAGGTTGAGGCCCGGGCTCGCCCGCAGCAGCTCCTGCACCTCCTGGTCCGGTTCGGCGACGCCGAGCGCCGGGTCGAGCTCGACCGTGACCAGCTCGGGCACCGGCAGGCCCAACGCCCTGGCGAGCTCACCGGTGACGATCTCCGCGACGAGCACCTTCCGGCCCTGCCCGGCGCCGGTGTACTTGACGACGTAGGTGCCCAGGTCATCGGCTTCCATCAGCCCCGGCAGGGATCCGCCCTCCCGCAGCGGCGTGACGTACCGCGTGGCCGTGACATGGCGGAGCACCGGATCATCGTTGCACCGGCGTACCCCGAACAACACTGCGGGGCCGAACAGCACTGCGGGGCCGAACAGCACTGCGGGGCCGAACAGCACTGCGGGTCCGAACAGCACTGCGGGTCCGAACAGCACTGTGGGGCCGCCTACCGGGGAGAGGCGACCCCACGAGACTGCCGGCCGGTGGCCGGACTCAGCGGCGGTGTACCGCCACGTGCGCCGCCTGCTGCGCCATCATCGGCTGCGGGGCGTGGAACCGCTCGATCTCGCGGCGGTGCTGCGCCTGCCGGCCGCGGACGAGGTGGTCGATGCTGAAACGGCCGGGACCGACCGCCCCGAGCGCGAGCAGGCCTGCGCCGATCACGCCGACGAGCTCCCAGCCGCCGTTCGCGACGAAGATGCCGTTGGCACCGTGCACGAAGACGACCGCGCCGGCCATGATCACGAGCTGCAGCCCGCACATGACCGGGGTGAGAGCGCCCAGGATCAGCATGACACTGCCGGCGAACTCGACCACCGTGGCGAACGACGCCGACACGATCGCCAGCGGGATGCTCAGGTGCTCGAAGCCCTCGGTGGTGCGGCCGATGCCGTTGATCACCATCTTCTGGTAACCGTGCGCGAACATGACGACGCCGATGAGGATGCGGGTGAGCAGCAGTGCCCAGTCACGAGCTGGGAGGGGAAGCGGGCGGTTCAACGGGTTCCTCCATACGGTCTGTGATCGAAGTACCTCGAGGAGTGATCGCAGTTAACCCGACGGACGCGCTCGGACACGCCCTGTCAGACCATTGCCGCGGCGGCCGAACGGATCCCGTCGACGAGCTGAACCCCGAGTAACAGGCGAACGTGCAACTGCACGTACGCGGTCAGTCACCCCGCGCGAGGTGCCGCTCATCGTGATCAAGCCGTTACCGAACGTGTGTAACGCGCCACGCCCGGCGGCGATGACGAGCGCTGACACACCAACACGCGCGCTCGCACACCAACTGCAGTTCGTGTGCGAGCGCCTCGGTTGGTGTGCGGAAGGGTCCAGATAGGCTCGCCGGCCTGATGATCCCGCCGGAGGATCGGTGGAGCGGGGAGGCCCAATGGGCACTGAGTTGGAATGGTCGACCGAGGTGCTCTCCAGCACCGTGTGGATCGTCGGCGTCTACCTGGCGACGCTCATCGGTTGTGCGGTGCTCGCCGTGCTGCTGTCGCGCTCCACGCGGTGGGGCCGGCAGTTCCGGCGCCTCGCCTTCCCCTACTTCTCCCCGCGCGGGGACGCCGGGTGGCGGCCGCTGCTGACGGTGCTGCTGATCCTGCTACTGGCGATCATGTCCGTACGCCTCAACGTTCTGTTGTCCTACCAGGGCAACGGCATGCTCACCGCGCTGCAGAACCAGGATGAGCCGACCTTCTGGCGGTACATCGTCATCTTCTGCGTCCTCGCCACGATCCACGTCGTCCGGACGATGTTCGAGCTCTACGTCCAGACGGCACTCACCATCCGCTGGCGCGTGTGGCTCACCGACCGGATGGTCGGCGACTGGCTCGACGGACGCGCCTACCACAAGGGTCGCTACACCCCGGCCAGGGTGGACAACCCGGACCAACGGATCCAGGAGGACATCCACTCGTTCCCGACCGACTCGGTGACGCTCGGGGTCGGGGCGGTCAACTCGCTGGTGTCGCTCGTGTCCTTCACGCTCATCCTCTGGGAGCTCTCCGGGCCCCTCGACATCCTCGGCGTCGAGGTCCCGCGGGCGATGACGTTCCTCGTGTTCGTCTTCGTGATCGTCGCGTCGGTGTTCGCGTTCCGGATCGGGCGCCCGCTGATCCTGCTGAACTTCCTCCAGGAGCAGTTCAACGCCTCCTTCCGGTACGCCCTGGTGCGGCTGCGGGAGAACTCGGAGAACGTCGCCTTCCAGCGCGGAGAGCGGGTCGAGAGCGGGGTCCTGGGCGGCCGCTTCCGCGATGTGATCGGCAACGCGTGGGCGATCCTGTCCCGCACCATCAAGTTCAGCGGCTTCAACCTCGCGGTCAGCCAGGTCTCAGTGGTGCTGCCCTACGTCATCCAGGCACCCCGCTTCTTCGCGGGACAGGTCACGCTCGGCGACCTCAACCAGACCTCCACTGCCTTCGGCCAGGTCCACGACGCCCTGTCCTTCTTCCGCAACGCCTACGACGACTTCGCGAGCTACCGCGCCGTCCTCGACCGGCTCACCGGGCTGATGGACGCCGACAGCGCCGCCCGCGCGCTGCCGGTCGCGACCGTCGAGGACGGCGACGACCTGCAGGTTCGTGACCTGACGGTGCGCCGCCCCGACGAGCGGGTGCTCGTCGACGACCTCGACCTCGACGTGGCCGCCGGAACCTCGCTGCTGGTCACCGGCCCGTCGGGGGGCGGGAAGACCACGCTCCTGCGCAGCCTGGCGCAGCTGTGGCCCTACGCGAGCGGCTCGGTGCGCCGTCCGACCGACGACGGGTCGCTCTTCCTCCCCCAGCAGCCGTACCTGCCGCTGGGCACCCTGCGCGACGCGCTCGCCTATCCCGGCCCCGCCGACGAGATGGACGACGCGCGGGCCGCCGAGCTGCTGCGCGAGGTCCAGCTCCCCCAGCTGGCCGACCATCTCGACGAGGTGGACGACTGGGCCCGCCGCCTCTCACCGGGCGAGCAGCAGCGCCTCGGGTTCGCCCGCATCCTGGTGGTGCGGCCCAAGGTGGTGTTCCTGGACGAGGCCACCTCGGCCCTCGACGAGGGCCTCGAGCTCAGCCTCTACAACCTGCTGCGCGAGGAGCTGCCCGACACCGCCATCGTGAGCGTCGGGCATCGCAGCTCGCTGCGCCGGGTGCACGACGAGCTCCTGGAACTGGACGCCGACGGCCGCTGGGAGCGCTCCGCCCTCCAGCACTAGAACGCACCTTGGAGCCACGCTGCTGTCCCGACGGGCGCGGAAACAGCAGTAAGGCTCCAGGGTGCGGCTACCAGGACGCCAGGGAGCCGTCCGCGTGGCGCCACAGGGGCGTGCGCCAGTCGTGGCCACGTTCGGCTGCCCGGCGGACCTCGGCCTCGTCCACCTCGATGCCCAGGCCGGGGCCCGAGGGACGTTCGATGCTTCCCTCGACGAACGTGAACGGGGTCGCGTCGACGAGGTAGCCGAGCAGGCCGCTCGAGTCGCCGTACCCGATGCCGAGCGACTGCTCCTGGATGAGGAAGTTGGGCGCGGCGAAGTCGACCTGCAGGCAGGCGGCGAGCGCGATCGGGCCGAGCGGGCAGTGCGGGGCGAGCAGGACGTCGTGGGTCTCGGCCATGGCCGCGATGCGGCGGGTCTCGGAGATGCCGCCCGCGTGGCTCACGTCCGGCTGGGCCACCGCGATGCCCGCCTCGAACGCGGGCCGGAAGTCCCACCGGGAGTAGAGGCGCTCGCCGGTGGCGACCGGGATCGTCGTGGCCTGCACGACGGCGCCCAGGTCGGGGGTGTGCTCGGGCAGCACCGGTTCCTCGACGAACAGCGGCCGCAGGGGTTCCAGCAGGGGCAGGAGCCGGCGCGACATCGCGGTGGAGAAACGGCCGTGGCAGTCGATGGCGACGTCGACCTGCGGGCCGACCGCTTCCCGCACAGCGGCGACGCGGTCGATCACGCGCTGCATCGCGGCCGGCGTGTCGAGCGGGGCGAGCAGCTCCGACGGGGTCATCTTCACGGCCGTGAGGCCCTTCTCGACCTGCGCCCGCGCCGCGTCGGCGAGCTCGGCGGGCTCGCTGCCGTGCACCCAGCCGTACACGCGGGCCCGGTCGCGCACCGCGCCGCCGAGCAGCTGGTGCACCGGCACGCCGAGGGCCCGGCCCGCGATGTCCCACAGCGCCTGGTCGATGCCCGACACCGCGGAGTTGATCACAGGGCCGCCGCGGTAGAAGCCGCCCTTCGAGAGCACCTGCCAGTGGTCCTCGATGCGGGTGGCGTCCTGGCCGACGAGGTACTCCATCGCCTCGTCGACGGCCCGGGCCGTGGTGGCCGCGCGGCCCTCCACGATCGGCTCGCCCCAGCCGCTGACGCCCGCGTCGGTGTCGAGGCGCAGGAACAGCCAGCGGGGGGTGACGGGGAACAGCTCGTATCCGACGATCTTCACGCGTCAGTCCTACCCCGCGGGAAGACGAGGATCTTGCTCGCCTGCGCGGTGCCGCGCGCGAGCGCCTCGAAGGACGCGGGCCCGCCGTCGAGGTCGGTGCGGCCCTCGATGAGCGCGTCCAGGGCGTCCGGCTCGGTGGCGGCCCACCGCGCGGTGTCGCGGAACTCGGCAGCGCTGTAGCAGAAACTCCCGACCACCGACCGCTCCTTGGTCGAGATCTCGTACGCGGCGACGTCGAGCGTGGGCGCACCCATCCCGACCAGGACGACGGTGGTGCCGATCGGCGCGCAGGCGAAGGCTGTGGCGAGCGTCTGCGGGGTGCCGACGGCGTCGACGACCAGCGTCGGCTCGCCGTCCAGCGCGGCGTGCACGGCGGCCGCGACGTCGTCGGTGGCGGTCGGGTCGACGACGGCCGCGCCGAGCCGGGCGTTCAGCTCCCGCCGGTGCGGGGCGGGTTCGGAGACGACCACGCGTTCGGCGCCCTGGCGCCGCGCCGCGAGCACGCAGGCCTGCCCGATCGGTCCCCCGCCGATCACGAGGACGGCCTCGCCGGCGCCGCACCCGCCGCGGACCAGCGCGTGGTGGCCGACCGCCAGGGGCTCGACGAGCGCCCCGTGCTCGATCGGCATCCCGGCGGGCAGCGGGACGGCGTTGCGGGCGGGCACGGCCATCCGCTCCGCGAACGCCGACCGCAGCTCCGGCGTCACCCCGATGACCTGCTTGTGCGGGCACGCCTGCTCGCGCCCCATCGCGCACTGCCGGCACTCGCCGCACCACAGCACCGGGTTGACGGTCACCGCGTCCCCGACGGCGAGGCCGCCACCGGCCTCCGGGCCGACCGCGAGCACCCGGCCCACCGTCTCGTGCCCCATGACCTGCCCGCGCACGCGGCGCCCGTTCTCGCCCGTGTAGCCGTGGACGTCGGACCCGCAGATCCCGGTGGCGACCACCTCGATCAGCACGTCGCCGGGCCCCGGCGCGGGCTCTGGAACGTCATCGACGGTCAGCTTCCAGAAGTCGGCAAGCACCAGTGCGCGCATGATCCCGACGGTAATGCCCCGCGCGCCCCGCCTCCGAACGACAGCATGGTGGCCTTGCTGGCGTACTACGGCAGCAAAGCCACCATGCTGACGTTCAGGCTCGGGCTGCCGCCGCCCATTGCGCCAGGTCCTCGCCTCGGATGGCCGCCGCCATCAGGTCCGGGAAGAGCTCGGGTGTGCAGGCGAAGGCGGGGACGCCCAGGTCCGCGAGGGCGGCGGCGTTGTCGTGGTGGTAGGCGGGCGCGCCGCTGTCGGACAGCGCGAGCAGCGCCACCACCTGTACCCCGGCGCCGACGAGCGCCCCGACGCGGCGCATCAGGTCGGCCTGCGCTCCGCCCTCGTACAGGTCGCTGATCAGCACCAACAGGGTCTCGGTGGGACGGGTGACGAGGGACTGGCAGTAGGCGATCGCGCGGTTGATGTCGGTGCCGCCACCGAGCCGGGTGCCGAAGAGCAGCTCGACGGGGTCGCCGAGGGAGTCGGTGAGGTCGACGACGGCCGTGTCGAACGCCACGAACCGCGTGCGCAGCGCCGGCATCGACGCCAGGACGGCGCCGAACAGGCCCGCGTAGACCACCGACTCGGCCATCGAGCCCGACTGGTCGACGGCGAGGACCACGTCGCGCTGCACGCTCCGGTGCCGACGCCCGTGGCCGATCAGCCGCTCCGGCACGATCGTGCCCAGGTCCGGGGAGAAGTGCTGCAGGTTGGCCCGGATGGTGCGGGCCAGGTCGATGTCGGCGGGGCGCGGGCGGCGGGTGCGCGTGGAGCGGTCCAGCGCGCCCGTGACGGCGGCCCGCACGCGGTCGGCGAGCCGGCGCTCCAGCTCCGCCACGACGGTGCGCACGACCGCCCGGGCGGTCTCCTTCGTCCGCTCCGGCAGCACGCCCTGGAGCGACAGCAGCGTGCCGACCAGGTGCACGTCCGGCTCGACGGCGGCGAGCAGCTCCGGCTCCAGCAGCATGCGGGTGAGGCCGAGGCGCTCGACGGCGTCGCGCTGCATCACCTGCACCACCGACGTCGGGAAGTACTGCCGGATGTCGCCCAGCCAGCGCGCCACCTGGGGCGACGAGCCGCCGAGCCCGCCGGTGCGCGGCCCGTTCCCCTCGCCACCCCCACCGTCGTAGAGGGCCGCGAGTGCGGCGTCGACGCGGCGGTCCTCGGGTCCCAGCGCGACGCCGGTGCCGTCCGCGGTCTCCTCCGGGCCGCTGCCCAGCACGAGGCGCCAGCGCCGCAGCCGCTCGTCGTCGCTCACGACCCCACCCCGAGCAGCCGGGCGAACACCGGCACCACCAGCTCGGCCCGCCGCTCGTCCAGCCCGTCGGCGACGCGCGGGGCGGGCACGTCGTCGGTGAGCGCGGCGGCCCGCTCCCCGATCGCGCGGCGCTCCGGGTCGGCGAACGCCCCGAACGTGCGCCGCAGGAGCGGCAGCACCTCGTCGAACTGGTCCGCCGCCACCTCGGCGAGCCAGCGGTCGACCACCCGCAGCAGCCGGTCGTCGTGCACGAGCAGCAGCGCGCCGCCCGCGAAGAACCCCTCGACGTACGCGCCGGCGTGCGCGGCGGGGGTGCCGGCCGTGAGGGCGCGCGCCAGCCGCCGCTCGACCTCGTCGGCGGCCATCCGGTCGGTGTCGGAGAGCAGCCGCGCCAGCCGGCCGGCGAGCAGCGGGGGCAGGGCGGGCCGCTCCGCGAGCCGCCCCAGCGCCGTGAGCCAGCGGCCGGTGGCCTCATCGCCGAGGAGGCCCGTGACGTCGTGCACGCCGTCGACGAGCCCGGCCAGGCGGGCCGCCTCGCCCTCGTCGATGCCGTGCGCGGCGGGCGGCAGCCCGGCGCAGATCCGGGCCAGCACCCGCTCGGCCACGGCGCGCAGCGCGCCGGTGTCGGTGCCGCGCACGTCGCCGTAGCGGGTGGCCCTGGCGAGCGCCGGGAAGGCCGCCATGAGGTGCGCGACGTCGGCGTCGCCCGCGGCACGGGCGTCCAGGGCGGCGAGCGCGTCCGGAAGGGCGTCCGGCAGGTCGGCGAGCAGGCAGCGCTCCACGGCGGCGGTGACGTCGGACAGCGCGGGTGCGTCGGTGACGGCGGCCCGGACGCGGGCGGTCGCCGCGCCGGCCACGGTGGTGCCGTGCACCCCGGCCGCCACGAGGTCCACCTCGAACTCCGGCTGCCAGGCCAGCTCCCACGTCTCCCGGAAGGTGCCGGTGCTGCGGCGGGTGCTCGCGGCGGGCCTGCCCCACGGGATCCCGAGCAGCCGCAGCCGGTGCAGCAGCCGCGAGCGGTCGAGCCCGCCGGGCGAGCGCAGGTCCAGGTCGAGCTCGCGGGGCTGCGGGTCGCGCTTGAGGCGCAGCCGACGGGCGGTGGCGGCGAGGTCGGCGGCCAGCGGCGTCAGCGGGGCGTCGTCGGGCACGGACCCCATCCGCTCCCCCACGACGAGCTTCCTGGTGACGAGGTCGAGCTGCACCTCGTTGCCCCCGCAGAGCACGGAGAGGGTGGCCTCGGTGACCTCGGCGAGCCCCGCGGACACCCGGTTGCGCAGGGCGGCGAGGGTCTCGGCGAGGCGCACCGCCTCGATCACGTGCGCGGTGGACACCGGCAGGTCCTCGGCGCGCAGCACGCCGGCCACCGCGGCGAGCCAGCGCGCGGTGACGTCCCGCTCCGTGGTGAAGAGGTGGTGGTACCAGCCGGGCGAGGTCACGCCGGCGCCGTAGCCGCCGGTCGCCGCGAGCCGCCCGTGCGTCCACGGCACCCAGGCGCAGGCCGTCCTGCGCTTCGGCAGCCCGCGCAGGAGCGCCTGGTCGCGGGAGGCGGGCGGGAGCGGGTCGGTCAGGGCCGGCACGTGCCATGCGCCGCAGACGACCGCGATGCGCTCGTACCCGTCCTTGCGGGTGCGGCGCAGCACGCCGCGCATGTACGCCTCACGGCGCGCGTCGTGTTCCCCGGTCGGCTCGCCGGCCCGCAGGGCCGCCATCGCGTCCGCGATCACGTCGAACGCCGGGTCGCGGCGGTGCTCGATCACGTCGTCCCACCAGCGTTCCGGGTCGTCGTACCCGGCGACGGCCGCGAGGCGTTCCAGGGGGTCGGCGGAGCCGCCCGCCCGGCCGGCGAGCGCGAACTGGTGGGCGGCGGGCAGGTCGCAGAACCGCACCGGCACGCCGGCCGCGACGGCGTACCGGATGGCCTGCCATTCCGGGCTGAACACGGCGAACGGCCAGAACGCCGCCCGGGAGACCTCGTCCACGGCGTACGCGAGCAGCGCCACCGGCGGTCGCAGGGCGGGGTCTGCGGCGAGCGCCACCAGTGCATCGGCCTCGGGCGGTCCCTCGATGAGCACGACGTCCGGGGCGAACGCGACGAGCTCCGCGGCCAGGGCCCGTGCCGAGCCGGGCCCGTGGTGGCGGATCCCGAACAGGCGGGTCCTCACCCGGTGACCTCCAGCCCGGCCCGGTAGAAGTCGGCCCAGCCCTCCCGTTCGCGCACGACCGTCTCCAGGTACTCCACCCACACCGCGCGGTCGGCCACGGGGTCCCTGACGACGGCACCGAGGATCCCGGCGGCCACGTCGGACGGGCGCAGCACGCCGTCGCCGAAGTGCGCGGCGAGTGCGAGGCCACCGGTGAGCACGCTGATCGCCTCGGCCGTGGACAGGGTGCCCGACGGCGACTTCACCGCGGTGCGCCCGTCCTCGGTGCGCCCGGAGCGCAGCTCCCGGAACACGGTGACCACCCGGCGGATCTCGGCGAGCGCCGTCACCTCGGAGGGCAGCTCCAGGGACGCGCCCAGCTGCGCCACCCGGCGGGCGACGATCTCCACCTCGGCGTCGGCGGAGTCCGGCAGCGGCAGCACCACCGTGTTGAACCGGCGGCGCAGGGCGCTGGAGAGCTCGTTGACGCCGCGGTCGCGGTTGTTGGCGGTGGCGATGAGGTTGAAGCCGGGCCGGGCCTGCACCTCGGTGCCCAGCTCGGGCACGGGCATCGTCTTCTCCGACAGGATCGTGATCAGCGCGTCCTGCACGTCCGCGGCCATGCGGGTGAGCTCCTCGAGCCGGGCGATCTTGCCGTCCCGCATGGCCCGCAGCACCGGGCTCTCCACGAGCGCGGCCGGGCTGGGGCCCTCTGCGATCAGGCGGGCGTAGTTCCAGCCGTAGCGGATGGCCTCCTCAGCGGTGCCCGCCGTGCCCTGCACGAGCAGCGTGGAGTCGCCGCTGATCGCGGCGGCGAGGTGCTCGGACACCCAGGTCTTCGCCGTACCGGGCACGCCGAGCAGCAGCAGCGCGCGGTCCGTCGCGAGGGTGGCCACGGCGACCTCGACGAGCCGCCGCGGCCCGACGTACTTCGGCGTGATCTCGGTGCCGTCGGGCAGGGCCCCGCCGAGCAGGTAGGTGACCACCGCCCACGGCGAGAGCCGCCACGACGGCGGGCGCGCCCGGTCGTCGGCCGCGGCGAGCGCGGCCAGCTCGTCGGCGTGGTCCTGCTCGGCGTGCGGCCGCAGCACCGCATCCGGGTTCGGCGCGGTCATCGCAGCTCCTCGTGCATCTCGCGGCGGACGGTCAGGGTGGCGGCCAGCTCGCGCCACCACGGCGCGGCGCCGATCGGCAGCGGCCCGGTGGCGACGGGGTGGTGCAGGCATGCCCGGGGCACGCGGACGGCGGCGGCCCGCGCGGCGCCACCGAGCCCCCGGTTGCCGGGCTGGGTACCGATCCAGTCGAGCACGGCCGTGCCCAGCTCGGGAGGCCAGGGGGCGGGCAGCTGTCCCACCGCCGAGGCCATCGCCGGTGGGGGGAGCTTCGCGGCGAGCACCGCGAGCGCCGGACCCTGCACCGCGGCCGGGAGGCGACGCACCATGTTCGTGATCGAGCCGTCGACGGCCGCGGGCTCGATCGCGGGGAGCACGGCGGCGCCCCACCGGGCGTCCCGCTCGCGGCCGGCGGCATCGGCCCAGCCTGCGTGCAGGACGCGGGGCTCGCAGCCGCGCACCGGCCGCGTCAGCACCGCTGCCGGCGCGCCGAAGCCCGCCCAGTGCCCGAGCGGGGTGGCGGCGACGGCCGCGCGCAGCAGGTCGGCCGGCTGCCGGGCGGCGCGCGCCTGCGGGCCACCGACGTCCCGGAGGAGCGCGCGGTCGTCGAGGTCGGGCGGGGTGACGGCGAGGGCGTCCCCGTCGGCCCGCACCAGGCGTGCGGCCCGCTCCCGCATCCGCGCCGCCAGCCGCGACCCGGGCAGGCGCGCGAGGAGGTCCGCGGCCGCCTCCCGCACCGGCGCCGCCCGGTCGTCCAGCGCGGCCTCGAGGAACGGTTCGTCGCCGGCGTCCAGGTGCTCGCCGAGCACCGCGAGGAAATCCGCCCGCACGCCCGCCGGCTCGCTCGCCCAGGTCGCCGCCAGCGCCGCGCGCGCTGCGGGCGGGTCGGCGGCGAGGGTGCGGCCCAGCCAGTCCCGCCGCTGCAGCGCGTTGCCGTACTCCCAGGCCTGGTCGTCGACCACCCCGGGCACCGCCGAGGCCAGGAACGCCCACGCGGGGTTGCGCTCCCCCAGCCAGGCGCCGGCCGGCCCGGCGGCGGCCGCGAGCGGAGCGCGCAGCGGCGGCCGGGTGCGCGCGGCGTCGACGAGCGCCCGCAGGTTCTCCTGCGGGACGCGCAGGCCCCGCTCCCGCACCGCGTCCAGCCATTCGGGGAGCAGCTCCGCGGGCAGCCGCAGCAGCCTCCGCCGCGCCGCCGGTGGGACGAGCGGCCGCTCGTCGCGCCCGGGCGCGGCCGGGCGGCTGCCCGGCCGCGCGGGGACGCGCCCGGCTCGCCGGTAGGTGGCGAGCACCGCGGCCGCGGTGAGCAGGCCGGCCTCCGGCTCGTCGGGGACGAGGGGCCGCACCGGCGCGGGCAGCCCGCCGGGGTCGAACCGGCGGCGCTGGGTGCCGAGCAGCGCCGTGCTCACGAGGTCGTCCCAGTAGCTCACAACCGCACGGTCCGGTCGCCGTCCCAGCAGGTCATCGGGCGCAGGCCGGTGGCCGTCCACTCGCCGGCCACCGGGACGGGGGCGCCGGCGGACACGGCGAGCAGCGGCCACGGGTCGGCCCGCTCGTCGATCAGGAGTGCGGCCCCCTCGGCGTCGACGAGGAGCCAGCCGCCGCCGTCCGCGACGGGGGCGACGCCGGCGAGCAGCAGCGGCCACCGGTCCTGCCACGGGTCGACGGCCAGCGCCTGCGCGACCGACTCCAGCGCGGCGCACACCGCATCACCGCCCGGACGGCCGGCGCGGACCGGTTCGTCCGCACCGGCGACGAGCGCCCGCAGCGGCGCGGCCCCGGGGTAGAAGGCCAGCTCGCCGCGGACGACGTGGCCCGGAGGCAGCGAGCGGTCGAGCGGCTGGCCCGGTGGGGCGAACGACAGCACCAGCGCGGGGCGCCCGCTGTCGCGGCCCCGCAACCAGGCGCGGCGGGTGGTGAGCCGCTCGGTCACCTCGTCCACCAACCCGGTGACCACCCACTGGTCGGTCACGCGCTCCCCGTTCGCGAGCACGTCGGCGGTGTCGGTGGGGAACCCCAGCCGGGTGCGGACGGTGGCGGCCAGGTCGGCGGGCAGGTCGGCGAGCCGCGTGCTCGCCCCCGCCAGGACGTGCAGCAGCGCGAGCTCGGTCAGCAGCCGTCCCGGCCAGTCCCGGCCCCGCCCGATCACGCCTGCCGCGCGCCGCAGCCCGCCCGCCAGTCCGGGCGCCTGCGCGTCGACCATGCGGGCGGCGACGCCGTAGAGCTCCTCGGCGTCCGCGCCGGCCAGCCCGCTGCGGACCCGGTCGGTGAGCCACTCCCGCAGCTCGGCGGCCCCCGCCGCGACCCGCTGGGCCCGCTGCTCGGCCCGCCGCGCGGCGGCCTCCGGGTCGCGGGGAGGCACCCCGGCCTGCCGGCCGGGGCGGCGCCGGGCCCGCTCCGCCCGCTCGGTGAGCCACGCGCGCACCCACTCCGGCTCGGCTCCGTCCGGCACCGAACCCCGCGCCCACAGCAGCAGCAGGCCGAGCGCGTGCTTGCAGGGGATCTTGCGGCTGGGGCACGTGCACCGGAACGCGGGCTCCGCGAGCTCGACGCAGACCTGGTAGGGCTGCTTCCCGCTCCCCCGGCACGCGCCCCACACCGCGGCCTCGGAGGCCCCGGGCTCCATCCACGTCGCCGGGACCGCCTGACCACGTCCGGCGCCGGCGGACGCCGGGTCGGGCGCGAGGGCGAGCACCCGCTCCACGCTCCACGGCACCGCCACACAATAGGGACGGGGCCCGACACGCACCGCGCAGGCGCCAGTCGATCAGCACGACCGATTCCCGCCAGCACGGGCCCGGCCGGCGCTCCCACCCTGGACGTATGACGACGGAACCCCCGGTGCACGAGACCATCGAGCCCGGAATCCTGTACTTCGGCACCCCGGTCGTGCTCGTCTCCACCGAGAACGAGGACGGGTCGGCCAACCTGGCGCCGATCTCCTCGGCGTTCTGGCTCGGGTGGCGCGCGATCCTCGGCATCGGGGCGACCTCCCGCACCACGCGCAACATGCTCCGCACCGGTGAGGCGGTGTTGAACCTCCCGTCGGACGCGCTGGCGCCAGCGGTGGACCGCCTCGCGCTGACCACCGGCTCCGACCCGGTGCCGCCGCGCAAGCGCGAGCGCGGCTACGTCCACGTCGCCGACAAGTTCGGCCGGGCAGGGCTCTCGCCCGTGGCGTCGGAGACGGTGGCGCCGCCGCGGGTCGCGGAGTGCCCGGTGGCGATGGAGGCCGTCGTCGAGGCGGTGCACCCACTCGCGGAGGAGGACGAGCGGCAGCGCGGCGCGGTGCTCGCGATCGAGGTCCGGGTGCAGCGCGTGCTGGTGCACGACGCCGTCCGGCTCCCCGGCACCGACGACCACATCGACCCCGACGCGTGGCGCCCGCTGATCATGAGCTTCCAGAAGCTCTACGGCCTCGGCCCGCAGGTGCACCCCTCGACGCTGGCCCGCGTCCCGGAGCGGCTCTACCGCAGCCCCGACATCGAGCTGGCGCGTACGGCACCCACGAGGACCCGCACCGCGTCACCCGCGTGACGCGGCCCCCGGGTAGGTGCGCCGCTGCCCCGCGCCGGTTAACGTGCCCGGTCGTGGGGCAGGGGCACGAGGAGGACGCAGCCATGGACGGACCGCGCACGCTGGCGATCGACATCGGTGGGTCCGGCCTGAAGGCCATCGTCCTGACCGCCACCGGCGACCCGCTGTCCGAGCGGACGCGCCGGGAGACGCCCTACCCGTGCACCCCGCCCGTGCTGCTGGACGAGCTGACCGAGCTGGTGAAGTCCCAGCCGGAGCACGACCGCGTGTCCGTCGGGTTCCCCGGCGCCATCCGCCGCGGGCGGGTCCGCGAGGTGCCTGCGTTCTCCCGCCGCGGCCCGGGCCTGCCGCCGGACCCCGAGCTGGTCGCGATGTGGACCGGCTTCGAGCTGGAGGCCGCGATCGCCGAGCGGTTCGCCACGCCGATCCGCGTGGCCAACGACGCCGACGTGCAGGGCTGCGCCGTCATCTCCGGCCACGGCATGGAGCTCGTGGTGACGCTCGGCACCGGCATCGGCACCGCGGTGTTCTTCGACGGCACGCTGCTGCCGCACATGGAGCTGTCGCACGGCACGTACGGCGGCACCTCCATCGAGGTCTCGTGCGGCGACAACGAACGTCACAAGATCGGCAAGGAGAAGTGGCGCAAGCGGGTGCTCGAGGCGCTCGACGCGTTCGAGGAGATGGTGCTGCCCGACCACATGTACATCGGTGGCGGCAACGCGAAGCGGCTCGACCCGGACACCATCGGCCCGAACCGGACGATCGTGCCCAACATCTCCGGGCTGCTGGGCGGCATCGCCCTCTGGGAGCGGACGGGTGACAACCCGCGCGTCCCCAGCGCGACGGCGTCCTGACGACCCGGCACTATGGCCCGGTGTCCACAAACGTCCATGGGACCGACATCACCGCCACCCCGGAGTGGTCCGCCCTCGCCGACCACCACGCCGCCGTCGCCGGCCGGCACCTGCGCGAGCTGTTCGCCGACGACCCCGGCCGCGCCGACGCCCTGACCGCCACGGGGGCCGACCTCGTCCTCGACTACTCCAAGCACCGGATCACCCGGGACACGCTCCCGCTGCTCACCGCGCTCGCCCGTGCCGCCGGGCTGCCGGAGCGCACCGAGGCCATGTTCGCGGGCGAGCACATCAACACCAGCGAGGACCGCGCGGTGCTGCACACCGCCCTGCGGGCTCCGGAGGCGACGGCGCTCGCGGTCGACGGCATGGACGTGCCCGTCGAGGTCCACACCGTGCTCCGCCGGATGGGCGAGTTCACCGACGCCGTGCGCTCCGGGGAGTGGACCGGGCACACCGGCCAGCGGATCCGCGCCGTCGTCAACATCGGGATCGGGGGCTCCGACCTCGGCCCGGTGATGGCCTACGAGGCGCTGCGCGCCTATGCCGACCGCTCGTTCACGATGCGGTTCGTCTCGAACATCGATCCCACCGACATCGCGGAGGCAACGAGCGACCTCGACCCCGCCACCACGCTGTTCATCGTCTCGTCCAAGACCTTCACCACGCTCGAGACGCTCACGAACGCCAAGGTGGCGCGGCGCTGGCTGGTCGACGGGCTCGGGGGCGACGAGGCGGCCGTGGCCAAGCACTTCGTGGCCGTGTCGACGAACGCGAAGGAGGTCAGCGCGTTCGGCATCGACGAGGCCAACATGTTCGGCTTCTGGGACTGGGTGGGTGGCCGGTACTCCGTCGACTCCGCGATCGGGCTCTCGCTCATGGTCGCGATCGGCAAGGAGCAGTTCGCCGAGTTCCTCGCCGGCATGTACGCGATGGACTCGCACTTCCGCAAGGCCCCCCTGGAGGAGAACCTGCCGGCGATCCAGGGCCTGCTGAACGTCTGGTACACGAACTTCTTCGGCACCGAGACCCACGCGGTGCTCCCGTACAGCCAGTACCTGCACCGGCTGCCCGCCTACCTGCAGCAGCTCACGATGGAGAGCAACGGCAAGTCGGTGCGGGGGGACGGCAGCCCGGTCACCACGGTCACCGGGGAGATCTTCTGGGGCGAGCCGGGCACCAACGGCCAGCACGCCTTCTACCAGCTGCTGCACCAGGGCAGGCGGCTCGTGCCCGCCGACTTCATCGGTTTCGCGGAGCCCAACCACGTGATCGACGTGGACGCGCAAGGCGACATGCACGACCTGTTCATGTCCAACCTGTTCGCGCAGACCCAGGCGCTCGCGTTCGGCAAGACCGCCGAGGAGATCGCCGCCGAGGGCACTCCCGCCGACGTCGTGCCGCACAAGGTCATGCCCGGCAACCGGCCGTCGTCCACGATCCTCGCGCGGAAGCTGACGCCCTCCACGCTCGGTCAGATCATCGCCTTCTACGAGCACGTCACGTTCGTCGAGGGCACGATCTGGGGCATCGACTCGTTCGACCAGTGGGGCGTGGAGCTGGGCAAGGTGCTCGCGAAGCAGCTCGCCCCGGTGCTGGCCGCCGACGAGGCCGACACCGCGGGCCTCGACGCCTCCACGGCGGCGCTCGTGCGCCGCTACCGGGAGATGCGGGGGCGCCCCGCCTGACGCACGAGGGACGGATGGCTCGACTCACCGATCCGGACGACCGGCCCGCAGGGATGGACGGGCCCGCGCCGCCGCGCGCGCCACGTCCGGGCGTCGGCGTGGCGATCGCCGTCCTACTCGGGATCGCGGCGCTCGCCGGCCTCTGGGCCGCGTTCGCGGGCGTCGGCCCGGCCCGGCTCGACGCCGCGGTGCTCGACGAGTCGATCGAGTCGCGCACCGGCCTGCTCACCACGGTGGCCGTCGTGGTCACCCACCTGGGCAGCACGGCGGCGATGGCGGTGCTCGCCGTCGCGGCCGGCGCCCGGCTCTGGTCCCTCCACCGGCGCGCCGACGCCGTGTTCGTCGTCGGCGCGATGGCAAGCGCACAGCTGGTCTTCCGGGCCCTGAAGGAGCTGCTCGACCGGCCCCGGCCCCCGGCGGACGGGCGGCTCGTGCACGCGGCGAGCGAGTCGCTGCCGTCCGGGCACGCCACCACGGCGGTCGTCGTGATCGGCACGCTCGTCGTGCTGGCCTGGCCCGGGCGCACGGCCGCCGTCCGCGCCGGGCTGGTGGCGGCCGCCGCGCTGTGGGTGGGCGCGGTCGGCCTCACCCGCGTCTACCTGGGTGTGCACTGGTTCAGCGACGTGGTCGCCGGCTGGCTGGTCGGCGGCGCCTGGCTCGCGGTCTGCGTGGCCGCGTGGAGTTGGTGGCGCGCCCGGGCGGTGCAGGCCGTGCCGTAACCAACCCGGCTCACGGAGCGAGCACACAGCAGGGCCGCGCTCCGAACCGATCGGCGGCCACAGGATGTGGTCCTCATGACCTGGCTCGATCTCATCGGCATCATCGTCGTGTGCACCATCGTGTTCATGCTGGTATCGCTCTGCGAGCGCGACCGGCACTGATCGATCGACACTGATCATCCGACGGTGACCGGAACACCCGGCCCGACCTGCCGGTTGAGCCCGTCGTGGGTCGATCACGGGTGCGTGCACCGGAGCTGCGGGGGCGCCGCTGGCTCAACACCGGCGGCGCGGAGGTCACGCTCGCCGGGCTGCGCGGGAAGATCGTGCTGCTCGACTTCTGGACGTTCTGCTGCATCAACTGCCTGCACGTCGTCGACGAGCTGCGGGAGCTGGAGGAGCGCTACGCCGACGTGCTCGTGACGATCGGCGTGCACTCGCCGAAGTTCGCGCACGAGGCCGACCCGGACGCGGTCGCGGCGGCCGTCGAGCGCTACGCGGTGCACCACCCGGTGCTCGACGACCCCGAGCTGGTCACCTGGGACGCCTACGCCGCGCGGGCCTGGCCGACGCTGGTGGTGGTCGACCCGACCGGTTACGTCGTGGCGCAGCTGTCGGGTGAGGGGCACGCGCACGGGCTGGGCGTGCTGATCGAGGAGCTCGTCGCCGAGCACGGGGCGGCCGGCACCCTGCACCGGGGGGACGGCCCGTACGTCGCGCCGCCGGAGCCCGCCACCGCGCTGCGCTTCCCCGGCAAGGCGATCGCGCTACCCGGCGGCACGTTGCTCGTGTCCGACTCCGCGCACCACCAGCTGGTCGAGCTCGAACCCGACCTGGTCACCGAGCGGCGGCGGATCGGCACCGGCGAGCGCGGCTTCTCCGACTCGCCGGCCCGCTTCTCCGAGCCGCAGGGGCTCCTGCTGCTGCCGGAACCGGTGGGCGGGTACGACGTGGTGGTCGCAGACACGGTCAACCACGCGCTGCGGGGCGTGCGGCTGGCCGACGGCACGGTCACCACGCTCGCCGGCACCGGGGAGCAGCTGCGCACCCGGGTGGAGCCGGGCGCGGGCGCCGGCGAGCTGTCGTCGCCGTGGGACTTGGCGTGGTGGGAGGACCGGGTGGTCGTGGCGATGGCGGGCAACCACCAGCTGTGGTCGTTCGACCCGGCCTCCGGCGCGGTCACGGTACTCGCGGGGACCACGAACGAGGGCCTGCGCGACGGCGCTCCCGAGGACGCGTTCTTCGCACAGCCGTCCGGGCTCGCGACCGGGGCGGACGGCACGCTCTGGGTGGCGGACTCCGAGGTCTCGGCCCTGCGGTCCGTCCAGGCGGCGCCCGCCGCGGGAGCGCAGGTGTCGACCGCGGTGGGGACGGGCCTGTTCGACTTCGGGTTCCGCGACGGCGCCGCCGACGAGGCCCTGCTCCAGCACCCGCTCGGCGTGGCCGTGCTGCCGGACGGGTCGGTGGCGGTCGCCGACACCTACACCGGCGCCGTCCGCCGCTACGACCCGGCCACCCGCACCGTGAGCACCCTCGCCCGGGACCTGCGCGAGCCCAGCGACGTGCTCGTCGACGGGGACACCCTCGTCGTGGTCGAGTCCGCGGCCCACCGGCTCGTCCGGCTGGCGATCCCGGCGAGCACCCGGATCGACGGCGGGGTCCACCGGGTGCGGCGGGCCCGCACCGACCTCGCCCCCGGCGCGCTGGTCCTGCGCGTCGACTTCACACCGCCCACCGGCCAGCACCTCGACTCCCGGTTCGGAGACCCGACGTCGCTCACCGTGGCGGCGTCCCCTCCCGAGCTGCTCGCGGACGGCGCCGGCACGACCCCCGGCCTCACCCGCATGCTGCGGTTCGCCCCGGACGCCCCACCGGAGGGGGTGCTGCAGGTGAGCGTCGCGGCGGCGGCCTGCGACGAGAACGACGGGGGTGACGACGGCGTGTTCGCCGCGTGCCACCGCTACCAGCAGGACTGGGGCATCCCGGTGCGGCTGGTCGACGGAGCGTCCGACGAGCTCGTACTGGACCTGCGCGCCGTGCGCTGACCCACGTGGATCCGGAGGAGCGTGTTGTCGAATCGGCTGCCGCACTCGACGCCGGCGATGGATGCATCCACGATCGGCGGAATCGGGACATGGGCTGCATCCGGCCGCCGGGCGATCACGAGGTGACGGTCAGCTGCGGCGGGCGCGCCGTACCCGACGGTCACGGCCTGCCTCCGCCCCTCGTCCGGACTGTCACGCGGTCACCCCGGTGGGTCCCGGGCCTGGGTCTACGCCGTCCTCGTGGGCGACTTCTCGGGCCGGGTCCCCGATGGCACGCGCCTGTGAGTCGGACCAGTGGAAGGCGGTGCACGGGGCGGCATCGGAATCCCAGGGAGGGCTGGGGCAGGGATCGGGACCACAGGACGGTCGCGTAGCCACCCGGCGGGGACGATCTCGTCGTGGACGGGCGTGCCCCCGCGTCGGGGACGGCCGCCAGCGCAACCCCAGGGCCCGGTAGTGCACCCGAACCGGCCGCATGCCCGCCGAGCGGGGTGGATTCCGACCCGGCTGTCTGCGCGCGGCCCCAACGGGCGGGTATCGATCGCATCCCGTCCCGAGGTGAGCGGGCTCGCCCACGTGAGGCGGGGGTGACACCGCTCCGGGGCATCGCCGCAACTCGGGTGTGCGCCCGCGCATGATCAGCACGAACGTGACCTGAACCGCAGAGGTGCGGCTCACGTCACGATCCCGTCGATCACAGGCTCATGATTGCCGAGAACGGTGTTGAAGCCGCACCCGTGCGGTTCCAGAACCGCACTCGCTGATCATGGCGGCTGATCATGGCGGCTGTGGCCAGAACCGCATCCGGTGGCGCCGCGGATCGTGGGCGTGCCCGGCCCGAATCCGAGCTGTGGTACTCGCGCCCCACGCCGACGATCCGAGTGCCGCTATGACCCGGTCGCGCTGGGCAGCAGCGCCGGGCACCCGGCCGTCACGTACGCCGGGTCGTACTCGAAGTGCCACGGCTCGTTCTCGTAGCGGCGGCACCACCCCAGCGCGCGGCCGTTGCGTTCCACCCAGCCCGCCGAGGCGAGCGGCTGGATGTCCACGGCGATCCCGACGACGTGCATCGACTCGTCGGGTTGCAGCACGTACCTGCTGGCCAGCCCGGCGCTGCCGAACTCCTGCACAGCCTCGGCGAACTGGCGCGCCTGTTGCTCCCGGCTGCGCTTGCCGTCGTTCAGGCAGAGCCGCACCCCGTCGGCGCCGGCTGCGGACCGGAGCCGCTGCCAGGCCGCGAGCGTCGGCTGGGGAAGGCGGTCGGGTGGCTCGTCGACGTAGCGCGCGTCGAGGGGGCAGGGTGGACCGGTCTCGGCTCCTGGCATCTCCACCACGATCGCGGCCGGCGCCCCGACGACCCGGTCCCACACGAGCACCACCCGCCCGTTCGCGCCCAGCACCCCCAGCGCGAGGGCCGCCCCGCACACCGACGCCATCAGCATGCCGATCACGGCATGGCGGGTCCTGGCTGCGCGGGTGGGGAGCACCGGTTCGACGGTACCGATCGGGCGCGCCCGTTCCCCGCCATCGTGATCATGGTCGCGGGACGCGCTCAGCCGAGCTCCTGCGCCACGACCGCCGCCGCTTCCGCGAGCAGTGCCTCGTCGCGCGTCGCGTCCTCGGCGGCCCGGGACGTCAGCACCGCGACGGCGATCGGCGCGGCGTCCGGCGGCCACAGCACCGCGACGTCGTTGGCCGTGCCGTAGCTGCCCGTGCCGGTCTTGTCGCCCACGCGCCAGCCCGCGGGCAGGCCGGCGCGGATGCGCTCGTCCCCCGTCCTGTTGCCGACGAGCCATTCCGTGAACAGGGCGCGGTCGGCGGGGTCGAGGTGGTCGCCGAGCACCAGCGCCCGGAGGCTCCCGGCGATCGCCCGCGGCGTGGTGGTGTCGCGCTCGTCGCCGGGGATCGCCGTGTTCAGCTCCGGCTCGGTCCGGTCGAGCCGCGTCACCTCGTCGCCGAGCGACCGGGCGAACGCCGTGATCCCCGCCGGGCCGCCGACGTCGGCGAGCAGCAGGTTGCCGGCGGCGTTGTCGCTGTAGCGGACGGCGGCGTCGCAGAGCTCGCGGACCGTCATGCCCTCCGCGACGTGCTGCGCCGCGATCGGCGACGGGTCGATGAGGTCGGCCTCGGTGAAGTGCACGCGCTCGTCGAGGTACTCGGGCGGGGTGCGCTGCAGGACGGCGGCCGCGGCGAGCGCCTTGAACACCGAGCACATCGCGAACGGCTCGTCGGCGCGGTGGGCCAGCTCCCGGCCGCTGCCGGTGTCCACCGCGTAGACGCCCAGGCGCGCGTCGAAGCGCCGTTCCAGTTCGGGCAGGCGGTCCGTGCGCGCCGGCGTCTGCGTCGCGGGGGCGGCGGGCGCGGGTGGCGCGGCCGCCGGTGCGCCGCATCCGGCCAGCGGGAGCAGGAGCGCCGCCGCCAGCACGGAGCGGCGGCTCGGCTTCGTCTCGATCACGTGGGACAGGCAAGCAATCGGCCGGCGATACCGCAAATATGGCGACACGCCGACCGCGATATGGATCGACTATCGCCGCTGCTACGGTTCGCCGCGTGGATCTCCTCCGGCACCTGGAGTTCTTCGTCGCGATCGCGGAGGAGGAGCACTTCGGGCACGCCGCGGCGCGGCTCGGGATCGCGCAGCCCCCGCTGTCGCAGGGCCTGCAGCGGCTGGAGCGCTCGCTCGGCGTGATCCTGGTCGACCGCAGCTCCCGCGGGGCCCGGCTCAACGCCGCGGGCCGCGACCTGCTCCCCCGGGCCCGGGCCCTGCTGGAGGACGCCGAGGACCTCCGGCGGGCGGCGAGCGCGCACGGAGCGGCACCGGTCCGGATCGGTGCGGTGCCACAGCTCCCGATCCGGTCGGTCGCCGCGATCGTCGCCGCGATCGTCACCGCGTGCGGCGACGCGCCCCCCGAGATCGTCACCGCACCGTCCACCGAGCTGCTGGACGCGCTCGCGGCCGGCCGCCTCGACCTCGCCGTCGTCGTGCACCCCGCGCTGCTGGGGAGCCTGCAGAGCGGGCCCGTCCACCGGCTCACCACCGCGCTGCTCCTGCCCGCGGGCCACCCGGCGGCGGCGACGGCGGGCCCGGTGGTCCTGCGGTCGCTGCGCGGGCTCGCGCTCGCCACGCCGCCACGGGCGCACGGCCCGGCGGCGTACGACCTCCTGCTCGACACCCTCGAGCAGCGCGGGCTGGTGACGGGCCCGGTGAGCGCTCCGGACGACCGCGCCGCGCTCGTGCTCGTCGCCACCGGCCGGGCGTTCGCGCTCACCGCCGACCCGGACCTCGGCGCGCCCGGCGTCGTCCGCCGCGAGGTCGCGGGCGAACCGCTGCCGCTGCGCCTGCGCACGGCGTGGCGCGGCACGGGACCCGACCCGGCCGTCCGGGACGCGGTGCTGGGCGCGCTCGACGGCGAGCCGGCGCCGTGAGCGGGCCGGAGCGGGAGATCCGCCGCGCGTTCGCCGATGCCGGCGTGCACGGCAGGCTGCACGCGATGCCACTCGGCGGTGCGGCCCGCGAGGTCGGGGTCGATCCGGACGAGCCGGTCGTGATGGCGTCGGTCTACAAGCTCCCGCTGCTCGTCGCGTTCGGCCGCCGCGTCGACGCGGGCGACATCGACCCGCGCGAGCGGGTCACCGTCGACCCGTCCGGGCGCACCACGGGGCCCACCGGCCTGTCGATCATGCGCGACCCGGTGACGATGTCATGGCGCGACCTCGCCTGCTCCATGATCGCGGTCTCGGACAATGCCGCCGCCGACGTGCTGCTGCGGCGCGTCGGCCTCGACCACGTGAACGAGACGCTCCACGACCTCGGGCTGGAGCGCACGCGGGTGCACGGGGGCACCGCCGATGTGTACCGCAGCATCGTGGCCGACACCGCCACCACCGACACCGCCTCCGCGTTCCGCGCCCTCACCAGCAACGACGCCGCCGTCGCCGTCCGGGCGTACGACGCCGTGCTCGCCAGCGCCACCACCGCGCGCGAGATGACCCGGCTGCTCGCCGCCGTCTGGTCCGACCGCGCGGCCTCGCCGCAGCAGTGCCGGTTCGCCCGCGACCTGCTGGGCGCGCAGGCCTGGCAGCACCGGCTGCGGTCGGGGTTCCCGCCGGTCGGGGTGCGGGTCGCGGGCAAGACCGGCACCCTGGCCGCCGTCCGCAACGAGGTCGGCGTGGTGCAGTTCGACGGCGAGCGGCCCGTCGCGGTCGCCGTGTTCACCCGGGCCGCGCGCGCCGAGGAGCTGCTGCCGCGAGCCGACGCGGTGATCGGCCGGGCCGCCCGCCTCGCAGTGACGGAACTGCGCTCGGGCCGGCTCTGACGCCGATCCGGAATACGAACGCGCACCGATTCAGGGCATTCCCCGAATCGGTGCGCGCCCGTTCCGACGAGTCAGCCGCGCCGGCAGCTGACGGTGATGGTGAGAGTCTCGGTCTTCCCGGTGAATTCGGGCTGGACCTGGATCCCGGTGCCGTCGGTCCGCTCCCACGAACCGCCGACCAACTCCCGCTCGTTCACCTTCCAGTCCGTCATCTCGTCGCTCCGCCAGCACTTGACCTCGACCACGTCGTCCTCCATCTCCGGCAGGACCCTCGGGTCGCCGCCGATGTAGGTCAGCTGCCAGGAGTCGGTGACCTCGTACGTCACCGGCGCGGCAGCGGCCACCCCGGTCGCTCCGACGAAAGACGCCGCGGCAACGGCGAGAACGGCGAGAACACGTCGCATTGCAGATCCCCCCTGGATCCCCCGACAACGATGCACGCATCGGTGCTGACGCGTACGTCTCGACCATCGACCGCCCGTGATCCGCCGTTACCCGCCACATCTCAACGGGATCTCAGCATCGGGGTGATATGGATTCCCGAGGATCAGCCCGCCGGCCGGAGGGTGACGAGGTGCCCGCTCTCCAGCGCCACCAGCACCGCACCGCCGGGGCCGAGAGCCGCCCCGTGCGGCTCCGACCCCGCACCGAGGTCGTGCACGGCGGTGACGGTGCCGCGCTCGTCGAGGTGGGCGAGGGCGCTCGCGGCCCACAGCGTGACCCAGCAGCCACCGGCGCCGTCCGGGGCGACGGCGTGCGGGCGGGCCTCGCGGTCGGGCAGGTCGAACTCCTGCAGCGCATCGCCCGGGACGAGCCGCCCGACCCGCCCGGCGCCGATCTCGGCGAACCAGATCGCGGCCCCGTCGCCCGCGATCCCGACGGGGCCGCACCCGGCGTCCGGCAGCGGGTGGACGGTGATCTCACCCGCGGTGCCGACCCGCCCGAGGGCTCCTACCCGGTTGAGGGTGAACCACATCGCGCCGTCGGGCCCGGGCGTGATCATCGCCGGCATGCCGGTGTCGCCGGGGACCTGCGTGAGCGCCACCGACCCGTCCGGGGTGAGGCGGCCGATGGCGTCCGCCGCGATGGCGGTGAACCAGACGTCGCCGTCGGGCCCGAGCGCGATCCCGTAGGGGCCGGTGCCCACCGCGAAGCTGCTCCGCGTGCCGTCGGCCCGGATGTGATCGATGCGGTCGTCGCCTCCCCGGGTGACCCAGACGGCCCCGTCCGGCGCGAGCGCGAGCAACGACGGCCGGGCGTCCGGGTTGCCCAGGTCGTGCAGCTCGGGTGGGCCGCCGGGCGGGATCCGGGCGACCTGGCCCGCGTGGACGAGCGTGGTCCACGTGACGCCTGCGGCGTCGACGGCCACGGCGTAGGGACCGGCGCCGGGTGCGCCGACCGCGGTTCGGGTGAGCATCGGCGCTACGCGCCCAGCCAGGTCAGCACAGCCATCACCCGGCGGTGGTCGTCGCTCGACGGCGGCAGGCCGAGCTTGGTGAAGATCGACGAGATGTGCTTCTCCACCGCCCCCTGGCTGATCACGAGGGTGCGGCCGATGGCGGTGTTGGTGCGCCCCTCCGCCATGAGCCCCATGACCTCGCGCTCGCGCGGGGAGAGCTCGGCCAGGGGGTCGCGGCGGCGGCGGTGCGCGAACAGCGCCGAGACGACCTCCGGGTCCAGCACGGTGCCGCCGTCGACCACCCGCTCCAGCGCGTCGGACAGGTCGGCGAGCTTCGAGACCCGGTCCTTCAGCAGGTAGCCGACGCCCCCGCCCGCGGTGAGCAGGTCGGAGGCGTAGGACTCCTCGACGTACTGCGACAGCACCAGGATCGCCGTGCCGGGCACGGTGCGGCGCACCTCCAGCGCGGCGCGCAGGCCCTCGTCGGTGAAGCTCGGGGGCATCCGGACGTCCACCACGGCGACGTCGGGCCGGTGCTCCTGCACGGCCGCCACCAGGCCGTCCCCGTCCCCGACGGCGGCCACGACGGTGGCGCCCGCCTCGTCGAGGAGGCGGACGAGCCCCTCCCTGAGCAGCAGCGAGTCCTCGGCAAGAACGACCCTCACCTACCGATCATCCCCCACGCCCTGCAGCGGGATCTCGGCGGTCAGCACGGTGGGGCCGCCGGGCGGGCTCACGACGTCGAGCACGCCCTCGACGGTGGCCAGGCGGTCGGCGAGCCCGGCGAGCCCGTGGCCCTTCCCGAGGTGGGCGCCGCCCCGGCCGTCGTCGCGCACCTGCACGAGCACCCGGCCGGCGTCGGCGGAGACGACCACGGTGCAGAGGGAGGCGTGGGCGTGCTTCGCGACGTTCGTGAGGGCCTCGGTGACCACGAAGTACGCGGTGTTCTCGACGGCGGCGGCGAGGCGCTGCCCCGGCGGCAGGGCGACGTCGAGGGAGACCTCCACCGGGCAGCGGGCGGCGGCGGCCGCGAGTGCGGGGCCGAGGCCGCGGTCGGCGAGGATCGGCGGGGCGATGCCGCGGGAGAGGGCGCGCAGCTCGTCGAGGGCCTCCCTGCTCTGCTCCAGTGCCTCCGCCACCAGCGGGCGGGCCTTCTCCGGGTTGTCGTCGAGCCTGCGGGCCACGGCCTCCAGGTCCATGTTCAGCCGGACGAGCCGCTGCTGCGGGCCGTCGTGGATGTCGCGCTCGAGCCGGCGCAGGGTCTGCGCCTCGGCCTGCACAGCCGCCCGCCTGCTGGACTCCAGCTGGGCCGCCCGGGCGCGCAGGGCCGCGGTCTGGTTGGTGAGCAGACCCCGCGCGAGCCCGGCCCGCGTCGCCACCAGCCCGCGGATGACCAGCGGCGCCGTCGCCAGCATGATCACGCCGAGGCCGGTGTTGATCGCGATCTCACCCAGCCGGAACGGGTAGCCGAAGATCAGCCAGAACAGGCCCCCGTTGTCGTCGCGCGGCAGGGACCACTCCCACGTGACGTAGAGCAGCGAGCCGAGCCCGCCGACCGTCCAGACCACGGCGATGACGAACATCGCCAGCCGCACCGGGAACGCGACCACGGAGTGCAGCAGGTCGCGCCACGACTGCGGGTCGGCGATCATGCTGAACAGCCGGCCGATCCCCCGGCCACGGGTCTCCCGGTAGTGGTGCGGCGGCAGCGGCCTGCCCGTGGCCCACTCGGCGCCGCGCCGCTCGACACCGGCCAGGCCGCGCGAGGCGCGCAGCGTGCCGGCGAGGATGGGCAGCCCGAGCCAGACCACGATCGTGCCGACCCCGGCGGCGAAACCCACGACCGCGATCACGAACGCGACGATGCACAGCGGAAGGCCACCGAGCAGGTAGCCGTAACCCCGCCAGAAGCGCTGCCCGGCGGTCGTCGGCCCGGCGACCGCCGCGACGGGCACGTATTCGGTCATGCCGCTACTCTCGTCCCCCCACCCGACGCCACCCAGCCGGTGCGCCTCCCCGCTCAGGGTAGGGCGAACCCGAACCGCCACGGTCATAGGCTGATCAGATGGACGAGCGGACGTGGCAGGCGGTCGACGCGTACTTCACCGGGCAGCTGCTCGGCCCGGACCCGGTGCTCGACGCGGCGCAGGAGGCGAACGCCCTCGCCGGGTTACCCGCGATCGACGTCAGCCCCGCGCAGGGGAAGCTGCTGAACCTGCTCGCCGGCACGGTCGGCGCCCGCCGGATCCTCGAGATCGGCACGCTCGGCGGCTACTCCACCATCTGGCTCGCCCGCGCGCTGCCGGCCGACGGCGAGCTCGTGACGTGCGAGGTCGACACCACCCACGCCGAGGTGGCCCGCGCCAACGTCGCCCGCGCGGGCCTCGGCGGTGTGGTCGACGTGCGCGTCGGGCCCGCGCTCGACACCCTCCCCACCCTCGACGGCCCGTTCGACCTCGCATTCATCGACGCCGACAAGCGGTCGAACGCCGAGTACTTCCGGCACGCCCTGCGCCTCTCCCGGCCCGGCACCCTGATCGTCGTGGACAACGTCGTGCGCGGCGGCCGCGTCGCCGATGCGCACAACCCCGACCCGGACGTCCGCGGCACGCGCGCGGTCGCCGAGGTGATCGCGCAGGAGCCGCGCGTCGACGCCACGGTCGTCCAGACCGTGGGGAGCAAGGGCTACGACGGCTTCCTGCTGGCCCGCGTGCGCTGACCGGGGCGTGTACCGGCGGGTAACGTCCCCCGCCATGGACCCCGCCGACCTGGCCGACATCCTCTCCGCCGTGCGCGACTTCGTCCGCAAGGAGGTCGTGCCCATCGAGGAGCAGATCGACGCCGAGGACGCGATCCCGGAACGCGTGATCGCCACGTGCAAGGAGATGGGGCTCTACGGCTTCGCGATCCCGCAGGAGTACGGCGGGCTCGGCCTGTCGCTCATCGAGGAGGCGCAGCTCGCCTTCGAGCTGGGCTGGACCACGCCCGCGCTGCGGTCGCTCTTCGGCACCAACAACGGCATCGCCGGGCAGGTGCTGCTGGTCGGGGGCACGGAGGACCAGAAGGAGGACTGGCTTCCGCGGCTGGCCTCGGGCGAGGTCACGGCGTCGTTCGGGCTGACGGAGGCCGACGCGGGCTCCGATCCGGCGGGCCTGGCCACCACCGCCCGCCGGGACGGCTCCGACTGGGTGCTGAACGGCTCGAAGCGGTACATCACGAACGCCCCCATCGCGGACGTGATCATGGTGTTCGCCCGCTCCAACCCCGATGCGGCCGGCAACCGGGGCATCTCCACGTTCCTCGTGCCGACCGGCACGACGGGGCTCTCGGTCGGGCCGAAGGACCACAAGATGGGCCAGTTCGGGGCCTGGACCGCCGACGTCCACCTCGACGACGTGCGCGTGCCCGCCGAGGCGCTGGTGGGCGGGGCCGACGGCGTGGACCGCGGCTTCCAGACCGCGGCGAGGTGCCTCGCCCACGGCCGCGCGCACATCGCGGCGTTGTGCGTGGGGATGGCGGGCCGCCTGGTGCACGAGTCGGTCGAGTTCGCGAAGACCCGTGAGCAGGGTGGGCGGCCGATCGCGTCGTTCCAGCTGGTGCAGGGCCTGATCGCCGACTCGGTGACCGACCACATGGCGGGGCGGTCCCTCGTCCTCGACGTCGCGCGGGCCTACGACGCGGGCACCGACAAGGTGCGGGGCCCGTCGGTCGCCAAGTACTTCGCGAGCGAGATGGTCGGCCGCGTCGCCGACCGGGCGGTGCAGGTGCACGGCGGGGCGGGGTACATCCGCGGGGTCGCGGTCGAGCGGTTCTACCGCGACGCGCGGCTGTTCCGGATCTACGAGGGCACCAGCCAGATCCAGCAGGTGATCATCGCCCGGCAGGCGCTCGGCGACGCCGCCCGCGACTGAGGGGGCCTTGCCGCGCGCGCGGAAGTTGACCAAGGTGCTGGACATGGACGACGTCCTCGGCGGCCTCGCGCGCACCGCACTCGCCCGCGAACCCATCCGCCGCGACGCGGCCCGGCGCGTGCTCGCGGGCGACGACGAGCTGCTCGACGTGGTCGCCGCCGGCTCGCGGGTGCGGCGGCAGTTCTTCGGTCGCCGGGTGAAGCTCAACACGATCATCAACCTGAAGAGCGGCATGTGCCCCGAGGACTGCGGCTACTGCTCCCAGCGGCTGGGGTCGGAGGCGGAGATCCTCAAGTACACCTGGGTCTCCCCCGACGAGGCGGCGGGCATCGCCGACCGGGCGGTGCGGGCGGGCGCCAAGCGCGTGTGCCTGGTCGCGAGCGGCCGCGGCCCGCACGAGCGCGACATCACCCGCGTGGAACGCACGATCGACGCGATCAAGGCGGACCGGCCCGACGTCGAGGTGTGCGTGTGCCTCGGCCTGCTGTCCGACGGCCAGGCCGACCGGCTGCGCGCCGCGGGCGCCCACGCCTACAGCCACAACCTCAACACCAGCGAGGCCCGCTACGGCGAGATCTGCTCCACGCACACGTTCGCCGACCGGGTCGACACGCTGGAGCGGGCCACCGCGGCGGGCCTCTCCCCCTGCTCGGGGGCGATCTTCGGCATGGGCGAGTCCGACGACGACGTGCTCGACCTCGCCTTCGCGCTGCGCGACCTCGACCCGGACTCCGTGCCGGTCAACTTCCTGATCCCGTTCGCCGGCACGCCCTTCGAAGGCCGCTGGGAGCTCACCCCCGAGCGCTGCCTGCGGATCCTCGCGCTGTTCCGGTTCGTGTTCCCCGACGTCGAGGTCCGGCTCGCCGGCGGGCGCGAGATCCACCTGCGGAGCCTGCAACCGCTCGCCCTGCACCTCGCCAACTCGATCTTCCTCGGTGACTACCTGACGAGCGAGGGCCAGCCCGGCGCCGACGACCGGCAGATGATCGCCGACGCCGGGTTCACCGTCGAGGGGCTCGAGGAGCAGAGCCTGCCGGACGCCCGCCACGACCTGGTGGTGCTGCGGCGCCGGGGCGCCGGCACCGACCTGCCGGCCAACGCCTGATGTCGTACCGGTCCAGGTTCATGACCTTGTCCCAGGCGGCCACGAAGTCGCGCACGAACCGCTCCCGCCCGTCACGGCTCGCGTAGACCTCGGCGATGGCCCGCAGCTCGGAGTGCGAGCCGAACACGAGATCGACACGGCTGGCGGTCCACCTGACCTCGCCGCTCGCCCGGTCGCGGCCCTCGAACGTCTCAGCGCCCTTGGACGTGGGCTTCCACGTGGTGCCCATGTCGAGCAGGTTCCGGAAGAAGTCGTTGGTCAACGTCCCGGGCGCCGAGGTGAGCACACCCAGCGGCGACCGCCGGTGGTTCGCCCCCAGCACGCGCAGCCCGCCGACGAGCACGGTCATCTCGGGCGCGCTCAGGTCGAGCAGGTTCGCCCGGTCGACCAGGAGGTGCTCGGACGGCACCCGGCCGCCCTTCCCGCGGTAGTTGCGGAACCCGTCGGCGACGGGCTCGAGCGGGGCGAACCACTCCACGTCCGTCCGGTCCTGCGACGCGTCCGTGCGGCCGGGCGTGAACGGGACCCGGACATCGTGGCCGGCGTCGCGGGCCGCCTGCTCGACGGCGGCGCACCCGCCGAGCACGATGAGGTCGGCCAGCGAGATCTTCTTCCCCCCGGCCTGTCCGCCGTTGAAGGACTCCCGGACCCCCTCCAGGGTGCGCAGCACGCGCGCGAGCTCGTCCGGTTCGTTGACCTCCCAGTCGCGCTGCGGCTCGAGGCGGATGCGCGCGCCGTTGGCCCCACCCCGCTTGTCGCTCGTGCGGAACGTCGATGCCGACGCCCACGCGGTGGACACGAGCTGGGACACCGACAGCCCCGAGGCGAGGACCTGCGCCTTCAGCGCGGCGACGTCGTCGGCGTCCACCAGCTCGTGGTCCACGGCCGGCACCGGGTCCTGCCAGATCAGGCTCTCCCGGGGGACGAGCGGCCCGAGGTAGCGCTGGATCGGGCCCATGTCGATGTGCGTCAGCTTGAACCAGACCCGGGCGAACGCGTCGGCCATCTGGTCGGGGTTCTCGTAGAACCGGCGCGCGATCGGTTCGTAGATCGGGTCGAACCGCAGCGCGAGGTCCGTGGTGAGGATCTTCGGGGGGTGGGCCTTCGACGGGTCGTGGGCGTCCGGCACCGTGCCGGCGCCGCCGCCGTCCCTCGGGAGCCACTGCCACAGGTCGCCCGGGGAGAGCTCCAGGTCCCACTCGAACTCGAAGAGGTTCTCGAAGAAGCTGTTGTCCCACCGCGTCGGGGTGGCCGTCCACGTGCCCTCGAGCCCGCTGGAGATCGTGTCGGGACCCTTGCCGGTGCCGTGGCCGCACCTCCAGCCCAGGCCCTGGTCCTCGATCGGGGCGGCCTCGGGGTCGGGGCCGAGGAGGCGCTCGGGGTCGCCCGCCCCGTGGGCCTTGCCGAACGAGTGCCCGCCCGCGATCAGCGCGACCGTCTCCTCGTCGTCGAACCCCATGCGCCGGAACGTGTGGCGGATGTCCCGGGCCGAGGTGAACGGGTCCGGGACCGTGTTCGGGCCCTCCGGGTTGACGTAGATGAGGCCCATCTGGTCGGCCGCGAGCGGCCGTTCCAGGTCCCGGACGCCGGTGTGGCGCTCGTCGCCGAGCCACGCGTGTTCGGGACCCCAGTAGACGTCCTCCTCGGGCTCCCAGACGTCCACGCGGCCGCCGCCGAAGCCGAACGTCGTGAAGCCCATCGACTCCAGGGCCCGGTTGCCGGCGAAGACCATCAGGTCCGCCCACGAGATCTTGCGACCGTACTTCTCCTTCACCGGCCACAGCAGCCGGCGCGCCTTGTCGAGGTTCCGGTTGTCCGGCCAGCTGTTCAGCGGCGCGAAGCGCTGCGTCCCGGCACCCGGGCCGCCCCGGCCGTCACCGACGCGGTACGTCCCGGCGCAGTGCCACACCATCCGGACCACGAGGGGCCCGTAGTGGCCGAAGTCGGCGGGCCACCAGTCCTGCGAGGTGGTCAGCACCTCGTCGATGTCACGCGCCAGTGCGTCCAGGTCCAGCGTCGCGAACTCCGCGGCGTAGTCGAAGTCCGGGCCCATCGGGTCGGCCGCGGCGGGGTGCTTGCGCAGGATCGAGAGGTCGAGCTGGTGGGGCCACCAGTCGCGGTTGGTCGTGGGGCGCCTCGGGCGGCTGCGGGGCGGTGCCGGGGCCGGGAGACCGAGGCCGCCCCCGCTCTTCTCGTCGACGGGGGTGCCCGGGCTCTGTACATCCGTCATGGGGGAGAACCGCCTTCGGTTCTGCGTCACAGACCAGCACCCGCCACCATAAGTACTCCTGGCGGGACGCGTCACCTCCGGCTCCGGACCGCCCCTGCAGAAAAGGTCAGGCCCGCGCCTCCTGCGCGCGCACCCCCCGGCCGGTGCCGGCCCAGGTGGCGAGGAACGCGAGCACCAGCGCCACGAGCACGCCGAGGTTCGCGTACGCCCATGGGCCCTCGCGACCACCGAGCGGGCCCAGCAGGTAGCCCTGCCAGGCGAGCCACGCGGCGGAACTGTTCACGACCAGCCCCCAGCCGAGCAGCGTGCCGACCACCACGACGGCGATCGGTAACGGTCGCACGTCGCCGTACCGGCCGGCCGGGTCGAAGAGCGCGGCCTCGTCGTAGTCACGCCGGCGCAGCGCGATGTCGGCGAGCATCACGCCGCACCACGCCGCCACCGGCACCCCGAGCGTGATGAGGAAGCCCTGGAACTGCCCCAGGAACTCCCCACCGAAGAACACCGCGTAGATCGTGCCGAGGATCATGATCCCGCCGTCGATCAGCGCGGCGACGTAGCGCGGGACCCGTACGCCCATCGCGAGCATCGCGAGGCCGGACGAGTAGATGTCCAGCACCGCCCCGCCGACCAGGCCGAGGACCGCCACCAGCGCGAACGGTACGAGGAACCAGGTGGGTACCGCGGTGGTGAGCGCGCCGATCGGGTCGGCGGCGATGCCGTCCGACAGCTCGGAGGACGAGCCGGCGAGCAGCAGCCCGAACGCGAACAGCACCAGCGGCGCGAGGGCCGACCCGACCGTCGTCCAGACCACCACCCCGCGACCGGACGCGCCGCGCGGCAGGTAGCGGGAGTAGTCGGCGGCGGCGTTCACCCAGCCCAGGCCGAACCCCGTCATCAGCATCACCAGCGCGCCGACGACCTCCTGGGCCGACCCGCTCGGCAGCGCGCCGACGGCCGCGAAGTCGACGTCGTCGACGACGAGCAGGATGTAGACGACGGTGAGCACGGCGGTGACGACCGTGATCACCGTCTGCAGGCGCATGATCAACTGGAAGCCCAGCACGCCTGCCGCGACGGTGAGCGCGGCCACCACGACGAGCGCCACCAGCAGGGTGCCGGTGCCGCCACCCCAGCCGAGCCGGGAGAAGACCGTGGCCGTGGCGAGGGTCGCGAGGGTGGTGAGGACGGTCTCCCAGCCCACCGTCAGCAGCCAGGAGATCGCGGACGGCAGCCGGTTGCCCCGCACGCCGAACGCCGCCCGGCTCAGCACCATCGTCGGGGCCGAGCCCCGCTTGCCGGCGATCGCGACGAACCCGACGAGCAGGAACGAGAACACGATCCCGACGACCCCGGCCACCAGCGCCTGCGGGAAGGAGATCCCGAAGCCGAGCGCGAACGCACCGTAGCTCAGCCCGAGCACCGAGACGTTGGCGGCGAACCACGGCCAGAACAGCTGGCGCGGGGTGCCGTGGCGTTCGGCGTCGGAGATGACGTTGATGCCGTTCTCCTCGACGCGCAGCGCCGACGGCTGCCCCTCCCCGTCCGCCACGGGACTGACGCTAGTGCTCCGCCGGCCGGATGTGGTACTCGAAGACGAGCCCGCCGACGGTGAACAGCAGCAGCACGCCGCCGATCACCAGCAGCCACACGTGCCAGAAGGCGAGCGCGATGCCGCACACCGCGGCGCTCGCCGCCACACCGATCGGCCAGTAGCTGCCCGGGGAGAAGAAGCCCACGTCGCCCGCGCCGTCGGACACCTCGGCCTCGGGGTTGTCCTCCGGGCGCGCTTCCAGCCGCCGGGAGACGAACCGGAAGTACGTGCCGATGATCAGCGACAGGCCGCCGGTGAGGAAGAGCGCCGCGACGCCGACGGCCTCCCGGGCCAGCACGGTGTAGACGATCGCCGCGAGGAAGAAGAACGCGGTGATGATCTCGAAGATGCGGGATTCGACCTTCATGGCGTGCCTCAGCTCCCCGCGGTGACCGGCTGCGACGCGTGGCGCTGCGTGCGTTCGGTGTTGAAGGGATAGGTCGTGTAGGCCTGGGGCGTGCACAGCTGACCGCAGCCGAGCTGCTGCAGTGCCTCACCGGCCGTGTACGGGGCACCGGTGGCCGGGTTCACCTGCTGCCGCAGGCCGAGCCACTGGTCGAACAGCGCCGGCGAGATCGCCCTGACCTCGAAGTTCATCATGGAGTGGTAGGTGCCGCAGAGCTCGGCGCACCGCCCGACGAACGCGCCCTCACGGTCGATCGAGTCGATCTGCCACACGTTGTCCTGGTCGTTGACCTCGGGCATCGGGAAGACGTCGCGCTTGAACAGGAACTCCGGCACGAAGAAGCTGTGGATCACGTCGTTGGACCGCTGCGAGAACTCGATGCGCCGCCCGGTGGGCAGCACGAGCAGCGGGATGGTCTCGCTCGTGCCCAGCGTGCTCACCGGCCGCCCGTCCGGCGTGGGGGCGTCCGGGTACTCGAACTCCCAGTTCCACTGGAACGCCGTGACGTCCACCCGCAGGTCCGGGTCCTGCTGGTCGACGTCGACGTAGTTCTGCACGTTGACCGTGAACGCGAACAGCACCGCCACGATGATCGTCGGGATCACCGTGAAGGTGATCTCGAGCGGCAGGTTGTACTGCGTCTGGCGCGGCAGGCTGTCGTCACCCTTGCGCTTGCGGTGGAACGCGATCGCCCAGAACATCGCGCCCCACGTGACCGCGCCGACGACGAGCGCCGCGACCGCCGCCCACGTCCACAGCTCGCGCATCGCCTCGGCCTGCGGGGTGATGCCCGCCGGCCACCCGAAACGCAGGACCTCCTCCACCGAGCATCCGGTGGTGAGCGGGACGATCAGGAGCGCCAGCCCGGCCAACTGGACCGCGCGCCTCATCGGGCCCCGCCTCGTCCCTGAGCGGCGGACTTCCCCGCGCTGTGCTCGGCCCACTGCAAGCCGCCCTCCTGAACCGTAGCTGCGTCTTCCCGGCCGACTTCGACCACGCGTAGAGACTAGCCGAGCAGGTCACCGGCGACCGGCCCGGGTGGGGCGGAATCCGGTGGCGCGCGCGGCCGCCGCGTGCCGCGATGGGCATCGTGGTCGAACTCGCCGCCCCCGTCACCCTCGACACCGTCGCGCCCCACGACGAAGGCGCGTTGCGCGACTGGTTCGCGGTCCTCGCGGCGGCGCAGGCGCACGACGTGCCCGCCGACCCACCGCCGTGCTGGGTGGAGCACCACGCTCGGCTGGAGGCGGGCGAGCCCGGCGACGCCGAGACGGCGTGGCCGGCCCGCGCCGGGACGGAGCCGGTCGGGGTTGCGCTGCTCGCGCTCCCCCTGCTGGACAACCCGGACAACGCGCTCGGTGAGCTCGTCGTCGCACCGGCGCACCGCGGGCGCGGGATCGGGCGCAGGCTGCTGCACCGGCTCGCCGACGCCGCACGCGCCGCCGGCCGCCACCGGCTACGAGCTCGTCCAGTGGACGGGGAACACCCCGGCGGACCGGCTCGACGACATGGCGGCGCTGAAGGCACGCATGTCCACCGATCCCCCGCTCGACGACCTGCACTACGGCCCCGAGCAGCACGACGCCGACCGGATCCGGGCCCGCGACGGTCGATCAACGAGGCGATGGGCTACTGCCCCTACGACCGGCTGGGAGAGTGGGAGCTGGACCTCTGATCCGGGTCAGGTGGGCAGCACGCGCTCGATCTCCGTCGCCGCCTCCGGGCCGTAGGCGCCGCCCAGGCGCGTCAGCGCGCTCGCGCGGTCCCACGACCACTCCTGCGGGCCGTCGGTCTCCAGCACCTGCACGGCGATGAGGGAGCCCAGCTGCGCGGCGCGCTCCAGCGACAGGCCACCCGAGACGGCGGCGAGGAACCCGGCGCGGAACGCGTCACCGACGCCGGTGGGGTCGACCTTCCCGGTCTCCGGCACCACGCCGACCTTCAACGTCTGCGGGCCGTGGATCTCCACGCCGTTCTCGCCGTACGTGGTGACCCTGATCCCCACCTCGTCGGCGACCTGGGCCTCGGTCCAGCCGGTCTTCTTGAGCAGGAGTTCCCACTCGTAGTCGTTGGTGAGCAGGTAGCGGGCGCCCTGGACGAGCCGGCGGATCTCCGGGCCATCCATGCGGGCGAGCTGCTGGGACGGGTCGGCCGCGAACGGGATGCCCAGCTCCCGGGCCTCGTCGGTGTGGCGCAGCATCGCCTCGGGGTCGTTGGCGCCCACCAGCACCAGCTCGATCCGGTCCCGCAGCGGGGCCAGGGAGATCTCCCGGGAGCGCGCCATCGCGCCGGTGTAGAAGGACGCGATCTGGCGCATGTCGTCGTCGGTGGTGCAGACGAAGCGGCCCGTGTTGACATCCGGGCAGACGAGCACGGCGGAGCAGTCGACGCCGTTGGCCTCCAGCCGGGCCCGGTACTCGCCGAAGTCGGACCCGACCGCGCCGACCAGCAGCGGCGAACGACCGAGCACACCGAGCGCGAAGGCGATGTTGCCGGCCACCCCGCCGGGCCGGATCACCATGTCGTCGACCAGGAAGCTGAGCGAGAGCCGGTCGAGCTGCTCGAGGACGATCTGGTCGGCGAACCGACCGGGGAAGTGCATCAGCTGGTCGGTGGCGATGGACCCGGTCACGGCGATAGGCACGGGGAGTCACCCTACAGACGCGCCGGACCCCGGCCGAGGGGTCCGGCCGGGGTCCGCGAGGAAGCCGCAGTCAGCTCAGTTGGCCACGATCCTTGGCCGCGATCAGTTGAACGAGTCGCCGCAGGCGCAGGAGCCGCCCGCGTTCGGGTTGTCGATCGTGAAGCCCTGCTTCTCGATGCTGTCGACGAAGTCGATGACGGCGCCCTGCAGGTACGGGGCGGACATCCGGTCGACGCCGACCTTCAGGCCGTGGAAGTCACGGAACAGGTCGCCGTCGAGCTCGCGGTCGTCGAAGAACAGCTGGTAGCGCAGGCCGGCGCAGCCACCGGGCTGGACGGCGATGCGCAGGTGCATGTCGTCGCGGCCCTCCTGGTCGAGCAGCGCCCTGGCCTTGAGCGCGGCGGCGTCGGTGAGCTCGACGCCGTGCGTCTCGGTCTCGACGGCGGTGGTGTTGTCGACAGTCATGACTCTCCCCAACATCGTGCGGCGCGGTCCTGTTCCCAGGGTACCTCCGGTACCCGATCCCGCCCGGGCAGCGACCCCACCGTGACGGGCGCCACCATCGGTATCGGTGTTCGCGCCGCGAGCGTCGCTCAGCCCTTGCTCCACTGCCTGGCCACGTGCTCGGCGAGCGCCGCGAGGGTGCCCGCCGGGTCGGCCATCGAGGCCTCGACGCTGCCCGCGTGCTCGGCCACCCCGTATGCGGAGTCGACGCCCACCGCGGCGGCCTCCCGCCGCCCCACCGACACCTGCCCGGCCAGCACCACGCACGGCAGGCCGCGGTCGGCGGCACCCCGCGCCACGGCCGTGATGAGCTTCCCGCGCAGCGACTGCCAGTCGAAGCTGCCCTCGCCCGTGATGGCGAGCTGGGCCTTGTCGAGCTCGGTGTCCAGGCCGACGAGCTCGCGCACCAGGCCCGCTCCCGACACCCGGCGCGCGCCGCACGCGAGCAGTGCCGCGCCGAGCCCGCCCGCGGCACCGGCGCCCGGCTCGTCGCGCACGTCCACGCCGAACGCGGCGGCGAGCGCGTCGGCGAACCGCGCCAGCGCGGCGTCCAGCTCGGCGACGGCGCCGTCGTCGGCGCCCTTCTGCGGGCCGAACACCGCGGCCGCCCCGTGCCGTCCGAGCAGCGGGTTGTCCACGTCCGCGGCGGCCACCAGCCGCACGCCGCCCAGGTCGACCGCGCCTTCCAGCCGGGCGCAGCGGGCCAGCGGGGCTCCGCCGCCGGAGAGCGGGGCGCCGTCGGCGTCGACGGGAACGGCGCCCAGCGCCGCCAGCATCCCGGCGCCACCGTCGGTGGTGGCCGATCCGCCCAGCCCGACGACGACCTCGGCGACACCCGCGTCGCGCGCGTCGGCCACCAGCTCGCCGACCCCGCGCGAGGTGACCGAGACGGCCACCTCGGGGACGCGGCGCTCCCGCGGTACGAGGTGCAGCCCGCACGCGGCGGCGGACTCCAGGTAGCAGGTGTCCCCGATCCGCAGCCACCGCGCCGGCACGGGGTCGCCGAACGGCCCCGTGACCTCGCGTTCGTGCCACTCACCACCGAGCGCGGCGTGCAGCACCTCGACGAAACCGGTGCCGCCGTCGGCGAGCGGGAGGAGCCGCAGCTCGTCGTCGGGGGCGGTGCGGCGCCACCCCTCCGCGATCGCCTCGGCCGCCGCCGTGGCGCTCAGGGTGCCGCCGAAGGAATCAGGTGCCACGACCACTCGCATGTGCCAGACGCTATCGCCCGTAAGGTGACGTGCGTGAGGTTCCTGCGCCGTTCCACGCCGTCGAAGGTCGGCGCCGACTCGTCCGAGTCCGCGGCGCCGGCGCCCACCGACTCCGACACGTCCTCGCCGAAGCGCACCGCGGGCAAGGGCCGTCCCACCCCGAAGCGCCGTGACGCCGAGGGCAAGCGCCGCGGGCCGGCCGCGCCACCGCCGCGCACCCAGCGCGAGGCCGCGCGGCTCGCCAAGGCGAACCGGCCGAGCAAGGAGGAGCGGCGCCGCCTGGCGGACGAGCGGCGGCAGCGGATGGCCGCCGGTGACGACCGCTACCTCATGCCTCGGGACCGCGGGCCGGTGAAGGCCTACGTCCGCGACGTGATCGACTCCCGGCCGCACATCATGGGCCTCTTCATGCCCCTGGCGCTGATCGTCGTGCTCTCACTGCTGGTCCCGGTGCCGGCCGCCCAGCAGTACCTGAGCCTGTTCAGCCTCGTCGCCCTGTCGACGATGATCATCGAGGGGATCTTCCTCGGCGCGTCGGTCACCCGGAAGGCGCGGGCGAAGTTCCCCGACGAGCAGATCGGCGCCCTGTCCACCGGCTGGTACGCGTTCACCCGGGCCAGCCAGCTGCGCAGGCTGCGCATCCCGAAGCCGCGGGTCGAGCGGGGCGCGAACCCCTGACCGCAGCGTCGCGGAACGAGCATCGATGCTGAGCCGGACGCTGGTGCTGGGCGGCACCCGCTCGGGCAAGTCCGCCCACGCCGAGGGCATGCTGCCGGCGGACGCCCCGGTCCGCTACCTGGCGACCGCCCGCCGCCGCCCCGACGATGTCGAGTGGTCGGCGCGCATCGACGCCCACCGCGCCCGCCGTCCCCCGTCCTGGGCCACGCTCGAGGACGCCGACGTCGCCGCGGTCGTGCGCGCGGGCGGCGGGCCGCTGCTGGTCGACGACCTCGCCACCTGGCTCACGGGGGTGCTCGACGACGCCGGGGCCTGGGACGCGCCCGCCGTGCCGCCTGCCGTGGGCACCGCGGTCGACGAGCTGGTGGCGGCGGTCGCGGCCGCGCCGGGCCGGGTCGTGCTGGTGTCGGCGGAGGTCGGCCTCGGCGTCGTACCCGGCACCCGGGCGGGGCGCCTGTTCCGCGACGAGCTGGGTGCCCTCAACGCGGCCCTCGCGGCCGTCTGCGACGAGGTGACGCTGCTGGTCGCGGGCCTCCCCCTGCGGCTGAAGTAGGCGAGCAGGGGCGTCACACAGCAACTTCGGTGCTCACACAGTGACTGCAGTTGGTGTGCCAGCACCGAAGTTGGTGTGCGACCGCCTTGCCGCCGCAGCCGCCCCGCCCATACAGCTGAGGTGTCGCGGCACCCGCCCCGCGGGCGCCGCACCGCGCGCTGTAGGAACATCCCGTGGAGCTTCCTGCGATCACCGCGCCCGACGTCGACGCGCGGCGCGCCGCCGTCGCCCGCCACGCCGAGCTGGACGTGCCCGACGGGGCGCTCGGCCGGCTCGCCGAACTGGGCGTCTGGCTCGCCGCGGCGCAGGGGGTGTGCCCGCCGCGGCCGCTCGCGCGGCCCCGCCTGGTGGTGATCGCGGGCGACCACGGGATCGCCGCCGCCGGGGTGTCCGCGCACGCGCCGGGCGACACGTTGCGCCAGATCGCCGGGATCCAGGAGCACACGGCGCCGGTCGGGGTGCTCGCCGCGGTTGCGGGCGTGTCGATGCGGGTCGTCGACGTCGCGCTCGACACCGACGAGGGCGACCAGCGCCGGATCCGGCGCGGCAGCGGCCGCATCGACCGCGAGGACGCGCTCACGGCCGACGAGGTCGACCGCGCGCTGGCCGTCGGGCGGGCGCTGGCCGACGAGGAGGTGGACGCGGGCGCCGACCTGCTGGTGCCTGCCTCGCTCGGGGTCGGGGCCACCACCCCGGCGGCGACGCTCGTCGCGGCGCTCACCGGCACGGAGCCGGTGGCCGTGATCGGGCGCGGCAGCGGGATCGACGACGCGGGCTGGATGCGCAAGGCTGCCGCCGTGCGCGACGCGCTGCGCAGGGCCCGCCCGTACGTGCGCGACCCGCTCGCCCTGCTGCGGGTCGCGGGCGGCGCCGATATCGCCGCGCTCACCGGCTTCTGCGTGCAGGCCGCGCTGCGGCGCACGCCGGTGCTGCTCGACGGGCTCGTCGTGGGGGCGGCCGCGCTGCTGGCCGACGAGCTGGCGAAGGGCGCCAGGGAGTGGTGGCTCTACGCCCAGCGGTCCCCGGACCCGGCGATGGCCCCCGTAGAGGAGCACCTGGGCCTGTCCCCCGTGCTCGACCTCGGCATCCGGCTCGGCGACGGCACCGGCGCCGTGGCCGCCGTCCCGCTCCTGCAGATGGCGGTGCGGCTGCTCGGAGAAGCCGGGCACGCGTGAGGTCCCTCGCGGTCGCGCTGGGCCTGCTGACCGTGCTGCCGGTGCGGTCGCCCGAGCCGACCGCGCGGCTCGGGGCCGGCGCGCTGCGCTGGGCGCCGGTCGTCGGTGCGGCGCTGGGCGCGGTGGCGGGCGGCCTGCTCCTCGGCATGGCCGCGCTCGGGGTGCCGCCGCTCGCCGCGGGGCTGCTCGCCGTCGGGTTCTGCGCGCTCGCCACCCGCGGCATGCACGTCGACGGGCTGGCCGACACCGCGGACGGGCTGGGGTGCTACGGCCCGCCGGAACGCGCGCTCGCCGTGATGCGCGAGGGCGGCGTGGGCGCGTTCGCGGTGGTGACGCTCGTCGTGGTGCTGGGCGTCCAGGCCGTGGCGCTCGCCGAGCTCGCGTCCACCGGCCCGTCCGCGGTGGCCGGGGTCGCGCTGGCCGCGGCGGCCGGCCGCGCCGGGTTCGGCTGGATCGCCCGGCGCGGGGTGCGCGCCGCGCGGCCCGGCGGCCTCGGCGCGCTGGTGGCGGGGTCACAACCGTGGTGGGTGCCCGTGGCCTGGTGGGCGGCGTTGGCCGCCGCCGGGCTCACGATGGGCCTGCGCGCCGGGGCCGGCGTGGTGCTCGGCGCCGCGCTCGTCGTCGCGCTGTCCCGGCACACGGCCCACCGCTTCGGAGGCATGACCGGCGACGTGCTCGGCGCGGGCAACGAGCTCGCGACGACGGTGGTCCTGGTGGCGCTGGCGACCGGCTAGAAACGCTTTTGATCAGCGGGGCAGGGACCTGACGTGCCTCCCGAGGGTGTGCCGAATCGGGGGCGCGCCCCCTTGCACCACCGTGCAAGGGCAGTGACAGCGGGGCGGTGATCCGCAGTACTCCACGGTGGCGGCGGCTGCGTCGAGGTGCCGCTCGTCGCGACCGGGCGGCGGCGACCGGCAGAGCAGCACAGCACGGTGGTGCCGACTGCGATGGTGTACTGCTCGCGGTGGCCCAGCCCGCTCCCTGGCGGTGCGTTCCGCACCGAACATCGCTGGGGCTGGGACCAACCGGGGCGAACACGCGCGGGCGAGGCGGGAGGCAGGCCGCGACCGGCCGGGAACGGCGCGCCTACCGCAGTGGATCGTCACCTCGTGACGGCCGGCCGCCATCTGCGCTTGATCGTCGAACCGCCGACCGGCTCAGCCCGCAGCGACCAGCGTGCGCATCCAGCTGTGGGTGTCCGGCGCGGTCCCCCGCTGGATGTCCGTCAGCAGGGCGCGCAGCTTCAGGGTGACCGGGCCGGGCTGGCCGCCGCCGATCTCCACCTCGCCCTCGTTGTGCTTGACGCGCCCGATCGGCGTGATCACCGCCGCGGTGCCGCACCCGAAGACCTCGCTGATCCGCCCGTCGGCGGCGCCCTCGAGCCACTCCTGGCCCGACACCCGCCGCTCGGTGACCTGGCAGCCCAGCTCCTTGGCCAGCACGAGCAGGGAGTCGCGCGTGACGCCCGCGAGGATGCTGCCGGTGAGCGACGGCGTGACCACCTCGACGTCGTCGCCGGATCCGAACACGAAGAACAGGTTGTTCGAGCCCATCTCGTCGATCCACCGCCGCTCCTCGGCGTCGAGGTAGGCGACCTGGGCGCAGCCGTGCTCGGCGCCCTGGGCCTGCGGCAGCAGGGAGGCGGCGTAGTTGCCGCCGCACTTCGCGGTGCCGGTGCCGCCGAGGGCCGCGCGCGTGTAGTCGGTGGACAGCCACACGTCCACCGGAGCGACACCACCCGTGAAGTACGGACCTGCCGGCGAGGCGATCAGGGCGTACAGGTACTCGGCGGCGGGCCGCACCCCGAGCCCGACCTCCGTTGCCACCATGAACGGGCGCAGGTACAGCGAGTCCTCGCCGCCCGCGGGCGGCACCCACTCGCGGTCGGCGCCCACGAGCTCCTCCAGGGAGGCGAGGAACAGCTCGTCGGGCAGCTCCGCCATCGCCATGCGGGCGGCGGAGGACCGGAAGCGGGCCGCGTTGGCCTCCGGGCGGAAGGTCGCGATCGAGTCGTCGGGCTGCCGGTAGGCCTTGAGCCCCTCGAAGATCTCCTGCCCGTAGTGCAGCACCATCGTGGCCGGGTCGAGGGTGAGCGGCCCGTACGGCACCACCGCCGCGTCGTGCCAGCCCACACCGGCCTTCCACCGGATGGTGACCATGTGGTCGGTGAAATACCGGCCGAACCCGGGGTCGGCCACCATCTCCACCCGCCGGGCCGCAGGGACCGGGGACGGGTGGGGGGCGCGGGAGAACTCCACGGTCATACCGGAGACGGTACTAGGCCGCACAACGGTCGGACGTCCGACTACCGCACGTGGGACGGGACGAACGGTGGCTTCACGACCGTGCAGTCCAGGGCCCTGCCGCGGACGTCGACGGTGACCGGGTCGTCGAGGCCGACGCCGGATGCGGTGTCGATCAGGGCGAGCGCGATGCCGGCCTTGAGCGTCGGGGAGAACGTGCCCGACGTGGTGGTGCCGACGCGCTCGCCGCCGGCAAGCACCGCCATGCCGGCACGCGGGATGCCGCGCCCGGTGGCCCGCAGCCCGCGCAGCCGCCGCGCCGGCCCGGCCTCCTTCTCCGCGAGCAGGGCCTTGCGGCCCCAGAATTCCGGCTTCGTCCAGCCGACTGCCCACCCGCTCCCGGCCTGCACGGGCGTGATGTCCTCGGAGAGGTCCTGCCCGTGCAGCGGGTAGCCCATCTCCGTACGGAGCGTGTCGCGGGCGCCGAGCCCCGCGGGGCCGCCGCCGAGCGGCTCGGCCGCGGCGAGCAGGGCGTCCCAGACGCGCGGCGCGTCGTCGGCGGGCACCAGCAGTTCGTAGCCGCGCTCGCCCGTGTAGCCGGTGCGGCAGACGCGGATCGCGGCGTCGATGCGCGCTCCGCTGTCGCTGCGCGCGGCGACGTCGGCGAACGCCATGTAGTCCAGGCCGGCGAGGTCCGCCGCGCCCGGGAGCACGGTCACGAGCGCCTCGGCCGCCTTCGGCCCCTGGACCGCGAGCACGGCGAGGTCGCGGTGCCGGTCGGTGACGGCGACCCCGTCCGGGGCGGCCGCCCGCAGCAGCTCGGAGACCCGGGCGGCGTTGGCGGCGTTGGGCACGGCGAGCACCTCGTCCGGCCCGACGAGGTAGACGATGATGTCGTCGACCACGCCGCCGGACTCGGTGCAGCACAGCGTGTACTGCGCCTTCCCGGGCCCGATCCTCCCCAGGTCGGCGGTGAAGCAGCGGTTCACGAACTCCGCCGCCCCCGGGCCGGTGATCGCGAGCTTGCCGAGGTGGCTCACGTCGAACACGCCCACCGCCTCGCGCACGCCGGTGTGCTCGGCCACCGTGCCTGCGGGGTACGCCAGGGGCATCGACCAGCCCCCGAACTCGCCGAGGGTGGCGCCGAGCGCGGTGTGCCGGTCGTGCAGCGGGCTGGTGAGGAGATCGGCCACGCGGCGAACCTACCCGGACGCCCCGTCGCCCGGTGCAGCCGCGCGGCCGTGGCCGAGCAGCGTGCAGAGCGTCCACCCGACGGCGAGGGCGACCGCTGTGATCAGCACCTGGCGGGTGGGCAGCAGCGCGGCGAGCCCGACGCACAGCAGCAGGCCGAGCACCGACGTGACGTGCGGCCAGCTGCGCTCCGCCCGCGGCAGCCGCAGCGCGGCCAGGTTGATCACGGCGTAGTAGACCAGCACGGAGCAGGCCGAGAGCGCGATCGCCGCCACCGGGCCGGCCACCGCCGCGATGCCGATCGCGACGAGGCCACCTGCCAGGTCGGCGCGCCACGGTGTGCCACGCGCGGAGATCGCGGCCAGGCCGCCGGGCAGCTCCCGGCGCCGGGCCATGGCCAGCGCCGTGCGGCTCACCCCGACCAGCACCGACAGCAGCGCCGAGCCGGCCGCCACTGCCGCGCCTGCGCGGACGAGCACGCCGAGCGCGCTCATCTGGCCCGCGTCGACCACGGCCACGAGCGGGGTGGCCTCGGTGCCGAGCCGGTCCGTGCCGAGCCCGACCACCAGTGCCGCGGCCACGAGCAGGTAGGTCAGCAGCGTGATGCCCAGCGCCAGCGTGACGGCCCGCCGAATCGTGCGGCGGGGGTCGCGCACCTCCTCGCCGAGCGTCGCGACGCGCGCGTACCCGGCGAAGGCGAAGAACACGAGCGCGGCCGCGGTGAGCACTCCGAGCCCGCCGCCGGGACCGGGAACGGGCTCGGCGTCCGGGCTGGCGAGGGTGCCGACGTCGGCGGGGACCGGCCCGAGCAGCCCGATCACCACCACGACCAGCAGCACCGCGAGCGTGCCTCCGACCAGCGCGTACGCCCCGCGCGCCGTCCAGCGCACGCCGGCGACGTTCAGCGCGGTGGCGGCCACGATCACCAGCACGGCAGCCGGCAGCGGGCTCGAGGGGAGCACGTAGGCACCGAAGACCCCGGCCGCCGCGGCCGCCGAGGACGTCTTCCCGACCAGGAACGCCACGCCTGCGAGCCGGCCCAAGGCCGGGGCGAGCCGCTCCCGGCCGTACACGTAGCCGCCGCCGCTCTCCGGGTGGGCGACGGCGAGGTCGGCGGTGGACGCGGCGTTGCAGGCCGCGACGATCCCCGCGAGCAGGACGGCGAGCAGCAGGAACGGCCCCGCGGCGGCCGCGGCGGGCGCCCAGACCGCGAACACGCCGGTACCGAGCATGGCGGCCAGCCCGAGCACCGTGGCGTCGGCCGTACCCAGTCGGCGCTCCAGGCTCGAGGACACGGCGTCCACCCTTGCACCCGGGCCTGCCCGGTCCGACGGCACGCGGGTGTCATTAGCATTTCGAACCGGTCTCGCCACCCCTTCTCCCGAGAGGACCCCGCCGCGTGTCCACCGACCTGCACATCGCCAACGGCTCGCCCGTCACCGCCGACGTCGACGCCGTGGTCATCGGCCTGCTGCCCGCGGCCGACGGGGAGGAGCGCCCGCGCCTCGCCACGGGCGCCACGGAGATCGCCGAGGCGTTCGGCGGGGAGACGACCCTCGCCGACCTGCTCGCCGTCGTCGGCGCCACCGGCAAGGCCGACGAGGTGGTGAAGCTGCCCACGCGGGGTGCGATCACCGCGCCGCTGCTCGTCGCCGCCGGGCTCGGCGCTCCGGACGAGGGCGGGGAGCCGCACGCCGACCAGGTGCGGCGGGCCTCCGGCTCCGCGGCCCGCGCGCTGGCCGGCAGCGGGCGCGCCGTGAGCACGCTCGGGCGGCTCGACCTCGGCGCGGCGGCGGAGGGCACGCTGCTGGGCGCCTACACGTTCACCGAGTACCGCTCGAACGGCGGCGGCCGCGCCCCCGTCGGCGCCGTCGGGCTCCTCGCCGAGGACGGGCAGGAGGAGGTCCTGCGCACCGCCACGGCGGTGGCCGGTGCCGTGCGCACCGCCCGTGACCTGGTGAACACCCCGCCCAACGACCTCTACCCCGAGACGTTCGCCGCCCGCGCGCGTGAGCTCGCCGAGGCCGCGGGCGTCGAGGTCGAGGTCCTGGACGACGAGGCGCTCGCCGCCGCCGGTTTCGGCGGCGTGCTGGGCGTCGGCAGCGGCTCGTCGCGCAAGCCGCGGCTGGTGCGGCTGCGGTACGCGGGCGGCTCCGAGCCGCGGGCCAAGGTCGCGCTGGTCGGCAAGGGCATCACGTTCGACACCGGCGGCATCTCGATCAAGCCGGCCGCGAACATGGACCACATGACCTCGGACATGAGCGGCGCCGCCGCGGTGATCGCCACCACGGTGCTCGCGGCGCAGCTGCAGCTGCCCGTGGCCGTCACCGCCACCGTGCCGATGGCCGAGAACATGCCCAGCGCCACCGCCTACCGCCCCGGCGACGTGCTGCGGATGTACGGCGGGAAGACCGTGGAGGTGCTCAACACCGACGCCGAGGGCAGGCTCATCCTCGCCGACGCGATCGTCCGCGCGTCCGAGGACGACCCCGACTACCTGGTGGAGACGTCCACCCTCACCGGCGCCCAGCAGGTGGCGCTCGGCATGCGCACGGCAGGCGTCATGGGCAGCGACGACTTCCGCGACCGGGTGGCCGCCCACGCCCGCGCCACCGGCGAGGACGGCTGGGCCATGCCGCTGCCCGAGCACATGCGCGGCGAGCTGGACTCCCGCATCGCCGACATCGCGAACGTCACGGGCAGTCGCTGGGGCGGCATGCTCGTGGCCGGCACGTTCCTGCGTGCGTTCGTGCCGGACGGCCTGCAGTGGGCCCACATCGACATCGCGGGCCCGAGCTTCCACAGCGGCGGCCCGTACGGCTACGTGACGAAGGGCGGCACCGGCGTGCCCGTCCGCACCCTCCACGCCCTCCTGACCGACATCGCGAAGAACGGTTGAGACGCACCTTGGAGCCTTACTGCTGTTCCCGGGCCGTGTGAACAGCAGTAAGGCTCCAAGGTGCTAATCGCCTCGGGCCCGCTTGCGGAGGATGCGCTGCCGGGCGTCGTGGTCGCGCATCCGCTGCGGGTAGCCGACCAGCTGCACGTCGTAGATCGGCATCGCGAGCGACCGGGCGAACTTGCGGGCCGCTGCCGGGCCGGGGGTGCGGCGGCGCGTCCACGCGCCGTCCTTGTCGACCAGCAGCACGGTGGTCTCGGTGACGGTGGTGCGCGGCTCGACGAACGCCTCGACGCCCGCGTGCGCGGCGGCCCATGCCCGCAGGTGCGCCTCGTCCTCGTTCCTCGCCCGCGACGCGCCCCGCCGCAGCTTCCCGAACAGCCCCATCTCGCGCCACCTCCCGGACCCTCAACGATCGAGACGGCGGATCCGCTCCCGGCCGACCAGGCGCCGCGTCCGGCACCGGCGGATGACAAGATGGCTTCCGCGGCGTGACATGCCGCATCCACACCCGTGGCAGCCGATCGATAGGGAGTGCACACGTGCCCGAGCACAACGCGGACCTGGTCGTTCTCGGGGGCGGTTCGGGTGGCTACGCCGCCGCGCTGCGCGCCGCCGAGCTGGGCATGTCCGTGGTCCTGGTGGAGCGCGACAAGCTGGGCGGCACGTGCCTGCACTACGGCTGCATCCCCACCAAGGCGCTGCTGCACGCTGCGGAGGTGGCCGACGCCGCCCGCGAGGGCGACAAGATCGGCGTCAAGAGCTCGCTCGCCGGCATCGACATGGCCGGCGTCAACGGCTACAAGGACGGCGTCGTCGCGAAGCTGTACAAGGGCCTGCAGGGCCTGGTCAAGTCCCGCAAGATCAACTTCGTGGAGGGCACGGGTCGGTTCGAGGGCCCGAACGCGGTCGTCGTCGGTGATGATCGTTACGTCGGGCGGAACGTGGTGCTCGCCACGGGCAGCTACGCGAAGTCGCTCCCCGGCCTCGACATCGGCGGCCGGGTCATCACCAGCAACGAGGCCATCCACCTCGGCTCCGTGCCCAACCGGGTCGTCGTGCTGGGCGGCGGCGTGATCGGCGTCGAGTTCGCCTCGGTGTTCCGCAGCTTCGGCGCCGAGGTCACGATCGTCGAGGCGCTGCCCCGCCTCGTCCCCAACGAGGACGAGTTCGCCTCCAAGCAGCTCGAGCGGGCATTCCGCCGCCGCAAGATCGCGTTCAAGACGGGCGTGAAGTTCACCGGCGCGAAGCAGACCGACGACTCGGTCACCGTCTCGCTGGAGTCCGGCGAGGAGATCGAGGCCGACCTGCTGCTCGTCGCGGTCGGCCGCGGGCCCAACACCGCGGGCCACGGCTACGAGGAGGCCGGCATCACCATGGAGCGCGGGTTCGTCCTCACCGACGAGCGGCTGCGCACCAACCTGCGGAACGTGTACGCCCTCGGCGACATCGTGCCCGGCCTCCAGCTCGCCCACCGGGGCTTCCAGCAGGGGATCTTCGTGGCCGAGGAGATTGCCGGGCTGGCGCCGGCGCCGATCGACGAGGCCGGCATCCCGCGCGTCACCTACTGCGAACCGGAGGTCGCCTCGGTCGGGCTCACCGAGGCCCAGGCCCGGGAGAAGCACGGCGACGTCCAGACGCTCGTCTACGACCTCGCCGGCAACGGCAAGAGCCAGATCCTGCAGACCCAGGGCGCGATCAAGCTCGTCAAGGCCGGCGGCGAGGGCACGCCGGGTCCGGTGGTCGGGATCCACATGATCGGCGCCCGCGTCGGCGAGCTCATCGGCGAGGCCCAGCTCGTCTACAACTGGGACGCCCAGGCCGAGGACGTCGCCGCGCTCGTGCACGCCCACCCCACCCAGAACGAGGCGTTCGGGGAAGCGCACCTCGCGCTCGCCGGCAAGCCCCTGCACAGCCACTCCTGATCTGGCACAGCCGACAGCCGCCCCGGCAACCGAACCCCGAACCGCAGGAAGAGGAGCTCCGACCCGAAATGGCCTTCTCCGTCCAGATGCCCGCCCTCGGTGAGAGTGTCACCGAGGGCACCGTCACCCGGTGGCTCAAGCAGGAGGGCGACCGGGTCGAAGTCGACGAGCCGCTGCTCGAGGTGTCCACCGACAAGGTCGACACCGAGATCCCATCGCCCGCCGCAGGCGTCCTGCAGCGCATCGTCGCCGGCGAGGACGAGACCGTCGAGGTCGGCGGCGAGCTGGCCGTGATCGGCGACGCCGACGAGGCACCCACCGACTCCGGTCCCGCCGACTCCGCCGGCGGCCGGACGGTGCAGCCCACCGTCGACGAGCCCGCCGAGGAGGTGGCCGAGGCCGAGGAGCCTGCTCCCGCCGCGGCCCCGTCCCAGCAGGAGCAGCCGGCCGAGGCCCCGCAGGCCGCCACGGCGCCCGCGGGCGAGGGCACTGCCGTCCGCATGCCCGAGCTCGGCGAGAGCGTCACCGAGGGCACCGTCACCCGCTGGCTCAAGCAGGTCGGCGACCGGGTCGAGGTCGACGAGCCGCTGCTCGAGGTGTCCACCGACAAGGTCGACACCGAGATCCCCTCCCCCGTGGCCGGCACGCTGCTGGAGATCACGGCGGCCGAGGACGAGACGATCGAGGTCGGCGCTCGGCTCGCCGTCATCGGCGACGCGGCCGCAGGTGGCAGGCAGGAGGCCCCGGCTCCCGCCCCCGAGCCGGCCGCGCAGCCCGAGCCCGAGCCCGCCCGCCCCCAGGCCGAGGAGCGTCCGTCCCCCGCGTCCCGCCCCGCGCAGGCCGAGGAGCCGGAGGAGGCCGAGCAGCCCGCGGCGCAGGACGACGGCTCGCGCGGCGGCGCGCCGTACGTCACGCCGCTGGTGCGCAAGCTCGCCGCCGAGCACGACGTCGACCTGTCCTCGATCAGCGGCTCCGGCGTCGGCGGCCGCATCCGCAAGCAGGACGTGCTGGCCGCGGCCGAGGCGAAGAAGCCCGCCCCGGAGCCCACCCCGGAGCCCACCCCGGAGCCCGCGGCCGCGGCGGCCCCGTCCACGCCGGCGGCCGCCCCGTCCGGAGCGCCCGCGCGGCAGGTCCCGAAGCCCGCGGCCGGCGCGCCGGAGCCGGGCACCACGGTGAAGATGCCGCGGCTGCGACAGGTCATCGCCCAGCGGATGACCGAGTCGCTGCGGATCTCGGCCCAGCTCACCACGGTGCAGGAGGTCGACGTCACGCGCATCGCCGCGCTTCGGGCCCGCGCCAAGGGCGAGTTCGAGCGGCGCGAGGGCGTCAAGCTGACGTTCCTGCCGTTCTTCGCGAAGGCGACGGTCGAGGCGCTCAAGGCGTACCCGCAGGTCAACTCCTCGATCAACGAGGAGACCAAGGAGGTCACCTACCACGGGGCCGTGCACCTCGCCATCGCGGTGGACACCCCGCGCGGCCTGCTCGTGCCGGTGATCAAGAACGCCGAGGACCTGAACATCGCCGGGCTGGCCCGCCGGATCTCCGACGTCGCGCAGCGCACGCGCGAGAACAAGATCGGCCCGGACGAGCTGTCGGGCGGCACGTTCACGATCACGAACATCGGCAGCGCCGGTGCGCTCTTCGACACGCCGATCATCAACCAGCCACAGGTCGCCATCCTCGGCACGGGCAAGATCACGAAGCAGCCCACCGTCGTGACCGGCCCCGAGGGCGACGATGTGATCGCCATCCGCTCGGTCTGCTTCCTGCCGCTCACCTACGACCACCGGATCGTCGACGGCGCCGACGCCGGCCGGTTCGTGAGCGCGATCAAGGCCCGCCTCGAGGAAGGTGCCTTCGAGGCCGACCTGGGCCTCTAGACACCACCGTGAGTGGATACGGGTGCCGGGGCACCCGTATCCACTCACGACCCGGGGGCGAGGGAGGCCGCGCGCCACGCCGGTCACCCCGACATCGCGCCTGGACTGCCCGACGGGACCACCGGCTGACCGGTCCCCCGGTCGCGATGCGGGACGGCTTCCGCGAAGATCTCGGGCGTGCGCGTCGTGGTCGCCGGTTCGTCCGGCCTGATCGGTACCGCTCTCGTCGCCGACCTCCGGCACGCGGGCCACGAGGTCCTGCGGCTCGTCCGGCGGGCTCCCGCGGCCCCGGACGAGCGCGGGTGGGACCCTCCCGCCGGCCGGATCGACGAGGGGACCTTCGACGGCGTCGACGCCGTCGTGAACCTCGGCGGCGCCGGCATCGGCGACCGGCCGTGGAGCGGGGCGCGCAAGCAGCTGCTGCGCGACAGCCGCAACGTCCCCACCGAGGTGCTCGCGACCGCGGTCGCACAGCATCGGGTCCCGACCCTGCTCAGCGCGTCCGGCGTGCACTTCTACGGCGACACCGGCACCCGCGTCGTGGACGAGACGGCCCCGTCGGGCACGACCTTCCTTTCCGAGGTGTGCCGGGACTGGGAAGCCGCCACCGCCCCCGCCGCCGAAGGCGGGACCCGGGTGGTGCTGATGCGCTCGGCGGGCGTGCTGGCCCCGCACGGAGGGCTGCTCGGGCGGCTGCGGCCGCTGTTCTCGCTGATGCTCGGCGGCCGGATCGGCACGGGCCACCAGGCGTTCCCCTGGATCTCGCTGGACGACGAGGTCGGGGCGATGCGGTTCCTGCTGGAGCACGCCGAGGTCGCAGGCCCGGTGAACCTCGCGGGCCCGGAGCCCGCGACGAACACCCAGTTCACCGCCGCGCTCGCGGAGGTGCTGAACCGGCCGGCCCCGTTCGTCGTGCCCGCGGCCGTGCTGCGCACCGTGCTCGGTCAGCTCGCCGAGGAGCTCGTCCTCACCGGCCCGTTCGTGGTGCCGGCCGTGCTGCAGAAGCACGGCTACCCCTTCCGCCACCTGACGATCCGCGACGCGCTCCAGGCGGCGATCGAGCAGCCGTAAAACTGCAGGACCAGCAAATTTGCGGGCTCCGCAAGTTTGCACTAACCTCGGTCCCATGGGGTTGCGCGAACGCAAGAAGGAGCAGACGCGCGCGGCGCTCAGCTGGGCGGCGCTGCGACTCGCCGTCGAGCGCGGCCTCGCCGGCGTCACCGTGGACGAGATCGCCGCGGAGGCGGGCGTGTCCCCGCGCACGTTCAACAACTACTTCGCCAGCAAGTACGAGGCCATCGTGTGGCGGCACCTCGACCGGTTCGCGCACGTCGCCGACCAGCTGCGCACCCGCCCCACCACCGATCCGCTCTGGACGGCGCTCACCGATGCCGTCCGCGCGGTGTTCGGCACGCCCGACCCCGCCGCTCCCGGTCCCCCGGCCGAATGGACCAGCGGGGTGCGCCTGCTCCTGGCGCAGCTCGAGCTGCGCGGCGAGTTCGTGAAGGCGTCCGCCACCGCCGAACGCGAGCTCACGGCGGCCGTGGCGGAGCGGACCGGCACCGATCCGGACCGGGACATGTACCCGCGGCTGGTCGCCGCGGCGGCCGGAGCGGCGGTCCAGGTCGCCAGCGAGCAGTGGCTGCGGGCCGACCCGCCCGTCGCGCTCGCCTCCCTGCTCGACGACGCACTGCGCCAGTTCGCGGCCGGCCTGCCGGATCCGCGCTCCGTCTAGACCCACGTCCAGAACCAGCGTCCCGCGTCGGCGGGACGCCGATCCGTCCTGCCCCGAGGAGGGCTCCGTGTACGACGTCGTGATCGTCGGTGCCGGTCCGAACGGCCTGCTGATGGCGGGCGAGCTCGCGCTCGCCGGAGTGGATGCGGTGGTGCTGGAACGGCTCGCCGAACGGTCGAGGAAGCCGAAGGCCAACGGCCTCGTCGGCCGGGTGGTGGAGGCGCTCGACCGGCGGGGGATCTACGAGCTCTTCAGCGGGCACGACGGCCCGCCGCACCCGGTGCCGCGGTTCATCTTCGGGGCGATCCCGCTGGACCTCACCCCGTTCCCCGATCACTCGCTGCACGCGCTGGGGATCCCGCAGCGGCGGATGGAGGAGCTGCTCGAGGAGCGGGCGGGCGAGCTCGGCGTCCCGGTCCGGCGAGGCCACGAGGTGACGGGCGTCCGCCAGACCCCGGACTCGGTCGCGGTCGACGTGCTCGGCCCGGCCGGGCCCTACCGGCTCGACGCGCGCTACCTCGTGGCCGCGGACGGCGGGACCAGCGGGATCCGCAAGCAGCTCGGCATCGACTTCCCGGGAACCACCGACACCGGGTTCGTGTCCCGGTCGGGCCGGGTCGGCATCGCCGCGCCCGTCGCGCTGGACACCGGTGAGCTGGACGTGCCCGGCCACGGCCGGCTCGCTCCCGCGATGTTCCTGCGGACCGGGACGGGGGTCTTCGCCTTCGCGATGGTCGAACCGGGCTGCTACCGCGTGAGCGCGTTCGAGTGGGGAGAGGAAGGCGTGGAGGACGCCGACGAGATCCCCCTCGAGGAACTGACCGCCGCCCTGCACCGGGTGCTCGGCACCCGGCTCCCGCTGACCCCGCTCCCGGACGGGCAGCCGTACGACCGGCGGCGGCACGTGGGCGTCAACTCCCGCCAGGCCGACCGCTACCGCGACGGCAGGGTGTTCCTCGTCGGCGACGCGGCCCACGTGCACAGCGCCGTCGGCGGGCCGGGGCTCAACCTCGGCATGCAGGACGTGCTGAACCTCGGCTGGAAGCTCGCCGCCGCCGTGCACGGCACCGCACCCGCCGGCCTGCTCGACACCTACGAGAACGAGCGCCGCCCGGCCGGGGAGCGGGTGATCATGCACAGCCGGGCCCAGAGCGCCCTGCTGTCCCCCGGCGCCGACATCACCGCGCTGCGGTCGCTCGTCACCGAGTTGCTGGCCGACACCACGGCGACGCGCCGCATCGCCGACCTCATGGCGGGAGCCGACCTGCACTACCCGGCGCGGTTCGACGGGCCGGCGCATCCCCTGACCCGTCGGTGGGCCCCGGACCTCCCGCTGCGCGTCGACGGCCGGGAGACGCGGGTGGCCGAGCTGCTCAGGGCCGCCCGCCCGGTGCTGCTCGACCTGGCCGGGCGGGCCGATCTCACCGCCGCGGCACGCGGGTGGACGGACCGGGTCGACGTCGTGACCGCCACGACCCCGGAGCCGCCCGCGGACGCCCTGCTCGTGCGCCCCGACGGGTACGTCGCGTGGGCGGGCGAGCACGACGCCGACGGCCTGCGTCAGGCGCTCGGCGCCTGGTTCGGCGCGCCGGCCTTCTCGGCCGCGGGGGTAGCGTGACCGGCATGGTGACCCGCTCCTGCCGCAGCAGCGCCGACCCGCTGCGCATCGACCGCCTCGGCACCGTCGAGTACCGCGCCGCGTGGGACGTCCAGCGCGGCAACGCCGACGCCCGCCGCGCCGGCACCGGCCCCGACGTGCTGATGCTGCTGGAGCACCCGTCGGTCTACACGGCGGGCAAGCGCACGCAGCCCGAGGACCGGCCCACCGACGGCACCCCCGTGGTGGACGTCGACCGCGGGGGGCGGATCACCTGGCACGGCCCCGGCCAGCTCGTGGGCTACCCGATCGTCGGGCTGGCCGAGCCGCTCGACGTCGTCGACTTCGTCCGGCGGCTGGAGGAGGCCCTCATCCGCGTGGTGCACCACGCGGGCGTCACCACCGCGGGCCGCGTCGACGGGCGCAGCGGCGTCTGGCTGCCCGCCGACGACCGGCACCCCGAACGCAAGATCGGCGCGATCGGCGTGCGCGTGCAGGGCGGGGTCACCCTCCACGGCTTCGCGCTCAACTGCGAGCCCGATCTCGCCGCGTTCGACCGGATCGTGCCGTGCGGCATCACCGACGCGGGCGTCACGTCGCTGTCCGCCGAGCTGGGCCGGCCGGTGCCGGTGGCGGAGATCATCGACGCTGCCGCTGCGGCCGTCGAAGCCGTACTGGACGGCACGCTGCCGGTGGCCGAGCACGTCGTGGCGCGCGCGGCCGCGCCGGCCGGGCTCGACCTGCGCCTGCACCCTGCCCTCGGCTAGTGTCCCGAGTCGGAAGTTCGGTGCGTATATCGGCGGATCCAGGTTCTCGCTGCGTGTGCCGGGCGGCGGCCCTCGTACCGGGCGTACTCGGGACGTCGGCCGGTGCGCGCAGCGTGGGGCTGGGCCGCCGAATTGTTCGGCGGACTTCCGGCGGGGGGCACTAGAGCTGGGGCGCCACCTGGGAGGCGATGAGCTCCACCTGGTCGAGGTCGGCGAGGTCGAGCAGCTGCAGGTAGATGCGGGTGATGCCGGTCTTGTCCCGCCACTCCCCCAGCCGGTCGACGACCTCGGACGGCGTGCCGGCGATCCCGTTCGCGCGCAGTTCGTCCACCTCGCGCCCGATCGTCAGCGCCCGCCGGGCCACCTCGGCGTCGTCGCGGCCCACCGCGATCACCTGCGCGATCGAGCGCACGATCTCCGACGGGTCGCGCCCGATCGCCGTGCAGGCCGCGTCGACCCGCTCGAACTGCGCGGCGACGACGTCCACCGGCGAGAAGCCCACGTTGAACTCGGCGGCGAACCGGGCCGCGAGCGCGGGCGTGCGCTTCGGGCCGTGGCCGCCCACGATCACGGGCGGGTGGGGCTGCTGCACCGGCTTGGGCAGCGCGGGCGAGTCGGTGATGGTGTAGTGCTCACCCGCGAACGAGTAGCGGTCACCGGGCAGCGTGCCCCACAGCCCGGTGATGATCTCGAGCTGCTCGGCCAGCCGGTCGAACCGCTCCCGCAGGCCCGGGAACGGGATGCCGTACGCGGCGTGCTCGGCCTCGAACCAGCCGGCGCCCAGCCCCAGCTCGACGCGGCCGCCGGACATCTCGTCCGCCTGCGCGACGGCCACCGCGAGCGGGCCGGGCAGCCGGAACGTGGCGGAGTTCACCAGCGTGCCCAGCCGGATCCGCGACGTCTCCCGGGCGATGCCCGCGATCGTCAGCCAGGAGTCCGTCGGCCCCGGCTCGCCGGACACGTCGCCCATCTTGAGGAAGTGGTCGGAGCGGAAGAAGGCGTTGTAGCCGGCCGCCTCCGCGGTGGTGGCGACGCGCAGCTGGTCGTCGTAACTGGCCCCCTGCTGGGGCTCGATGAAGATCCGCAGGTCCACGGTCCGAACCTAGTCCTGCCCTGCGTGCAGCCTCCGTGCAACCTCCGATGCGCGCATCGCCGGGGCGTAGCCTGGGGCCGTGACGATCGCTTCCGAACGGAGCTTTGCGGAGTGAGCATCAACACCGAGGGTCGCAAGCTCCTGCGCCTGGAGGTTCGCAACAGCGAGACCCCCATCGAGCGCAAGCCGTCGTGGATCCGGACGAAGGCCCGCACCGGGCCGCAGTACACCGAGCTCAAGTCGCTCGTCCGCTCCGGCGGGCTGCACACCGTGTGCGAGGAGGCCGGCTGTCCCAACATCTACGAGTGCTGGGAGGACCGGGAGGCCACCTTCCTCATCGGCGGCGAGCAGTGCACCCGCCGCTGCGACTTCTGCCAGATCGACACCGGCAAGCCCGCCGAGCTCGACCGGGACGAGCCGCGCCGCGTCGCGGAGTCGGTGCGCACCATGGGCCTGCGCTACTCCACCGTCACCGGGGTGGCCCGCGACGACCTGCCCGACGGCGGCGCGTGGCTGTACGCCGAGACGGTGCGCCAGATCCACGCGCTCAACCAGGGCACCGGCGTCGAGCTGCTGATCCCCGACTTCAACTCGCGCGACGACCAGCTCGCCGAGGTCTTCGGCTCCCGGCCCGAGGTGCTCGCCCACAACCTGGAGACCGTGCCGCGGATCTTCAAGCGGATCCGGCCCGCGTTCCGCTACGACCGCTCGCTCGAGGTCATCACGAAGGCCCGGTCGGCCGGGCTGGTCACCAAGTCGAACCTGATCCTGGGCATGGGCGAGACCCCGGACGAGGTCACCGCCGCGCTGCGCGACCTGCACGAGGCCGGCTGCGAGATCATCACGATCACGCAGTACCTGCGCCCGTCGGCGCGCCACCACCCGGTGGAGCGGTGGGTCAAGCCGGAGGAGTTCGTCGAGCACGCGAAGGTGGCCGAGGAGATCGGCTTCGCAGGCGTGATGGCCGGGCCGCTGGTGCGCTCGTCCTACCGGGCCGGGCGGCTCTACGCGCAGACCGTGGCCCACCGCGGCGAGGAGCTCTCGCCCGACCTGGCGCACCTGGCCGCCGAGGGCCCCGCGGCCCAGGAGGCGAGCTCGCTGCTGGCGCGGTAGGCGGCGCCGACGAGGCCGGCAGGTGGGGGATCTGGAGCTCACGCGGCCACGGCCGCTTCCCGCCGCTCCCGGTGCAGCGCGACGCCGCCCGCCACCAGCACCACGCCGGCCATCTCCACAGCGGTCGGCAGCTGCGCGAGCACGATGATCCCGATCATCGTCGCGGTCGCCGGGAGCAGTGAGACGAGCAGTGCGTAGGTGGCGCGCGGCAGCCGCGCCATCGCGAGCTGGTCGCACACGTACGGGATCACCGACGACGTGATGCCCACGCCGATGCCGGCCGCCAGCGCCACCGGGTCGACGAAGGCGGGCGCCGCGTCCAGGAACCCGATCGGCGCGGCGACGACCGCGGCGACGAGCATGGCGAGCGCGAGGCCGTCGATCCCGGTGACGGCCTCGTTCCGCGCGACGCGGTGGCCGAGCACGATGTAGAGCGCGAACAGCACGGCGTTCGCGGCGGCGAACAGGAAGCCCCACGGCTCCGCGACCAGGCGCACGTCGGAGAGCAGCCACACCCCGGCAACGGCCAGCCCGACGGCCGCGCCGTTGCGCGGCGTGCGCGCCCCGAGCGCAGCCAGCACGACCACGGGGAGGAACTCGACCGCTGCGACCGTCCCGAGCGGGATGCGGTCGATCGCCAGGTAGAACGCGCTGTTCATGACCGCCAGCACCGCGCCCCACCCGGCCACGAGCCGGCGTGTGCCGCCGTCGAGGCGGCGCCACACCCGCCACGGCCTGCGCCAGAGCGCGAAGACGATGCCGGCCGCGGCGATCCGGAGCCAGGCCACGCCGAGGACGTCGACCCGGGCGAACAGCAGCACCGCGAACGCCGGACCGAGGTAGTGGAAGACCGCGCTCCCCACGAAGTACGCGTGCGCGGGCAGCCGGTTGCGCTGCACCGGCCTATCGTCGACGGTCCGATCGGTGAAAGCCATGAGCATCGGAAGGCCGGAGGGCATCATGACCTCGTCGCGGACACCTCGTATCCCGAGCGGCCTTCCGGACGGAAGGTCCGTGCTCGACGACGTGAACCGCCGGATCCTCGCCCTGCTGAGCGAGGATCCCCGCCAGAGCGTGGCGCAGTTGGCGCGGGCGGTCGGGATGTCGGCGCCCGCCGTGCGCGAGCGCGTGGCCCGGCTGGAGGAGACCGGGGTGATCCGCGGCTACCGGCTGGACGTCGACCCCGCCGCGCTCGGCCTCCCGGTCACGGCGTGGGTGCGGGTCCGGCCCGGCCCCGGGCAGCTGCCGAAGATCGTGGAGCTCGCCTCCCGGCTCCCCGAGATCAGCGAGTGCCACCGGATCTCGGGCGAGGACTGCTTCCTGCTGAAGGTGCACGTCGCGGCCATCGACGCCCTCGAAGGGGTCCTCGACCGGTTCCTGCTCCACGGCCAGACCACGAGCTCGTTCGTCGTCGCTACCCCGGTGCCGCCGCGCACGCCGGGCCTCGACACCTGACGCGTGCGGTGCCGGCGGCGTGACACCCGTATCCTCGTCACATGGCCGGTGGGAAGCCCGACAAGGAAGCGAAGCAGACAGCCAAGCGCGCGCGGCGTGCGGCGTCCAGGGCGCGCTACAAGCAGATCTGGCAGGCGTTCCAGATGCAGCGCCGCGAGGACAAGGCGCTGCTCCCGATCATGGTGGGCGTCCTGCTGCTGTCGGTGGCCGTCTTCTTCGTGATCGGGCTGTTCTTCGGCATGCAGTGGATCCTGCTGCCGCTCGGCATCGCGGTCGGGCTGCTGGCGGCCGTCAGCATCTTCGGCCGCCGCGTCCAGCGCAACGTCTACAGCAAGGCCGACGGGCAGCCGGGCGCCGCGGGTTGGGCCCTGGACAACCTGCGCGGCCAGTGGCGGGTCACCCCCGGCGTCGCCGGGACCACCCACCTCGACGCCGTGCACCGGGTCATCGGCCGGCCCGGGATCATCCTCGTCGCCGAGGGCGCCCCGCACCGCGTCAAGAGCCTGCTGGCCCAGGAGAAGAAGCGCACGGCCCGCGTCGCCGGCACCATGCCGATCTACGACGTGGTCGTCGGCAACGACGAGGGCCAGGTGCCGCTCGCCAAGCTGCAGCGCCACCTCATGAAGCTGCCGCGCAACATCAACCGCCAGGAGATGGAGTCGATGGAGGCGCGCCTCGCCGCCCTCGGCACCCGCGCGGCGGCCATGCCGAAGGGCCCGATGCCCGCCGGCGCGAAGATGCGCAGCGTGCAGCGCACGGTCCGCCGCCGCTGACCCGATCGCACGAACTGCACTTCGCCCGAGCCCCGGCCCAGCACGCTCCAGGGAGGCTCCGCAGGACGAACGGCACTCTCGGTCCCGCCCCATCGGACGGAAGTGCCGCTCGTACGATCCGTCACGCCCGGCTGCGGACCACGACCGTCCGCGTGGCGCGGTCGTGCCAGCCGCGGCCGTCCTCGTCGCGCACCAGGGGCGGCACCACCAGCGCGGTCATGGCCGTGCGCAGCAGCGCCCGCGGCACACCGATCACCGCCGCCGAGCCCAGCGAGGCCACCCGGATCCCGAGCGCGGTCATCCCCGCGCTCGCGCCGAACACGGCCACCGGCACGGCCGTGAGCAGGTACCAGATCCCGAGCACCGACCAGCCGAGGTTCGGGTCGTCGAGCGCGCCGGGCCCGGTGAGCAGCGCCGCGATCCCGTACGCGAGCAACCAGTCGATCGCGAGCGCCGCGAACCGGCGCCCGAGCCCGGCCACCGAGTTGACGCCCGTAGCGGGCAGGCCCAGCCGCTTGCCGGGGTACGTCCCACCCGTTCCCGCGGAAGCGCCGGGCGGCCAGGACTCGATCCAGCGGGCCATGGGGCCTAGCGTATGCGTGCGCGATGTGACGAGGACCGGCCTCCCGGCCGGGTCCGTTAACTTCTGTGAAACGACCGAGTGACCGCTGGGCAACAAGGCCGCCATACCTTCGCCCAAGACGAGGGCAACAGCCCTACCCGACCACCGTGTCGCACGAAGGAGTCAGTGGGTGTTCAGCAACTCCGAAGAGGTCCTGAAGTACATCTCGGACGAGGGTGTCGAGTACGTCGACATCAGGTTCTGCGACCTCCCCGGAGTGATGCAGCACCTCACCGTCCCCGCAGCCACCGCCGGTGACCTGCTCGAGAACGGCGCCGCGTTCGACGGCTCGTCCGTGCGCGGCTTCCAGGCGATCAACGAGTCCGACATGGCGCTCTTCGCCGACGCCGCCACCGCCCGGCTCGACCCGTTCCGCAAGCACAAGACGCTGAACATCAACTTCTTCGTGCACGACCCGATCACGGGCGAGCCCTACAGCCGCGACCCGCGCAACGTGGCCCGCAAGGCCGAGGAGTACCTGCGCGCCTCCGGTGTCGCGGACACCGCGTTCATGGCGCCCGAGGCCGAGTTCTACATCTTCGACTCGATCCGCTTCGCCTCCAACCCGCAGGAGTCCTTCCACCACATCGACTCCGTCGAGGGCTGGTGGAACACCGGGCGCGAGGAGCAGGGCGGCAACCTCGGCTACAAGATCAACTACAAGAGCGGCTACTTCCCGGTGCCGCCGGTCGACCACTACGCCGACCTGCGGGCCGACATCGTCAGCAACATGATCGAGAGCGGCTTCACCGTGGAGCGGGAGCACCACGAGGTGGGCACCGCCGGGCAGGCCGAGATCAACTACAAGTTCAACACCCTGCTCCACGCCGCCGACGACATCATGCTGTTCAAGTACCTCGTCAAGAACACGGCGTGGCAGCACGGCAAGACCGCGACGTTCATGCCGAAGCCGCTGTTCGGCGACAACGGCTCGGGCATGCACGTCCACCAGTCGCTCTGGAAGGACGGCCAGCCGCTCTTCCACGACGAGTCCGGCTACGGCGGCCTGTCCGACACCGCCCGCTACTACGTCGGCGGCCTGCTGCACCACGCGCCGAGCCTGCTGGCCTTCACCAACCCGACGGTGAACTCCTACCACCGCCTGGTGCCCGGCTTCGAGGCCCCGGTCAACCTGGTCTACTCGGCCCGCAACCGCTCGGCCTGCATCCGCATCCCGCTCTCGGGCAGCAGCCCGAAGGCCAAGCGCATCGAGTTCCGCTGCCCCGACTCGTCCGGCAACCCGTACCTCGCCTTCTCGGCGATGATGATGGCCGGCCTCGACGGCATCAAGAACAAGATCGAGCCCCCGGCCCCGATCGACAAGGACCTCTACGAGCTGCCGCCCGAGGAGGCCAAGGACATCCCGCAGGTGCCGGGCAGCCTCGGCGCCGTGATCGACCGGCTCGAGGCCGACCACGACTACCTGCTCGAGGGCGGCGTGTTCACCCCCGACCTGATCGAGACCTGGATCGACTACAAGCGGGAGAACGAGATCGACCCGCTGCGGCTGCGCCCGCACCCGTACGAGTTCGCGCTCTACTACGACGTGTGATCGTCGCGACGATCTGACGAAGGCCCGGCGCTCCGTCCTCGGACGGGGAGGCCGGGCCTTCGTCGTGTGCGAGGAGCGGGGACCCAGCGGCCGGCGGGTGGCGGCGCCGATCATCGGACGAGCGGCACTCCCGTCCGATCGGGCTGGACGAACGTGCCGCCCGTCCGGCCCGATCGCGTCCCGTCGCCCGTAGGTTCAGCGGCATGAACGCCACCGCGATCAGCCACCGGTCCGTCGACGTACCCGGCCTGCGGGTGCACCTGGCCGAGGCCGGGCCCGCGGACGGACCCGTCGTCCTGCTGCTGCACGGGTTCCCGGAGTGCTGGTACTCCTGGCGCCACCAGCTGGTGGCCCTCGGCGCAGCCGGGTTCCACGCCGTCGCGCCCGACCAGCGCGGTTATGGCGGCACGGACGCGCCCGGGGACGTCGCGGACTACACGATCCTGCACCTGGTGGGCGACGTGGTCGGCCTCCTGGACGCGCTGGGCAGGAGCGGGCCGTGGTGGTGGGGCACGACTGGGGCGCGCCGGTCGCGTGGCACACGGCGCTGCTGCGCCCCGATCGCGTGCGCGGCGCCGTCGGGTTGTCGGTGCCGTTCCGCGGCCGCGGCCCGGCTCGGCCCACCGAGGCGTTGGCCCGCCACTTCGGCCCGGGCCACTACATCCTGTACTTCCAGCCCCCCGGCGTGGCGGACGCCGAGCTGGCGGCCGACCCGCGGGCGACGTTCCGGCGGTTGCTCTCGGCCACGTCCGGCGGGACGTCGCCGCTGCTGCCGGTGGTCGAGCCGGGCACGGGCCTCCTGGACCTCATGCCCGAACCGGAACACCTCCCGGCCTGGCTCACCGAGGAGGACCTGGACGTCTACGTCGACGAGTACCGCGGCCGCGGCTTCACCGGCGGGCTCAACTGGTACCGCAACCTCGACCGGAGCTGGGCGCTCACCGCCGCCTGGAACGGGGCACCGATCACCCGGCCCGCCCTGTTCGTGGCAGGCGAACAGGATCTCGTGATCGCCGGCGTTCCCGCCGACGCCCTCGTCGACGCGCTGCGCGGCACGCTCACCGACCTGCGCGGCGCCACCCTGCTGCCCGGGTGCGGACACTGGACCCAGCAGGAGCGGCCGGAGGAGGTCAGCGCGGCGATCATCGGGTTCGCCGGGGACGTCAGCTGACGGGAGTGGCCGCCGCGTTCAGCACGGGCGGCGCGTAGCCCGCCGGCTTGTCGCCGATCTCGAGACCCGGGCTGACCACCCAGGACTGGTACTGCGCGGTGAACATCGAGTACGGCGACGGCAGCTGCGGTGCGCTCGCCTCGTCGAGCCGCCGGCGGGCGTCCTGCGGGATCTCGAAGTCGAGCGCGGCGAGGTTGTTGTCCAGCTGGGCCGGGCTGCTCGCCCCGACGATCACCGACGCGACGGCGGGCCGGGTGACCGCCCAGTTGATCGCGACCTGGGCCATGCTGCGGCCGAGGTCGGCGGCCACGGACTCGAGGGCCTCGACCACCTTCCAGTCGCGGTCGGTGATCTCCGGGCCGGGCGCCTCGGGGTTGCCGAGCCGGCCGGCACCCGTGACGACGTCCCCGTTCCGCCGGTACTTGACGGTGAGCAGCCCACCGCTGACCGGGCTCCACGCGGTGATCCCCATGCCGAGGGACTGGGCCATCGGGACGAACTCCGGTTCGATCCCGCGCGCGACCAGCGAGTACGGCAGCTGCACCGTGACCATCGGGGTCAGCCCGTGCGCCTCGGCGTGGCTCTGCGCGCGGGCCGCGTACCACGCGGGCACGTCGGACAGCCCGGCGTAGCGGATCTTGCCGGCCCGGACCAGGTCGTCGAGGGTGCGCACGACCTCCTCGACCGGCGTGATGCGGTCCCAGGTGTGCAGCAGGTAGAGGTCGAGGTGGTCGGTGCCGAGGCGGCGCAGCGACGCCTCCAGCGCCCGCATGATGTGCTTGCGGCCGTTCCCGCTGGCGTTCGGGTCGGCCGGGTCGACGGTGTTGGTGAACTTGCTGGTGAGCACCAGCCGGTCCCGGGCGCCTGCCTTGGCGATCAGCCGCCCGAGGATCCGCTCGCTCTCCCCCGCCGTGTAGAAGTCCGCGGTGTCGATGAAGTTGCCGCCGGCGTCGAGGTACCGGCGGAAGATCGCCTCGGCCTCGGCCTCCGCCTTCCCGTACGCCGCGTGGAAGCCGCCGGTCCCGAAGTTCATCGTGCCCAGCGCCAGCCGGCTGACCCGCAGCCCGGACCTGCCCAGCAGGTAGTAGTCGCTCATCACGACTCCACGGTGCCCCGACCAAATTGGACCCGCAAGTCCAATCAGTGGCGGCCCCGCAGGAACGCGATCCCGGTGTCCAGCGCGGCCTCGAGGTGCGCCGTGCTGCCGGTGGACATAAGGATCACCACTCCCCCTTGGATACCGGCCACGAGCGCGGCAGCGGCCCGGTCCGCGTCGACACCCGCATCGACCTCGCCCGCACCCCGCATGTACCGGACGCCCGCGGCGATCTCACCCTCCCAGCGCCGGATCAGCTCCGTGACCACGGCCTGCGCGCCGGGCGTGGTGCGCCCCAGCTGCGACGTCACGACGTTCAGCGGGCAGCGGCGGCCCTGCCCCCGGTAGCGCGCCACCACGGTGTCGCGCCACGCATCCCACGCCGCCCACGACGTCAGCTCCCCCAGCTGCGGCTGCTGGTCCTCCAGCACCCGGTCGGCCTCGTAGCGGGCCACCGCGAGCAGCAGCTCGTCCTTGCCGTCCGGGAAGTAGTGGAAGAGCTGGCTCTTGCTGGTCTGCGTGCGGGCGCGGATGTCGTCGAGCGTGGTGGCGGTGACGCCGTGCTCACGGATCTGCTCCGCGGCCCCCTCGATGATCCGCTGCCGGGTGGCGGCACCCTTGGCGGTGAGCACTCGCGTCATCCGGCACCGGTACGCGTGAACGTCATGTGGGTGACCCCGCTGGGCGCGGAGACGGACTCGATCCCGTAGTCGTTCTCGAGGCCTTCCAGCCCGTCCCAGAGGCGGACGCCCCGCCCGAGCAGTATCGGCACCACCACGACGTGCATGTGGTCGATGAGCCCGGCCGTGAGGAACTCGCGGATCGTGGTGGCGCCCCCGCCGAGGCGTACGTCCGCGCCGTCCGCCGCCTTGCGGGCCGCCTCGAGCGCCTCGGCGGGCGAGGCGTCGAGGAAGTGGAACGTCGTGCCGCCCTCCATCTCGATCGACGGGCGCACGTGGTGGGTGAGGACGAAGACCGGCGTGTGGAACGGCGGGTTGGGCCCCCAGGCGCCCTTCCACTCCGGGTCCTCGTGCCACCCGGGGTGGCCCCACTTCCCGGCACCCATGATCTCGGCGCCGATGCCCCGGTCGTACTGCCGGGTGAAGACGTCGTCGACGCCGCCGCTACCACCGGACTGCCACCACCGCGTGGCGAACATCCACTCGTGCAGCCTCTGCCCGGCGTGACCGAAGTGTGCGTCGGCGCTCTGTCCCTCCCCGGTGCCGAAGCCGTCGAGCGAGATCGCGAAGTTGTGGACGCGGACGAGTGACATGGCCGGCGCTCCCTCGGTGATCGGGTCGGTCGCACATGGTGCTGGTGTTGTGTACACCGCGACTGCCGGCGGGCGGGCGGATCCGCCGTCCGCACCGGGAGAATGGCGCGATCACGGCGCTCAGCGTCCGCTGACGGGCCGCGGGCCGGCCGCGCCCGTCACCGTGCGGCGTCGCCGAGGGCGACCGACCGTGGATGCGGACGGGGGGTGAGCGCCAGCTCGCGCGGCTGCGCCGGGTCGTTGGCGGCGCGCACGGCAGCCGCGACGATCTCGTGGTCCGGGGAGAGGTGGCAGACCGGGTCGGTGCGGGCCGCGTCGCCGGTGAGCTGGAACGCCTGGCAGCGGCAGCCGCCGAAGTCGATCTCCCGGCGCTCGCAGCCGCGGCACGGGTCGGGCATCCAGTCCGTGCCGCGGAACCGCTGGAAGAGCGGCGACTCGTCCCAGATCCATTCCAGGGGCCGCTCGCGCACGCTGGCCCGCGGGAGCGGGAGGGCCTGCGCGGTGGGGCAGGGCAGCACGTCGCCGTTGGGCGCCACGGTGAGCTGGTGGTGGGCCCAGCCGCCCATGCAGGGTTTGGGGTAGCGGCTGTAGTAGTCCGGGATGATGTAAAAGATCTCCATGTCGCCCGCCTGCTCGCGGGCCGCCCGCACCGCGGCCTCGGCCCGGTCGAGCTGGGCCCGGCTCGGCAGCAGCCGGTCGCGGTTGAGCAGGCCCCAGCCGTAGTACTGGGTGTTGGCCAGCTCCAGCCGGTCGGCGCCCAGCTCCCTGGCCAGGTCGATGATCCCCGGGATGCGGTCGATCGTGTCGCGGTGCAGCACCGCGTTCAGCGTGAGCGGCCAGCCGAGTTCCTTGACCAGCCGGGCTGCCGTGATCTTGCGGTCGAACGACGGTGTGCCTGCGACGCGGTCGGAGAGCTCCCGCTCGTCGGCCTGGATGCTGATCTGTACGTGGTCGAGGCCGGCATCGCGCAGCTCCTCGGCCCGCCGGGTCGAGAGGCCGAGGGCGCTCGTGACGAGGTTGGTGTACATGTCCAGCTCGGCGGCGCGGCGCACGATGTCGACGAGGTCCCTGCGCTGCAGGGGCTCGCCCCCGGACAGGTGCAGCTGCAGCACGCCCAGCTCCCTGGCCTCGGCCAGCACCCGCAGCCACTCCTGCGTGGTCAGCTCGTCGCGGTAGTCGGCGAGGTTGAGCGGGTTGGAGCAGTACGCGCAGTGCAGCGGGCACGCGTAGGTGAGCTCGGCGAGCAGCCCGAACGGCCTATCCACTGCGGACCACCAGGCACCTCCTGGCCAGCAGGCGGCCGAGGAACCGCCGCACCTCGTCCTCGGGTACCTGGTGGTACCGCTGCCGCAGCTCGCTCAGGATCTCGTCCACGGTGCGCTCCCCGTCGCAGAGGTCGAGGATCGCCGCGCCCGTCGCATTGAGCACAGAGGCCGTCTCCGGGGAGAGCAGCACCTGCCTGTTGCGCGCCGCGTCGAACGACAGCCGCACACCGCGCGCCAGCACCGGGCGGTCGGCGCCGTCAACGGTCGGGATAGGCCGAGTCGATGGCATCCAGCATGCTCCAGAGGACGTCGTTCTTGAACGACAGCGCCGCGACCGCCGCGTCCTGCTCGGCCGGCGTGCGGCAGTACTGCGTGACCACCTCGAGCGCGTGCTCGGAGTCGCGCGGCGCCTGGGTGAGGCGGGCCCGGAAGTAGGCGAGGCCCGCGGGGTCGATCCAGGTGTAGTGCCGCTCGAAGGCGGCGAGCCGATCGGCCATGAGATCGGGGGCGAACAGCTCGGTCAGCGACGAAGCGACCGCCTCGACCCACGGCCGGGTGCGGGCGAACGTCACGTACGCGTCGACGGCGAACCGGACGCCCGGCACGACGTGCCGCTCGTCGGCCACCTCCGCGCGCGGGAGCCCGACCGCCTCGCCGAGCCGCAGCCACGCCTCGATGCCGCCCTCGCCGGGCGCGGTGCCGTCGTGGTCGACGATGCGGCGGATCCAGCGGCGGCGCACGTCCGGGTGGGGGCAGTTGGACAGGATGGCGCCGTCCTTGCGGGGGATGTTCGCCTGGTAGTAGAAGCGGTTGGCGACCCAGCCCTGCACCTGCTCCCGGCCGAGCAGGCCCTCGTTCATCCGGCGGTGGAACGGGTGCATCGAGTGGTACCGCCGGGACTGGGCCCGCAGCGTGGCCACGAAGGCCTCGGTGTCGGCGAGGACCGCCGTCATATCCGCAGCTCCATTCCGTCCACGGCGACCTCCATGCCGTGCTGCTCGACGCGACGGCGCTCCGGCGAGTCGTCGAGCAGGATCGGGTTCGTGTTGTTGATGTGGAGGTAGATCTTCCGTTCGATCGGGAGCGGCGCCAGCTGTTCGAGGCTCCCGCCGGGACCGTCGATCGGCACGTGCCCCATCTCGCGGGAGGTCTTGCCGGCCAGGCCGAGCCGGATCATCTCGTCGTCGCTCCAGCAGGTGCCGTCGACGAGCAGGCAGGCGCAGCCGGCCAGCTGGTCGCGCACCGGCGCGAGGTCCTGCACCCCCGGTAGGTGGACGACGGACCGGCCGGTGCGCTCGTCGGTGAGGCGGTAGCCCACCACGCGCCCCTTCTCGGTGCCGGCCCCGAAGCGCGCGCGCTTCGTGGTGGGCACGTCGAACGCCCGGTACGACAGCCCGTCCGCGAGCGGGACGTCGGCGTCCGGCACCACCGGGTGCCAGCGCACCGGGCAGTACGCCTCGAGCGTGCGCAGGAGCCCCGTCCCGTCGGCGAGCGTGGACCGCACCGCCTCGGTGCCGTACACGTCGACGCCCCGCCCCTCGCGGAGCAACAGCAGGCCGAGCGTGTGGTCGAGCTCGGCGTCGGTGAGCAGCACGGCCTCCATCGGTGTGCCCCGGTCGGCGCGCGGGTGGAGGTCGGGGAACGACTCGACCTGCCGCTGGACGTCGGGTGAGGCGTTCAGCAGGTACCACCTGCGCCGGTCGGCGCTCACCGCCACCGACGACTGGGTGCGGGGCCGGCAGGGCCGCGAGCCGTCACGGACGGCGCGGCAGCCCGGGCATCCGCAGTTCCACTGCGGGAACCCTCCCCCCGCCGCCGATCCCAGCACGCGAAGCCACATCGTCGGCGTCCTTTCCCGGGTGTGTCCGCTCCGGGGGACGCCGGCCGATGCCGGCGTCCCCCGGAGACGGAGTCAGTCCTCCATCCGAGCGACGTACATCGTCACCTCGGGGGCACACGCGATTTCCTCGAAGTCGGGAGACTCCCACTCGACGAGTTCCATGGTTCGTCACCTCCTCTCCGTCGTTCCCGGCCCGGCGGATCGATCGCGACTACGACTCCGGGAGGGCGAAAGCGATCAGTGCGCTGCCGTGGCCGGCGCCGAGCATCCCGGGCAGGAAACCTTCCGCCCAGCCGCCCCAGCCGACCGGCACGGCGACGTACTGCCGCCCGTCCACGCTATAGCTCATCGGACTGCTGTGGTGCCCGCTGCCGCACTGGAACTGCCACAGCTGCTCCCCGGTACGCGCGTCGAGGGCGTTGAACTCGCCGGAGGGCTCGCCGGCGAACACCAGGTCGCCGCCCGTGGCCAGCGTCGAGGCGCACATCGGGAGCCGGGCGCGCCAGCGCCACTTCTCCTCACCGTTCGCGTCGAACGCGCTGACGCACCCGGTCATGTTCTCGAGGTCCACGTTCACGCCTGCGCCCCAGTACGGGATGCTCTCCTTGAACTCCCGGCGCCGCCGCGTGGCCGTCGCCCCGACGTCCTGCACCGGCACGTAGAACAGCTCGGTCTTGGGGCTGTAGGACGCGTGGGTCCATTCCTTGGCGCCGGCCGGGCCCGGGTAGAAGTGGACCGGCTCTCCCTCCTTGTCGGGGTACACCTTGGCCGTCACCTGGCCGTCCCGCGTGATCGCGCCCCACGTGATCCGGTCCACGAACGGGGTGATCTGCACCAGCTCACCGTTGGTGCGGTCGAGGACGAAGAAGTAGCCGTTCTTGTCGAAGTGGCCGAGCAGCCTGCGCCCGCCCGACTCGAACAGGATGTTCTCCGAGATGCTGTCGTAGTCCCACACGTCGTGCGGGGTGCACTGGTAGTGCCACTGGATCCGGCCGCTGTCCACGTCGACGGCGACGATGCTGTCGGTGAAGAGGTTGTCGCCCTCGCGGACCTCGCCGTCGAAGTCGGGCGCCGGGTTGCCGGTGCCCACGTACAGCAGGTTCGTCTCCGGGTCGAACGTGCTGGTCAGCCAGCAGTTCGCGCCGCCGCGCTGCCACGCCTGGCCGTCGGCGGGCCAGGTCTCGCTGCCGGGCTCGCCGGGCTTCGGGACCATGTAGCAGCGCCACTGGTGCTCGCCGCTCTCGATGTCGAACGCGTCGAGGTGCCCGCGCACGCCGAACTCGCCGCCCGAGCTCCCCACGACCACCATGTTCTTGATGATCAGTGGCGCGACCGTGCCGCTCTCCCCGGCCCGGACGTCGCCGTAGGTCTTGTCCCAGATGCGTTTCCCGTTCTCCGCGTCGAGGGCGAGCACATGGGCGTTCCCTGTGACGACGAAGACCTTCCCCTGCGCGACCGCGACCCCGCGGTTCACGTTTCCACAGCACAGCGACACGTCGAACGGAACGGCGTGCTTGTACCGCCAGATCTCGTTGCCGGAACGGGCGTCGAGGGCCCATACCCAGCCGTCCCAGCCGCTGACGAACATCACGCCGTCGACGACGATCGGGGTGGCCTCGAACGCGTACGTCGACGCGCCGGCGATCATCCCTGCCGTGCCGGACTGGAATATCCACGCGGGCCCGAGTCGCTTGACGTTCTCCGTGTTGATCTGGTCGAGCGGGCTGTACCGCTGTCCGTCGTACGCCCCGTAGTAGGTGATCCAGTTGTGGGGTTCCGAACGGGCGTTGCGAATGCGCTCGTAGTCGAGGTGGGTCACCACCGGCGGAGCGGTACCGTGCTTGCCGCTCAGCGTTCCCTGGTCGATGGCCTCGCCCGCGTCGACGTAATCAGCAGTCGTCATTACCTCTCCTCCTCCCTACGGCCGCGGCTGGTCGGGTCGGTCCAGTTTGGCCTCGGGTGGGACGTCGCCCAGCACGACGATGGCGCCGGTGAGCCCCCGGCCTTCGTCGTTGCCCGTGGGTGAGCTGAACCAGTAGTAGCCCGGTCCGTCGAGGTTGAGCATCGCCCGTCCCCGGGAGTGGTTGACCAGCCAGATGAACTTCCGGTCACCGTTGCTCGGCAGCAGCGCGCAATGCGTGTTCCGGTCGTCGTTGATGAGCGTGAGTTCGAGGTCGCCACCGTGGGGCAGGACCAGGATCTGGGGGTCCCAGGTCAGTTCGTCCTCGTTGATCCGGATGGTCGCCTCCATCCGGCCGTCGCCCCGCTCCGTGGCCTGTCCGATGTTCCCGGTCCCCAGCACGTGCCCCAGGGGGCCCTTGTTCTGCGCGTCCAACCCGAGCTTGCTCAGCAGGGCGGAACGCTCCTGTGCGGTACTCGTCACCGACTCCACCTCCAATTGCGGTTGTCCTCGTCGACAATCCGACCGATCTCGATCTTTCGATGCCTCCTCCGACGGTTAGGTGGGGCACTCGGCGCCGCGGCCGACTCCGAGAAGATCTGATGCGGGGAAGAGGAGAAGAACGGGGAGCGGGAAGCTCTCGGGGCGCACCGCTGAGCAGGGCGGAGTGCTCGGCCTTCGGGCCGAGGTCCCACCACGGGCATGGATCGACACCTCCAGACGTGCCTTCGCGTCGCGCGTTCAGCCTCTAGGAGGACCGTCACCCGGGTGGCTAGCCTGGTGTCCGGCTGGTCGTGACGCACAGGATGTTGCCCGTCCGGGTGGTGGCCGAGCGGTGCGCGCGCCCGATGATCCGATCCTGGATCGCGACACGCCGCGTCCAAAGGGGGATGGGGTGAACGGCGCAGAGGGGCGAACGAGCGGGGCGTCACACGCAACGAGCGGTGTGGTGCTCTCCGACGACGCCCTCCGCACGACCATCGACGCCTGGGAGCGCTTCGCGGCGGGAGCGGAGTCGGTGCGGGGCGTGCGGCCCGAGATCCTCATGTCCTGGTACCGCTGCCGCGAGGAGTACGCGGTCGACCCCGAGCTGGACCGGGCGCCGCCGGCGGCCGAGGTGGGCGCGCACTCGATGGACCACGACGTGGTGTACACCGAGCTGGGCGGTCAGGCCGCGTCCGCCGTACGGGAGCTCGGTGGCGTCGAGGGCGTCGTCACCGTGACCGACGGCGACGGCCGGATCCTCGGCACGTGGGGCAGCAGCAACTACGTCCTCACCCTGGCCGCCGAGAGCAACCTGGCCCCGTGGTCCACGTGGTCGGAGTGGGCGAGCGGGACCAACGGCATGGGAACGGCCCTGGAGAGCCACCGCCCGGTGCTGGTCCGCGGCCCCGAGCACTGGTGTCGCGGGTTCCAGGGGTGGGTGTGCGCCGGGGTCGCGGTGCGCGACGCCGTCACCCACGACCCGCTCGCCGTCCTCAACATCTCCAGCTGGCAGGCGTCACTGTCGGACGCCGTGCTCCCGTGGCTCGGCAAGGTGGCCGCCACCACCGAGGCGAAGCTCCGGCAGCGGGCGCACCTGAGCGGCACGCAGCTGGGGGCCGCCCTGACCGACTTCCGCGCCGCGCCCGCCACGGCGGTGGCCGCCGTGGACCTGGCGGGGAACGTGGTGCTCGCCAACAGCGAGGCCGCCGTGCTGCTGGGCACACCGGCCGACCAGCCCGCCTACTCCCCCACCCACCGCTGGACGCCCCAGCTCTCGACGCTGCCGCGGCTGGTGCGCCGCGCCGTCGAGCGGGCGCGCAAGGACCCGAGCTGGACGGGCTCCACGCTCGTGTTCGTGCCGTTCCTCGGGGTCACGATCCCGGTGTCGGTGCACCCGGTCTTCACCGGCACCCAGCTGATCGGCGTGCTGCTCGCCTTCGGGGCCTCCGACGACACCACCGCCATCGACGCCCCGGAGGCCGAACCCGCGGCCAGCGGCTGGCCCAGCTCGGTGCCGACCCGCGTCGTCGCCCAGCGCGACGACCGCTGGGTCCTGCTCGACCCGCGCGAGATCCGGTTCGCGGAGGCCGACCACAACACCGTCTGGCTGACCACCGACCAGGGACGCCTGGTCGCCACCACCCGGGGCCTCGACCGCCTCGAGCAGCAGCTCGAGGACAAGGGCTTCCTCCGCGTCCACCGGCGGTTCCTCGTGAACCTCGGGCGGGTGCGGGAGGTCGAACAGGGGTTCAAGGGCGCGCTCTTCCTCGCCACCGACGCGCGCACACGCGAGACCATCCCCGTCGCGCGCCGGCACGCGACGCAGTTGAAGCAGGCGCTCGGCCTCTGAGAGCTCAGAGCTTGAGCAGCACGTTCGAGCAGGTCGAGAGGTCGATGCCCTTCTCGTCGACGTCCAGGCTGGTCAGCACACCGTCCTCGATGATCGCCGCGTAGCGCTTCGAGCGCCTGCCGAGACCGAAGCCACTGCCGTCCAGCTCGAGGCCCATGGCGGCGGTGAACTCGCCGTTGCCGTCGGAGAGCAGCAGGATGTCGTCGCCGACGCCGCGGGCCTCGCCCCACGCGTCCATCACGAACGGGTCGTTCACCGCGACGCACGCGATCGTGGTGACGCCCTTGGCCTTGAGCTCGCCCGCCCGCTCGATGAAGCCGGGCAGGTGGACGTTGGAGCAGCCCGGCGTGAACGCTCCCGGCACGGCGAAGAGCACGACCTTGCCCCCGCCGAGCACCTCGGTGCTCTTCACGACGGTGGGGCCGTCCGCGGTCATCCTGCGCAGCTCGGCGTCGGGGAGCCGGTCGCCAACGGAGATCGCCATGCGTTCAACCTACGTCGTTCTCCGCGCGTTCGGCGAGTGCCTGTGCCGCACCGCGCGGCACCACGACCACGGGCACCGGCGAGTGCCGGACGATCCGCGACGAGCGCGAACCGATGAACACGCGCTCGATCGGCCCCGCGGTGCTGGAGCCGACGGCGAGCAGCTCGCCGTCGTCCCACCCGATGTCCTCGATCGCCCCGGCCCAGTCGGTGCCGTGGCCCACCACCGCTTCGAGCCCGGACGGCTGCCGGGGCAGCCGCTCGACCTCCTTCAGCACCGCGCACTGAGCCCGCTCAACGTCCGCGGTCCACTCGCTCGCCACGGCGTCCTCGGCCCGGGAGCCGACCCCGGCCGTCAGCGGGGTGTGCGGCCGTACCGCGAACGAGGCGACGCGCAGCGCGGCGCCCACGCGGGCGGCCATCCCGGCGACGGCGACGACCAGCTCCCCCGCGCCGTCGGTGGCGCCGTACGCCACCGTCACGCGGCGGACCGTGGCGTCCCTGCGGCAGCGGAACCCACGGGGGCCGAGCACCAGCGGCAGCGGTGACGTGTGCAGCAGCCGGTCCGCGACGCTCCCGAAGGCGACCCGGCCGAGCACCCCGGCCGTCGACGAACCGAGCACCAGCAGGCGGGCGCCGTGCTCCTGCGCGACGTCCAGCAGGCCCACCGGCGTCGACCGCGCCCTCGCCACCACGAACGCGGCCGGCCGGTCGGGGGGCACCAGCTCCCGCGCCCGCTCGATCGCCTCCTGCGCGCTGCGGTCGAGGTAGTCCTGGTACTCGGCGTCGACCCGGCCCATCCCCGGTGGCCACGGTGGCGGCACCACCGTGCACACCAGCAGGTCGTCGTCGAGCGAGCGGGCGAGCAGCACGCCGAGGTGCACGGCCGCGGGCGCGCGCTCGTCGCGCGACAGGCCGACGAGGACCGTCATGACACGTCCCCCGGAACGTCACCGGCGCGCAGCCGCGAATGCCGGATCCCGTAGGTGAAGTACCAGACCAGGACGACGGCCACCCAGATCCCGAACACCGCGATGGTGATCGGCCGCAGGTTGTTGATGATCCAGAGGCACCCCAGCACCGACAGGATCGGCGTGACCGGGTAGCCGGGCACCCGGAACCCGCGTGGCAGGTCCGGTGCGGTGCGCCGCAGGACGATCACGCCGATCGAGACGACGAGGAACGCCACGAGCGTGCCGATGCTCGTCATCTCGGCGAGGAAGTTGATCGGCAGGAATCCGGCGAGCAACCCGACGACGACCGCGACGAGGATCGTGTTGTTCACCGGCGTCCTGGTGCGGGCGTTCACCTGCTGGAAGAAGCTCGGCAGCATCCCGTCGCGGCCGATCGCGAACAGGATGCGGGTCTGGCCGTAGATCACGACGAGGGTGACGCTGAAGATCGAGACGATCGCCCCGGCCGCGAGCACGGTGCCCGGCCAGCTGGCGCCGACGACGTTCTCCAGGATGGCGGCGAGGCCCGCCTCCTGGCCCTCGAACCCCGCCTGGGGCTGCGCGGCGACCGCGACGAGTGCGACCGCCACGTAGACGGACGTGACGATGAGCAACGCCAGGACGATGGCTATCGGCATCGTCCGGCGGGGGTTCTTCACCTCCTCCCCCGCGGTCGACACGGCGTCGAGGCCGACGTAGGCGAAGAAGATGATGCCGGCGGCCCCGGTGACGCCCGTGACCCCGTACGGCGCGAAGTCGGCGAGGTTGTCGGAGTTCCAGCCCGTGATGCCGAGGACGACGAACATCACCAGCACGGCGAGCTTGAGGACGACCATGACCGCGTTGACCGTGGCCGACTCGCTCGCCCCGCGGATGAGCAGCAGCGCGCACAGCGCGATGAGCACCACGGCGGGCAGGTTGATCAGCCCACCGCCCTCCGGCGACTGGGACAGCAGCTCGGGGATCTCGAACCCGAACAGGTTGCCGAGCAGCTGGTTGAGGTACTGCGACCACCCCACCGCCACCGCGGCGCCCGACACGCCGTACTCGAGCAGCAGGCAGGCCGCCACCCCCATGGCGACGACCTCCCCGAGCGTCGCGTACGCGTAGGAGTACGACGACCCCGACACCGGGACCGCACTGGCCAGCTCCGCGTAGCAGAGCGCCGTGAGGCCCGCGACGGCCCCGGCGATCACGAACGACCAGACGACGGCCGGCCCGGCGACCGGGACGGCCTCGCTCAGGATGAAGAAGATGCCCGTCCCGATCGTCGCGCCGACCCCGATCATCGTGAGCGGGAAGAGCCCGATGGTGCGGGCCAGCTGCCCGCCCCCGTGGCCGTCGATTCCGGTCTCCGCGGCCATCACCTCCACCGGCTTGCGCCGGAAGGCCTGCTGCATCATCGGAGCCATAGCCATCTCCTCGGTCACGACCGCTCCCCACGATCCAGGGCGCCCGAGCGGGAGGCGAGCCCCCGAACGGAGGTAGCGTCCGATCAGCGGAGGTGGCCAGGAGGCCGAGCTGCCATGGCGAGGGTTCGCCGGGCGAGGTCGTGGAGCCGGCACGGCCACAGATGGTGACCCGCCTGGCCCCCGATCGTGCATCGACGGCAACGCCCACGCCCGTCGTCGACGTGATCGGCGAGCAGGCGTTCGGCGGTCCCCGGCAGCGCTGCAAGCACCTCACCCGGGACATGCTTCGACTGGAAACGCTCGGCTACTACGACCCGGATGCTCCGGGCTTCGATGCGTGGCGGCGTGGCGATCGACAGCCGGACTGGGCGGCGAGGCAACCGTGGCTGGATCGCGTGCGCAACGACAGCGCCGCCGGCATCACCCGCCGTCGGGTGCGGGTCGTCCGCGGCCCGCTCACCGAGTACGAGCGCTACGAGTGCCAGTGGGGCTACATACCGCTGGTCGAACACGGCGAGGACATCCGCATCGTCGACCTCACCGACACGCCGTTCCCACTGGCACCGGCCGGTGACTTCTCCGTGTTCGACGACGTCCACGTGATCCGGATGGACTACGACCCGGCAGGGGTGTTCCGCGGGGCGTGGGTGGTGGCGGAGCGGGACGTGCCGTTCTACGCGGCGCTGCGCGACCTGCTCTGGCATGTGGCCGAGCCGTTCGCGGTGTGGTGGGCGCGCCACCCCGAGCACCATCGGGAAGGCGCATACCCTACGTGAGATGTCCCCCGAAGACCCCGAACTCAGGGCGATCGAGCAGCTGACGGCGGCGCTGCGCGGGCTGCGTGCCGACGCCGGGGTGTCCGGGGCCGATCTCGCCGGCCGCATTGGCACGTCGCAGGCCACGATCTCGCGGTACGAGTCGGGCAGGCTGCTGCCGAGCATGCTCGTCGCCGGTCGGATCGCGTGGGCATTGCGCGCGCCGAAGCAGCAGCGGCAGCGGCTCGTGGAGCTGGCCAGGGCCGCCGCCGAGGAGCGGGCCGGGCTCGTGCCGAAGCGCGTGCTGCTGCAGCAGGGCGTCGCACAGCTGCAGCGACGGATCCGGCTCGAGGAGCGACGGGCACGCCACATCCGGGCCTTCCACCCGTCGATCGTGCCGGGTCTGCTGCAGACCGAGGGCTACATGCGGGCGATCGTCAGCGGCCCGCCGGCCACCTCCGAGGCCGAGAACGAGGCCTGGATGCGCGAGCGGCTGGCCCGGCAGCTGCACATGTCACAGCCGGGCCGGACCGCGGTGCAGATCGTCGCGGAGGCGGCGCTGCACTGGGGCGTGGCGGGGGGTGCGGTGATGGCGGAGCAGTGTGCCCACCTCGCCGAGCTGGCCGTGAAGCGGCCCGCGTGGAGGGTCGGGGTCGTCCCCCGCGTGCCGGCCGAACCCGTGCCACTATTCGTCACCAACGGGTTCACGATCCACGACTCGACCAGCGTCCACATCGGGACGACGGCCGGGAACGCGCTGGTCACCGACCCCGACGTGGTCGCCGACCACATCGAGCTGTTCGACCGGCTCGAGGAGATCGCGCGGTTCGGCGAGGACGCAGCGGCGATCTTCACCGGCGTCGCGGGGCTCTACCGCCTGTAACGACCCTCACGCCACTCACCGTCAGGAGTGGTGGGAGCCTGCTCCCATGTCCGACGCGACCGCGGAGCCGTTCGACCGGGTCGCGGGCACCGTGTTCGAACGGCTGGTGCGCCGTTGACCCCTCGCCCGCGGCAACCGGCCGCGCACCTCGCCAACCTCGACCTGAACCTGCTGGTCGCGCTGCGCGAACTGCTGCGCGAGCGGAACGTGACGCGCGCGGCGGCGCGGATCGGGGTGTCGCAGCCCGCGGCGAGCGCCTCGCTGTCGCGGCTGCGCCGGCACTTCGACGACGAGCTGCTGATCCGCGCGCGCTCGGGCTACCGCCTCTCGCCGCTCGCGATGCAGCTCGCCGAGCAGGTGGAGACGGTGTGCACGGCGGCCGAGCGGCTCTTCGCCACGGGCAGCCGGTTCGACCCGGGCACGTCTCGGCGGGAGTTCACGCTCCTCATGGCCGACTACACGATCGCCGTGCTCGGCAGGCACCTGTCGAGGGCCATCGGCGCCGAGGCCCCGGGTGTCGACCTGCACGTGCGGCTCGTGCGGGAGGCGTTCGCGCTCGACTTCGCCGAGACGATCACCCTGATCGACGGGATGGTCTCGCCGCCGGTCGACCGCTTCGAGCTCGCGTCCGTGCGCTCGGTCGAGCTGTTCACCGACCGCTGGGTCTGCATCGCCGACGCCGCCAACCCGGACGTCGGCGACGGGATCACCCTGGAGCGGCTCGCCGAGCTGCCCTGGGTGGCGCCGTTCCAGCCCGACCGCGGCAACCCCTCGGGCGCACCGATGAGCCGCCAGCTCGCCCTCTTCGGCATCCGACCGGAGATCCGCGTGCGCGTCGAGAGTTACCAGGCGGTGCCCCACCTCGTGGCCGGCACCGACCGCGTCGCCCTGCTGCAGGAACGGCTCGCCCGGCAGGTGGCCGACCAGCTCGGGCTGCGGGTCCTCCCCTGCCCCGGCGATCCCGAGCCGATCGTGGAGCGGTTCTGGTGGCACGCCGACCGCGACGGCGACCCCGCGCACCGGTGGCTGCGCGAGACGGTCGTCGCCGCGGCGGCACGCCTGTAGAACTGCGGCTATCCGTCCGATCGATGGCGCGTAGACGAATTCACTATTTCCTCGGGCCCACCGCGGCTTCCTACGTTGTGACTCATGCCGCACCCGCTCACGGACCTCCCGGTCCGCACCGTCACGCGTCCGCAGGCGAGCGCGGCGCACGAGGTCACCGCCGACGTGTGCGTCGTGGGCGCCGGGATCGCCGGCCTGTCGGCGGCCGTCGAGTCCGGGCGGCTGGGCCGGTCCGTCGTGCTGGTCGACGCGCTCCCGGTGCTCGGCGGGCAGATGGTCAACTCGCTCATCGGCCTGTTCTGCGGGGTCTTCGGCAACGCCCCCGAGCACCGCAGGCTCACCCACGGCCTCTTCGACGACCTGTTCGCCGACCTCGAGGCCACCGGCGACCTGTTCTACCGGCGCGGCCACACCACCACCGTCGGCTACGACGAGGTGCGCCTCGGCCGGTGGGTGGAGCAGACGGTCGCCACCCACGGCATCCAGGCGATCACCGGTGCGGTGATCGTCGGCGTGACGCGCTCGACCGACCGGATCGACGCCGTCCGGTTCGCCACCCGCTACGGCAGCATCGACGTCTGCGCCACCGGCTTCGTCGACGCCAGCGGCGACGCCGCGCTGGCCTGGGAGGCCGGCCTGCCGTGCCGGCTGCCCGAGCGCGAGATCTACGGCAGCCAGCAGCTCGTCGTCGAGCACGTCGACGAGACCCGCTGCCCCGACCCCGGGGAGCTGGCGGCGCGGATCGGCGCGAAGGCCGGGGAGTTCGGCCTGCACCGCCAGGACGGGCTCGCGTTCTTCTTCCCCGGCCGCGGCACCGCGGTGCTGAACATGACCCACATCGAGGCCCCGCTCGACCCGATCGCGGCCGCCGACGCGCAGATCCGCGGCAAGGAGCAGGCCGACCGCGCCGTCGCGCTGCTGCGCGCCGAGTACCCAGAGGCCTTCGGCAACGCGCGGGTGCGCAGCTACGGCTTCCCGGGCCGGCGCCAGACGCGGTGGGTGGCCGCGGTCCACCAGCTCACCCTCGACGAGGTCCGCTCCGGCACCCGTTTCCCGGACGCGGTCGCGCGCACGGCGTGGCCGATCGAGCTGCACGACACCCGGCAGGGGTACGTGTGGGAGACGTTCGGCCCCGACCACGTGCACTACGTGCCGTTGCGCTCGATGACCCCGCCCGACGTGCACAACCTGCTCGTCGCGGGCCGCTGCATCGACGGCGACGCCGCCGCGCTGTCGAGCGTGCGGGTGATGGGGCCGTGCGGCGCCGAGGGCTTCGCGGCCGCGCACGTGCTCGACCTCGTCGGCAAGGACAGCGTGCACGACGTCGACCTCGGTGCCCTCGCCGAGCGCGTCGCCCCGAACGTCGAGGGCTGACCGACCCAGGAAGGACTGCAATGACGCTCTCCGAGACCGCGCGGACCACGAGGGTCACCGCCGCCGACGAGCGCCGCTCCGCGCGCGGCGGCGCCTTCTCGATGTTCGTCGACAGCTTCGACGTGTACCTGCCCGCGCTCGTGCTGCCCGCGGCGATGGCCTACTTCATGCCGCAGGACCTGTCCGCGCCGATCCGCGCCACGTTCACCACGGTCCTGTTCACCGTCGGGCTGCTCGGGCGCCCGATCGGCAGCGTGATCTTCGGGAACCTGTCCGACCGCATCGGCCGCAAACGGGTCACGATGCTGTCGGGCTGGGGCTTCACGATCGTCACTCTCCTGATGGGCCTGCTGCCGGGCTACGCGGCGTGGGGCTACGGCGGCATCGCCGTGTTCGCGGTGCTGCGGCTCATCGGCGGGATCTTCCTGGCCGGCGGGTACGCCGCGCCCATCCCGCTCGCGCTCGAGCAGGCCCGCCCGCACCGCAGGGGCCGGGTCGGCGCGCTGATCGGCGTGGGCGCGCCCGGCTCGTTCCTGGTGATGAACGCGCTGCTGTTCGGGGTGCTGGAGACGGTGCCGAAGGACGGGTTCCTCGCGTGGGGCTGGCGGCTGCCCTTCTTCGTGGGCTTCCTGATCGGGCTGGTCTACCTCTGGCACTACCGCGGGGTCGTCGAGGACGAGGAGTCGGTCCGGCAGCGGCGCGCCGCCTCGACGCGCCAGCCCGTCGTCGAGCTGTTCACCACCCACCGCGCGCTGATCACCTCGGTGTTCCTGTTCACCTGCGGCTACTGGTTCGCGACCCAGATGTCGGTGTCGTTCCTGACGACGCTCCTGGTGCAGGTGCTGGGGCAGAGCGCGACGCTCGGCAGCGTGCTGGAGATCGTGTCGTCGATCGTCACGATCGCGATGATCGTGGTGCTCGCCGAGGTCTCGCAGCGGATCGGGCGCCGGGCGCTGCTGATGCGGTGGGCGCTGGTCATGACCGTCGTCGTCGCGGCGGCGTTCGTGCTGCTCGTGGTGGCGGGCCGGGGCGGCGCGCCGGAGTGGGTGCTCGGCGTGCTGTACGTGGTGGCGAAGGTGGTGCCGTCGGCGCCGCTCGGGGTGATCCTGGTGTACCTGAACGAGCGCTTCCCGGCGTCCGTGCGCGCGTCGGGCTACGGGATCGGCTACATGTTCGGGCTGATCCTGCCCGGGCTCTACACGGTCTGGCTGCTCGCGCTGTCCGCGTTGATGCCCTACGAGTTCACCCCGGTCGTGCTGATCCTCTTCGGCGGGCTGCTCATGTTCACGGCCGTGCGGCGCGGCCCCGAGACCCACGTCGTCCGATGATCCTCGGCGTCTCATGAAACTCACCGACGACGACAAGGCGATGCGCGACGGCGCCGAGGGCCCCGCCGTCGCCGCCGCCATGGACCTGCTCATCCGCTACGGCGAGGCCCTGGGCGCCGAGCGGCTCTGCGACGTGCGCAACGTCGCAGGCACCACCACCCAGCCCTCGCCCGCCAAGGCGAAGCTGGTGGCCGAGGGCGGCTGGGAGAAGGCGTTCTCGATCATCAACCTGGACGCGGACGAGGCGTTGCCGGTCCCGGACATGAAGGTGCCCACCTGCCAGCTGCAGCAGGGGTTCGGGCCCGACTCGGTCGGCATCGCGCCCTACCCGGAGAAGTTCGTGGAGCTGCAGTCGGACGCCGAGGCGTTCTACGGCAGGCGCGGGGTGCACATCCTCGCCACCTGCACGCCGTACCAGGTGGGGAACCTGCCGACGCGCGGCGAGCACATCGCGTGGATGGAGTCGTCCGCGGTCGTCTACGCCAACTCCGTGCTCGGGGCCCGCACCAACTGCGAGGGCGGGGGGTCGACGGGGGCGGCGAGCCTCACCGGGCGGATCCCCTGCTGGGGCAACCACCACGACGCCCACCGGCGCGGCACCCACCTCGTGCGCGCCGACGTGCCGGTGTCCGGGTTCCGGGACTGGGGCATGTTCGGCTACTTCGTCGGCGAGCTCGTGCAGGAGGCGCGACCGGTCGTCGTCGGCGAGCTCGCCCGTCCGGACCTCACCGAGCTCAAGCACTTCGGCGCGGCCGCCGCCTCGTCGGGCGGCGTGGAGCTGTACCACGTCCCCGGCATCACCCCGGAGGCGCCGGACGTCGAGGTGGCGTTCGGCGGGGCCGTCCCGGAGGCCGTCGGCTACGGCGCGGCCGAGCGCAGGCGCGTCTACGAGACCCTCAACGACCAGGGCGGCTGCACCGACGTCGACTTCGTGCTGCTGGGCTGCCCGCACGCATCGCTCGACCAGATCCGCGCGGCGGCCCGCGCGCTGGACGGTCGCCGGCTGCACTCCGGCACCCAGCTGTGGATCATGGCGCCGCGGGCGCTCAAGGACACCGCCGACCGCAGCGGCTACACCGCGGTGATCGAGGCGGCCGGCGGGAAGATCCTCGCCGACTCCTGCCCCGCCATGTCGCGCTCGGCCCCGCCCGGCACCAAGGTCTTCGCCACCGACTCGGCCAAGCAGGCGCACTACCTGCCGGCGATCCTGGGCATCGAGGCCTGGTTCGGCACGCTCGACGAGTGCGTCGACGCCGCCGTCACCGGGCGCTGGAGGGGCGGGCTGTGACGGTTCTGCGTGGCCGCACCGTGGTGCCCGGCGTCGTCGAGGGCGAGGCGCTCGTCTCGCACGAGACGATCTCCGGCTGGGGCGGGATCGACCCGGCCACCGGCACGATCATCGAGCGCCGCCACGAGCTGTGCGGCGTGTGCTTCACCGGCAAGATCCTGGTGTTCCCGGGCGCCAAGGGCTCGTCGGGGTGGTCGGGCTTCTTCCAGACCACCCGCCTGCTCGGCACCGCGCCGATCGGGATGATCTTCACCGTCATGACGACGAAGGCCGCTCTGGGTGCGGTGGTGACGCGGGTGCCGGCGCTGTCGGACCTGGACCGGGACCCGACGGAGGCGATCAGCACGGGCGACCGGCTCCGGCTCGATGCGACCGCGGGCACGGTCGAGATCCTGGGTCCGGCCGTGTCCTAACCGCCGCTCGCCCGCACCAACGTCCGGATCTCGCGCAGCGCGACCGAGACCGTCGCCAGGTCCGACCGGCCGGACGCGGCGATCTCGTCGAGCAGCCGCAGACACCGCATCGCCGCGGCGTCGGTGGTCGCGATCCAGTCCCGCACCTGGTCGCGACCGTTGCCGCCGGGCCAGCTGCTCCGCATGATCTCGGCCGTGATCGCCGAGTGGACGACGTGCAGGTCGTCGCGCAGCGCCGCCCTGGCGAGGCCGGGCCAGCGCTCGTCGCGCGGGAGGTCGAGGATCCGATCCCGCAGCCAGTCGAGGCGCAGGTACTCGTCGAGCGCGAAGTGGACCGCAGCCACCTCCCCGACGGGACGCCCGGTCGAACGGGCCACCGAGGTGATGTCGAGGGCCGAGATGAGGTCGGGCGACGTCCGCACCGACCTCGCCAGCTCCTCGGGCACGCCCGCCTCCGCGTGACCGCGAACGGTCCGGTCCAGGGCACGGCGCCGGTCCTCTCCGATCAGCTCCGGGATCAGCGGCGTGAGCTCCCGAACCCCCGGGGAGAGGAACTCGATGGCGTCGGCGACGTCGAGCGGCTGCGGGCGGTTGCGCAGCAGCCACCGGGTGGCCCGCTCGACCAGGCGGCGCAGCTCGAGGAACAGGGAGATCTGGGTGCGGGTCGGGATGGCGCCGTCGAGCGCTTCGAGCCGTTCCCACGACGCGCTCAGCCCGAAGATCTCCCAGGCCGCCGTGTGCGCCCGCACCACGTCGGGCGCAGCCAGGCCCGTCTCCTCCGTCAGGCGCGGCACGAACGTCATGCCCGCGCGGTCGACGACACCGTTCGCGAGCCGGGTCGCGATGATCTCCCGCCGCAGCGGGTGCTCCTGGATCTGCCGCGGGTAGCGGTCGCGCAGCACGTCGGGGAAGTACCGCTCGATCTCCCGGCCGAGGAACGGGTCCTCCGGCAGGTCGGAGTCGAGCACCTCGTCGTACAGCTGGATCTTGCTGTGGGCCAGTAGCACCGCGAACTCCGGCAGCTGGAGGCCGCCGTCGATCTCGGCCCGGGCCATGAGCTCGTCGGTGCCGGGCAGCTGTTCGCGCGCCCGGTCGAGCCGTCCCGAGCGCTCCAGGGCGTCGAGGTACCGGGCGTGGACGTCCCGCATCGCGGGAGCCTGCGCGGAGTCGAGGTGGACCGCCCGCGTCAGGAGGTCGCTGTCGTCGAGCACGTGGGCCACGACGTCGTCGGTCATGGCCGCGAGCAGCTCGGCGCGCTGCTTGTCCGTGAGGTCGCCGTCACGCACCACCCGGTCGAGCAGGATCTTGATGTTGACCTCGCGGTCGGAGCAGTTCACGCCCGCCGCGCGGTCGACGATGTCGGCGTTGATCTGGCCGCCGCGCAGGGCGTACTCGATGCGGGCGCGCTGGGTGAACCCCAGCTTCGCGCCCTCACCGACCACCCGGCACCGCAGCCGGGCGGCGTCGACCCGGACGGCGTCGTTCCTCCGGTCCCCGACCTCGGCGTTCGGTTCGGCCGACGCCTTGACGTACGTGCCCGCGCCCCCGGTCCACAGCAGGTCCACCGGGGCTTCGAGGATCGCCCGGACGAGCTCGTCCGGGGAGAGCACGTCGGCGTCGACGCCGAGCGCCCGGCGCATCTCGTCCGAGAGCGGCACCTCCCTCTCCGCCCTGGAGAACACCCCGCCCCCGGGAGAGATCAGCGCACGGTCGTAGTCCGCCCAGGACGAGCGGGGACCGCGGAACAACCGCTCGCGTTCGTCGTAGCTGCGCCGCGGATCGGGGTCCGGGTCGACGAAGACGTGCGTGTCGTCGAAGGCGGCCACCAGCCTGATGTGCCGCGACAGCACCATGCCGTTGCCCGACGGGTCCCCGATCCCGACGACCGTGACGTCCTCGTTCTGCACGTCGATGCCGAGAGACCGCAGGTGCCGCCGCATCGCGACCCATGCGCCGCGGGCGGTCACACCCATCGCCCTGCGGTCGTAGCCGGTGGATCCGCCCGAGGCGAACGCGTCGCCGAGCCAGAAGCCGTACTCGCGGGAGATCGCGTTGGCGATATCGGCGAACCCGCCCTCGTCCGCGGCGACGACCAGGTACGGATCGTCGCCGTCGTGCCGGACGACGCCGGGCGGCGGCACGACCCGGCCGTCGACCACGTTGTCGGTGACGTCGAGCAGCCCTCTGACGAACGTGCGATAGCAGGACACGACATCGGCCTGGGCCTGCACGACCTGGGCCTTCACGACGAACGCACCCTTCGCGCCGACGGGTACGACGACGGCGTTCTGGACGGTCTGCGCCTGGACCAGACCGAGGATCTCCGTGCGGAAGTCCTCGGGGCGGTCCGACCAGCGCAGCCCACCCCTGGCGATGGGACCGCCGCGCAGGTACACGCCCTCGACCTGCGGCGAGTACACGTAGGTCTCGAACGCCGGCCTCGGCGACGGCAGGTCGAGCACGGACTGCGGGTCGAGCTTGAAGACGAGCGATGTGGCCCCGTCGGCGAAGAAGTTCGTCCGCACCGTGGCCGTCACCAGGTCCAGGAGGCTGCGCAGCACGCGGTCCTCGTTGAGCCGCGCCACCTGGTCGATGCGCCGCTCGATCTCGGTGACGGCCTGCTTCGCGGCGAGGCCGCGATCCTCGCGCGCGTCGAGGTCGGGATCGAACCGGAGCGCGAAGAGCCCGACGAGCAGCGCCGCGATCTCGGGGTTGTCCGCGAGGGTCGTGGCCATGACGTCACGGCTGAACGGCGTGCCGACCTGGCGCAGGTACCTCGCGTACGCCCGGAGGACGGTCGCGTCCCGCCCGCGCAGGCCGGCCCGGAGCACGAGCCGGTTGAAGCGGTCGTTCTCGATCTCACCGCGCCACACGGCGGCGAGCGTCTCCTGGAAGCGCCGGCGGGCGGACGCGTCGAGCTCGCCGAGGTCCTCGTGCCGCAACCCGAGGTCGTAGATCCACACCGGCTGCGCGCCCGCGGGCCGGATCTCGTACGGGCGTTCGTCGACGACCCGCGTCCCCATGTTCTCCAGGAGCGGCACGACGTCGGACAGCATCAACGGCTCGCCGTGGCGGTAGAGCTTGAGGCGGGGCAGCGGGTCGATGCTGTCGAGCACGGAGTAGAGGTGCATCGCGAGGCCGTCCGGCGGGTCCCCGGCCAGCAGGGCCTCGAGCCTGCGGATGTCGCCGACCGCCGTCCGCGGCGTGTGGTCGTCCTGGTACCCGGAGGGCATCGCGTCCGCGTAGCGGCCGAGCAGGAGCACCCCCTGCTCCTCGCCGAACTCCTCGACGAGCGCGTCGGCGAGGTCGTCGGTCCACGTGCGCAACGCCGAGGCCAGCCGGGCCTCGATCAGCGAGGTGTCCAGGTCGGGTACCGAGCCGGGCTCGACGTAGATCACGAAGTGCAGGCGAGCCACCGCGGAGTCCGTCACGAGCGTCGACTCCTCGGCGTGCACGCCGTGGAGCGTGCTCATCAGCGTGTCGCGGATGCACACCCGCGCCGCTTCGTCGAGCCGTCCCAGCGGCAGGTCGACGAAGCAGGAGAAGAACCTCCCGAAACCGTCGCGGCGCACGCGCAACCGGAGCCGCTGGCGGTGCTGCAGCTCCAGGATCGCCACGGCGTCGCCGTACAGCTCCTCCACGCTCGACTGCAGGATCTCGTCCCTGGGATAGCCGTCGAGGACGTCGACGAGGACGTGCGCCTCGTGGCTGCGGCGGGGATCCGCGCCGCGATCGAGCACCGCCCGGATCTTGCGCCGCACGATCGGGATCTCGTGGAGCGGCGCCTTCGCCACGCTCTTCGGGTAGAGCCCGAGGAAGCGCTGCTCGCCGACCGCCCGCCCGTTCTCGTCGATCCGCTTGACCCCGACGTAGTCGAGGTGGCTCCCGCGCTGGACCGTGGAGCGCGAGTTGGCCTTCGTGATGTTGAGCAGGTCCGGCTCCGGGAGCTTCCTCCGCACGTCGGGCGGCAACGTCGACAGCGGATGGGGCACGACCTTCCCCGGCACGTTCCGCAGGATGCCGAGCCCGGACCCGGCGACCGCCCGCAACACGTCCTCGTCCGGGCCGGGCACGAGCTCGTACTCCCGGTAGCCGAGGAACGTGAAGTGATCGGCGGCGAGCCACCGCAGGAACTCCGCGGCCTCCGCCTGGTCCCGGGGATCGGCGATCTGCGCCTCCGCCAGGAGGCCCTGCGCGATCGAGACCGCCCGCTCCCGCATCGCGGCCTGGTCCTCGTGCGCCGCTCGGACGTCGCCGAGCACGCGGACCAGGTCCCGCCGCAGCCGGTCGAGCACGGCGGGGTCGGCCTGCCGGTCGATCTCGATGTGGTGGAACGACTCCCGGACGGCGCCCGCCTCCTCCGCCTCGTGCTCGAGCACGGCGAGCAGCTCACCGTCCGTCCCGCGCACGACCTCGAAGACCGGGTGGAGCGCGAGGTGCACGCCGAGCCCGTGCCGGTCGAGCTCGGTCTCCAGCGACTCCGGGATGAACGGCATGTCTTCGGTGACGACCTGCACGACGGTGTGCGGGCAGGCGAACCCGTCCTCGTCGAACGTCGGGGAGCACACCACCACGTTGAGCTCGCCGGGCCGTCGGCGGCGCGCCAGCCGCAGGTGGGCGAGCGCGGTGCCGAACAGGTCGGGGACGGCTCGGGCGGCGAGGTCCTCGCCCGCGACCCGCTCGTAGTACCGCTCGAGCAGCGCGAGGTACAGCCGCGCGCCGTCCCCACCCATCCGCTTCGACGCGTACTGCCGCACGCGTTCGAGGACCTCGGACCGATCGTCGTGCGGGACGGCACGCATGTCTCGCTCCTCCCGGCTCGCCTCAGGAGAGAAGGCTCCACCCTCGAGGGCGCGATCGGCTAGCGGTAACCGCGCTTGAGCAGGTACCTGGCGCCCGCCTCGAAGCCCTCGGGGCTGAGCAGCTCGAACCCGAAGGCGTCGGCGAGCCGGTTGGTGACGGTGAAGGCGGCGCAGACGGCCAGCGCGTCCCGGACCTGTTGGGGCGAGACACCCGCGGCCAGCACCTCGCGCATGTCCTCGGCGCCGACGGTCCCCTCTCGGGTCAGCGTGCCGAGCATCCGCAGCGTCGCCCGCAGCGGCTCGGCGACGGGTGCCGACTCCAGGTCGGCCAGCACCGCCGCGACCCGTGGCGCGTCCTGGTACGCCCGGCTCGCCGTCGCGGTGTGCGCACGGATGCAGAAGGCCGACTCGTTCACCGCCGACACGTACGCCGCCATCAGCTCGCGGTCGCCCACCGACCAGTCGGACGGCCCGCGCATCGCCGCGTGGGTGAACTCCTTGGCCCGGGCACCGTAGAAGTCGGGCCGGTAGAAGGTCACCTTGGCGGCGTCCGGTACCGGGTGCCCGGAGAACAGCCGGATGAGCACGAACAGCAGCTTGGTCCCGAGGCCGTAGCCGCGGTCGAGGACGTCAAGACGCACGACCCGGCCTCCCCTCGCCCGCCGCCTCGGCCAGTGCCGCCAGCCCGGCGTCGTACAACCGGGCGGACCGGCCGACCGCGGCGCACACCACCAGCTCGAAGAGCTGGTCCTCGGTGCAGCCCGACGCCTTCGCCGCGGCCAGGTCCGCCTCGCTGACCTGCGCGGGCCTCTCGGCGACCTTGTCGATCAGCGCGTCCAACGGCGGGGCGAGGCCGACGCCCTCGAACGCATGCGCCCGCTGCTCCGCGGATGCCCTGCCCTCCCCGTTCAGCACGCGATCCACCAGGGCCCGGTGCAATGCTCGCTTCTCGTCCTCGTCCGGCACGGCGCCTCCGCCTCCTCCGCAGCTGGGCTGTCTGCCCTCAACGAGACGATCGGCGCGCTGCCGAACTCGACACGCCGGCGAACTCGCCGCCGTCGGTGCTGCCGGTGCCCGCGGGCTACTTCACCGCGTGCAGCAACGTGACGCCGAACCACGGGCCGCCGTACCAGTACTCCGGGCCGAGCGGGCGCAGGGTGCCCCGGCCGATGTGCGCGGCATACGTCCTGGCCATGGCCCCGATGTCGGCGACGAGCAGCTGCCCGCCCGGGCGCAGCACCCGCATGGCCTCGTCGACCGCGCGGTGGCGCGCCTCGGGCGACGGGATGTTGTGGATCGCCAGGGCGCTCGTCACGACGTCGAACGAGCCGTCCGCGAACGGCAGGGCCGTCATGTCCGCGGTGCGGACCTCCACCCGATCGGCGACCCCGGCCGCGGCGGCGTTCGCGAGCGTGGCCGCGGGACCGTTGCCGCTCTGGTCCTTGGTCCACAGGTCCACGCCGACCGCGCGTCCCGCCGGCAGCCGGCCGGCCGCCGCGATGAGCACGGCACCGCGACCGCAGCCGAGATCCAGCAGCCGCTCGTCCCCCTTCAGCCCGGCCCGGTCCAGTTCGCGCTCCCAGACCCGCAGCTTGCCGCGCACCGTGGTGTGCAGGTACACGCCGGCGTTGGCCAGGAGCGCCGCCCCCGCGATCGCCGTCGCGATCCGCCCCCGCCGCCACCGGACGGCGGCCAGGGAGCAGGCCACCCCGGCGGCGCCGAGCACCGCGGGGACCGGTGGCGCGTCGACCCCGTACCTCGGCCTGCTGAGCACTCTGTTCTCCGGCATGCTGTCAGTGTGATCCGAACTCTTACAGTCTGTCAAAGTTAGAACCGGGGTATCTTCCCCTCGATGACTGGCACGCGCGACGACGCTCCGCCGACCCGTCGCAGGCGATCCGACGCCCGGCGCAGCATCGACGCGATCCTCGACGCGGCGCGCACGCTGCTCGGCGAGCGACCCGACGCCAGCGTGGAGGACATCGCCACCGCGGCCGGCGTGAGCCGCCAGACCGTCTACGCCCACTTCCCCTCGCGCGACGCCTTGGTCGCCGCCCTCGTCGATGCCGCGAGGGCCGAGGGCCTCGCCGCCGTCGATGCCGCCTGCCTCGACGCCGCGCCGCCCGCCGACGCGCTGAGCCGGTTCCTCGACATCAGCTGGCAGCTCCTCGGCCGCTACCCCCTGCTGCTCGACCCCGCCCTCAACCGGGCCCCACGGCTGGACGGGAGCGACCCGCACCTCGCCGTCACCGATCTGCTCGAGCGGCTCATCCGGCGAGGTCAGAACTCCGGCGACTTCGACCGCACGCTCTCCGCCGGCTGGCTGGCCGCCGCCATCCTCGAACTGGGCCACACCGCCGCCGAACACGTCGCCGCCGGCCGCCTCACCACCGGCGAGGCCATGGCCGTGCTCCTGGAGAGCTCGCTGCGCCTCTGCGGCGGCCGCCCACGCAAGAGCGGCACCCCCGGCCCCACCTATTGAACGAACGTGCCGTTCGTCACCTCGCTCCGGATCTGGCTGCGCGCTGCCACGTCCACCCGCAACGCCTTCTTGTCGATCTTCCCGACCTTCGTGGTGGGCAACTCCTCCACCAGCACCAGGTGTTCGGGGAGCTTGAACCTCGCGACGCCCGCTGCGTCCATCGCGTCCCGCACCTCGTCGAGCGTGACGGTGGCACCGGGCCGCGGGACGACGTACACGCACACCCGCTCACCCAGCACCGCGTCCGGCATCGCGACCGCGGCGACCTGGCTGACGGCCGGCAGCTGGTAGACGAGGTTCTCCACCTCCTCGGCCGAGATCTTCTCGCCACCGCGGTTGATCATGTCCTTGTCCCGGCCCTCGACGACGAGGTTGCCCTCCGGGGTGCGGCGGCAGATGTCGCCGGAGCGGTACCACCCGTCGGCGGTGAACGCGCGGGCGTTCTGCTCCTCGGCCCGGTAGTAGCCGCGCGGGGTGTACGGCCCGCGGGTGAGCAGCGACCCCGGCTCGCCGTCGGGCACGTCCTCGTCGAGCTCGTCGACCAGCCGCACCTCGTCGTCCGGGCTGAGCGGCCGGCCCTGCGTGGTGCAGATGATCTCCTCGGGGTCGTCGAGCCGGGTGTAGTTGAGCAGGCCCTCGGCCATGCCGAACACCTGCTGCAGGGTGGCACCGAGCACCGGGCGCACGCGGCGGGCCAGCTCGTCGGCGAGCCGGGCGCCACCCACCTGCAGCACCCGCAGTGACGGGAGCGAGCCGTGCTCGGCGGCGTGCTCCAACCAGCGCCCGGCCACCGCGGGCACCACCGCGGTGTGGGTGACGCCCTCCGCGGCGATCGTCGCGAACGCCCGCGCGGGCTCGGGCGAGGGCAGCATCACGACCCGGCCGCCGGACAGCAGCGTGCCGAGGATGCCGGGGCAGGCCAGCGGGAAGTTGTGGCCCGCAGGCAGGCTCACCAGGTAGACGGTGTCGGCGCCGAGGCCGCACACGTCCGCGCTGGCCAGCGCGTTGTAGGCGTAGTCGTCGTGGGTGCGCGCGATCAGCTTCGGCAGGCCGGTGGTGCCGCCGGACAGCAGGAACACCGCGACGTCGCGGCTGTCCGGGTACCGGCCCGCCCACGCAGGCCCGGGCGCGCCCAGCCCCCGCAGGTCGTGGTGACCGTCGGCGACCTCGTCGCCCGCGACGAGCACGTGGCGCAGCGACGGCAACCCGGCGGCGAGCTGCGCGGCGAGCGACTGGTGGTCGAAGTCGCGGAGGCGGTCCGGCACCGCGATCGCGGCCGCCTCCGCGTGCGCGGCGAGGTGCGCCAGTTCCGTGCGGCGGTGCGCGGGCAGGGCCATGATCGGCACGATCCCCGCGCGCAGGCAGGCCAGCGTGAGGACGACGAACTCCCAGGTGTTGGGCAGCTGCACCACGATCCGGTCGCCGGCCGCGAGGCCCAGGCCGACGAGGCGGGCGGCCATCGCGTCGGCGCGCCCGGCCAGCTCGGCGTGGGTGAGGCGCAGGTCGCCGTCGACGAGCGCGACGGCGCCGGGGGCGCGCTCGGCCGCCTCGCGCAGCAGCTCACCGAGCGCCCTGCCCTGCCAGTGGCCCGCCGCGACGTACCGCCGCGCGAACTCATCCGGCCACGGAACGACACCCTGACCGACCATTCGACCGACCATCACGGACCTCCGTATCGCGCCCGGTCGGAACGCCGGCGAGGTGGCCATACCGCCGTCCTGTGCCGGTAAGGCCACCTTGCTGGCATCCACGACGCGCTCACCCGGGGACCACCACCACGTCGGCGCGGCCCGAGAGGACCATCGTCAGCGCGTCCGCGTCCCCGTCCACCAGGATCGCCGCCCGGCCCGCCATGCGGATCTCCTCGCAGAGCAGGGTGCGGGTGAACGGCGCACCTCCGTGCACGGCCACCAGCTCCGCTCCGCCGGCCACGGCCGCCCGGACCCGGGCCATGGCCGCCGGCAGGCCGGACTCGTCGGCCGGGGCCGCCACCCGCGCGGCGGCCGCCGGGACCTCGCTCAGCACCCGGCCGGGGAACGTGATGCCGCCCGCGGTCAGCGGACTGTCCAGCGGCTCCGCCCCGTGCCGCTCCACCCAGGCCCGGTGGGTGCGGTCGACGAACGCTGCGTCGCGGCGGGCGAGGCGGGCGTCGGTGATGCTGCGGGAGAGGAAGTGGTAGGCGAACTGCCACGGCTCGAACGCGTCGTGGTAGCGCCCGAAGTGCTCCCACCAGGACAGCGACGGGCGCGCGGAGCCCTGGATCGCGTCGACGGACGGCCGGGCCGCAGCCTCGTACGCGGCGAGCGCGGACGGCAGGTCGCCGGGGTGCGCGGCGACGGCCCGCGCGAGCGCGACCGCGTCCTCCATCGCCATCTTGGTGCCCGACCCCACGGAGAAGTGCGCGGTGTGCGCGGCGTCGCCGAGCAGGGCCACCGGGCGCGGGTCGAGCGTGGTCCAGCGGGCCGTGCGGCGGGTGCGGAAGTTGCCCCACCGGGAGTTGTTCACCAGCAGCTCGTGGCCCTCGATCTGCTCGGCGAACACCTCCTCCAGGTACGCGCGGGTCTTCTCGTCGCTCGGCCCGGGCGGCTGGGACACGTCGAACTCGTCGAGCCCCGCGGCGCGCCAGGACTCCTCGTCGGTCTCCACGATGAACGTCGACACGTCGGGGCCGATCGGATAGCCGTGCACGGCGAACACGCCGTGGGGGCCGCGCTCGTGGACGAACGTGAGCCCGTCGAAGAGGTAGTCGGTGCCGAACCAGATGAACCTGGCGCTGGCGGTGTCGACGGTGGAGCCGAACGCGGGTTCCAGCGCGGTGCGGATCTGGGAGCCGGTGCCGTCGGCGGCGACGACGAGGTCGTACCCGTCGAGGTCGGCGAGCGCGACCTCGGTGGAGAACCGCAGGTCGGCCCCCAGCCCGCGGGCCCGCTCCTGCAGCAGCCCGAGCAGGGTGCGCCGCACGATCGCGGCCATGCCGTTGCCGCCGCAGCGGATCCGCTCCCCCTTGAGCCGCACCTCGATGGCGTCCCAGTGCCGGCCGTGCTGCTCCAGGGCCTCCCGCAGCACCGGGTCGGCCGCGACGATCCCGGCGAGGGCGCGGTCGGAGAACACCACGCCGAACCCGAACGTGTCGTCGGCGCGGTTGCGCTCGAACACCGTGACGTGGACGGACGGATCCAGCTTCCGGAGCATCGCGGCCAGGAACAGCCCGCCCGGTCCCCCGCCCGCGACGGCGACGCGCATCAGACCTCCGTTGTCCGGGGCACGGACGGGAACTCTACAACGGTCTCCGAACGGCCGTACAGATTGTGTAACGCACTAGATCAGGAGGCCTGCGCGAGCTCCCCGAGCACCCCGTCGACGAACGCCTCGGCCGGCGCGCGCAGCAGGCCGTGGGCCTCGAGGAACACCTCGTGGGCCGCCCGGCCCGACCAGCCCTCGGGCAGCAGTTCCGGCGGCAGGTCGGGGTCGCGGAACGGGAAGCGCCGGTAATCCTGCACGAGGTGCATCCGCGCCACGAGCGCGTCGCGCCCCGGGAGCCCGCGGCGGTACTCGGCCAGCCGGGGCCGGTACTGCTCCAGCAGCACGGCGTAGTCGCGGTCGAGCCCGGCGAGGTCCCACGCGCGGCTCGCCATGTCCCGGTCGGCCGCCGGCCCCTCCGACCGGGACCGCAGGACGTCGAGCCGCACCGAGGTGTGCTCGGCCAGATGCGTGCGCACCTCGCCGGTCCGGTCGTGCGGGCTGATCCACACCGACGGCGCGAGCGGTCCGAAGCCCAGCCAGGCCAGTTGTTTGCGCAGCCCCTCCCGCAGCGCCCGCTCGGCCTCGGGCACCTGGTAGATCACCGTGTGCCACTGCCCGTCCCACGGCCAGGTGGCGCGGTCGAAGATCCGGGAGCGGCCCTCGTCGAGCAGCCGCCATGCGGTGTCGGTGAGCACGTAGACGGTCTCGCGCCCGTCGCGGCGGCTCTCCAGCCACCCCTCCTTGCGCAGCCGCGCGGCCACCACCCGCACCGTGGGCTCCGGCACGTCGAAGCAGGCCATGAGCGCCCCGAGCGCCCGCAGCCGGACCTCACCACCGCGGTAGCGCAGGTAGTCGCCGAACAGGTCGAACACGAGCGAGCGCGCCTTCACGCCGGTCAGCATATCCGCGACAGTACGCAGACGGGCGTCGCTCGATCGTCCGGTCCAACGCCTCGATGGCACGTTCCGGCCCCCTCCCATCGCCGGGAGGAGGCAGGATCACACCGCGAGGGAGCATGCGGATCGTGATCGTCGGCCTCGGGTACCTGGGGGACGTCGCGCCGTACCCGCTGGGCCAGCCGTTCTGGGCCGCCCGCCCCGCCGGGCCGGGGTGGCCCCGGCGGCCCTGCCCACCGAAGGCCCGGTGCCGGAGCCCTCGCGGCTGGGGCAGCGGTCGGCCGGTGTTGTGCCGACGTTGAACCCGCACGTCGGCGACGTACCCGGGGGTCATGATCGTGCGCCAGAATCGTCGCCGGAGCGCTGCTGCGCGCTGGAGCAGGCCGGGGGGATACGGAACGGTGCGAGAACATGGGCTGCCGCTGTTCGTCGACGATGATCATCTGGCGGTGCTGGACCGGGACGGCAACGTGACCCGGCTGCCGCTCACGGGCGACGGGGCCGTCACGGCCCTGGCTCCGTACCGGCACACGAGTTCCGAAACCAGCGAGGAGCACGGGAGGGGCATACGCACGTGGTGGCGGGTGGCCGGCATGGGTCGGCGTCCCCCCGGTTCCTCACAGCCGGAAGCGCTCGCCCAGGTGGGCTTCTCCGCGGGCCGTAGCTGGGAACGGTCGTCCAGCGTCGAGGTGGAGTGGGGCATCGCCGCACTCGACCGCGACGGCAACGTGCTGCTGCGGATGCGCCCGCTGCGCGCCCGGCGCCGGATGCGCGGCTTCGCGGCGGACTGCGGCCTGGAGTTCGTCGAGCAGCAGATCACCGATCCCGGGCGGCTCGCACCGGCACCCGAGGTGATCACGAGCACGAGCGCCCTGTTGGGCACGGGCGCCCGCAATGCGATCGAGACGGTCAGCTGGTTGCTCGCACTGACCATCGGCTTCGCGGTCTACGCAGCGCTGGGTGGAGGCGTGGTCGCCGCGATCGTCGCGGTGGTCGCGGGCCTCGGCGGCGAGTTCCTGATCCAACGGCTGCTGACCCGCTGCGGCGTCCGGATCGCGATGCGGTCCCGTACCTGACCGCCTGCGGTCGTACCGGTGCTCCGGCACTGGATCAGGCGTCGGATCAGGCGTCCGGTCCCCCGCCGGGGGGCGCCGCGGCGCTGCCCCGCACCACCAGCCGGGTCGGCATGGTCTCGAGCGCCGGCCCGCCGTCCCCCCCGAACTGCGCCAGCAGCAACCGCATGGCCGCGCTCCCCATCTCGTAGGTCGGGATCGCCACCGTGGTGAGGGTGGGCCGGACGTACCGGGCGATGGGGGTGTCGTCGAAGCCGACGATCGAGACGTCGTCCGGGATCCGGCGCGCGGTGTCGGCGGCCGCGGCGTAGGCGCCGAGCGCGACGCGGTCGTTCGCGCACAGCAAGGCGGTGGGCGGACGGCTCGGCCGGAGGATCTCCCGCGCCAGCGCGTAGCCGCTCTCCTCGGTGAAGTCGCCGTACCGGACAGCGGGCGCCAGCCTGTCCAGCCCGGAGGCCTTCAGCGCGTCCCGGAACCCCTGTGCGCGGTCCTGCACCGTGGTGGACGTCGCGGGGCCACCGACGAACGTGATCCGGCGGTGCCCGAGGCCGATCAGGTGCTCGGCCGCGGCGCGGCTCGCCGCCACGTTGTCGATGCGCACCGACGGGTGTGCCGTGAGGTGGCGGCCAACAGCCACCAGCCCGGTGCGGTACCTGCCGAGCACCGCGGTGCGCTCGGGCACGTCGGCCCACCCGCCGCCGGCCACCACGATGCCGTCGACGCGGGTCTTGATCAGGGTGTCGAGGTATCCGGTGATCTTGGCGGGGTCCCGGTCGGTGTTGCAGAGCACCACCCGGTACCCGTGGCTCGACGCCACGTCCTCCACCCCGCGCACCAGCGGCGGGTAGTAGGGGTTGGAGATGTCCGGGACCACCAGCCCGATCGCGGCCGTGCGGTGCTGGAGCAGGGCGCGCGCGAGGTCGTTGGGGCGGTAGCCGAGCTCGTCGATGGCGCGCTCGACCTTGTCCCGCGTCTCCTTGCGCATCGGCACGTCGGCCGTGGCCGGGCTGAGCACGCGCGACACCGTGGCGACGGACACGCCCGCCGCGGCGGCCACGTCCCTGATGCTGACCGCGCCCTTGCTCCTCGGCATCCCACGCACTCCCTACGGTCGCCCACTCAGGGAACGAGGACGACCTTCATCGGGTCACCGTCGCGCTCGCGCACCACGCGGAACGCCTCGGCGATGTCCTCGAGCGGGAAGCGGTGGCTGACCAGCTCCTCGCCGCGCAGCCCGCCGCCCGCGGCCATCGCCATCGCGCGCTTCACGTTGTTGCCGCCCTCGCCACGCGAGGTGAACATCGAGATGTCGCTGCGCACGGCCGCGGACAGGTCGAGGGTGACCGGGCCGGGGTAGAACGCCACGAACACGATCTTCCCGGCGCGCTTGGTCATCGCGATGCACTGGTCGGGCACGCCCGGCCCGCCGGAGGTCTCGATCACCCAGTCCGCTCCGTCGCCGCCGGTCAGCTCGCGCACGCGCGCCACCGGGTCGGTCTCCCGCGCGTTGACGATCTCGGTGGCGCCCAGCCGCCGCCCGAGCTCGAGGCGCGAGTCCCGGGTGCCGACCAGCGTGACGCTGCGAGCGGCGAGCTGCCGGCACAGCTGCACGGTCATGAGCCCGATCGGCCCGGGCCCGACGACCACGACGTCCTGGCCCGCCATGTACCCCCCGGCCACGTCGATGCCGTAGAGGCCGGTGCCCGCCGTGGTGACGAGGACGGCGTCGGCGAACGAGATGTTGTCGGGCATCTTGTAGAGCGCCTTGACGTCGTGCACGGCGTACTGGGCGAACCCGCCGTCCACGGTGATGCCGCTGGCCCGCTGCCCCTTGCCCGGCTTGGCGTAGTTCAGGCAGGCGGTGTACTTGCCGATGATGCAGTTGTCGCAGCGCCCGCAGCCGGAGTGCACCTCGATGGCGACGCGGTCGCCGACCGCGAACTCGTCGACGGACTCACCGAGCGCCACCACGGTTCCCGCCCACTCGTGACCGGGGGTGAACTCGCCGAACGGCGGCGTCTGCGGGAAGTGGCCGTCGAAGATCTTCAGGTCGGTGCCGCAGGCACCGCACATCGCGACCTGGACGAGCACCTGGTACGGACCGGGCTGCGGCACCGGGCGGTCGACGACCCGGATGTCGCCGGGGCCGTAGAGCACGGCGGCACGCATCGTGTCCGGAATGGGGCGAGTGGCGGTGGGGGCCGCATCGACGTCGGCGGTCATGTCACTCCTCGGGTCGCTCTGATCAAGTCGATCAAGTCACTGCTGCGCTCACGCGGGCGGACAGGTGCCGCAGCAGGGCCTCCGCCGCCGCCACCGCGAACCGCGGGTCGTTGATCGACAGGTCCAGCTCGCGGTACTCGACGTGCGGGGCGAGATCACCCCGCAGCCGGGCGACGAACGCCGCGTTCGCCTCGGGATCATGCAGGATGCCGCCGGGCGAGCCGATCTGGGACCAGCCCAGCAGCGGGACCAGGACGGTGGTGGGCCCGGTGGCGGCGTTCGCGCGCAGGGCGAACAGGGCGCCGAGCCGGTCCAGCTCGGCGGCCCCCGCCCGGACGTTCGTGTTGTGCGAGTTGTGGTGGTGCACCGGCCGGTCCCGCAGGTGCGGCGGGATCGTCTCCTCGGCGCCGAAGCAGAAGTACTCGCACCCGCCGGGCGCCAGTACCTGCGGGATGCCCCGCTCGCCCGCCGCGGTGAGGCGCCCGGGCCGGACCGGGGTGTAGATGTCGGCGGGCTCGATCTCGCCCAGCAGCTCGTGCGTGGTGAGGTCGAGCACGCCGGCGAACGCGCCCTCGGCGACCAGCCGCTCCATGGCCGACCCGCAGGCACCCGATGCGTGGAACGCCACCGTCTCGACGCCGTCGGCCCGCAGCCGGTCGATCGCGGCCGTGACCGCGGCGTGGGTGTTGCCGAACGCCGTGGCCGCGACGAGCGGGCGGGCACCGGGGGGTGGTGCCGGCCTGCCCGCCGCGACCATCCCGGCGACCGCGGCCGCCGCCCCGCGCAGAACGGGGGCGGTGACCGCGTTGGGGCCGCCGAGCAGGTCCGCGACCGAGAACATCATCGTGACGTCACTGTCACCGACGTAGCCGCGGACGTTTCCGGAGGCGACCGTGGACACGATCACCTTGGGCACGCCGTACGGCAGCGGCCGCATCGCCGCGGCCGCCACCTCCGTGCCCTGGTTGCCGCCGACGGCGAGCACCCCGCTGAGCTGCCCGGCGCCGTGCCAGACGCGCAGCAGGAGTCCCGCGCCTGCGGCCATCTCTGCCATCGCCCGGTCCCGCCGGGTGTGCTCGCGGAGGTCCGCGAGCGACGCCCCGGCGGCGTGCGCCACCACGTCGGCGGGCACGTCGCGCTCCGGGTCGGCGAGCTCGGTGGCCCGCAGCCCGACGTCGACGATCCGGGTGGGGTGCCCGAGCTCGGCCAGCACGTCGCGGAGGTACTGCGCCTCGCCCTCCTTGGTGTCCAAGGTGGCGAGCACCGCGACGAACGGCTCCATCAGCGGACCTCCGCCATGGGGTCGGTGTCGTCGGCGAGCGGGATCTTCGCAGGCGCCGTGCCCCGGATCGCGGCCGCGAGCGACGCCACCTTCGCGCAGTCCTCCAGGTACTCCGTGCGGAAGTACGCGGTGCGCAGGTCCGGGCCGATCGTGATCGACCCGTGCTCGCGCAGGACGACGGCCCGGACGTCCGGGTCGGCGTACACCCGCGCCACCGCCTCCGCCAGCTCGGGGGACCCGGCCGGCAGCAGCTCCACGTACCCGATCTTCTGCAGGTGGCCCCGCGCCGCCGTGTGGACGAGCGGGAGCGGCTCGTCCGCCACGGCGAACGCGACGACGTGCGGCGGGTGCAGGTGCACCACCGCGCCGGTGTCCGGCCGCGCCCTGTAGAGCGCGGCGTGCCAGCGCCACTCCTTGGACGGGCGCCGGCCCGGGTCGAGGACCTCGCCGTCGAGGGTCATCAGGACCGTGTCGCTGAGGTCCATGTCCCCCTGGCAGCGGCCCGTCGCCTTGATGAGGATGAGGTCCGTGCCCGGCACCCGCAGGCTGTTGTTCCCGCTGACGCCGGCCACCAGCCCCCGCTCGTAGCCGCGCCGGGACCAGGTGACCAGCTCCTCCCGCAACAGCTGGAGGACCACCTGGTCCGGTTCGGACATTCCCCCGCCCCTCAGGCGCGCGACGGGTAGTCGCTGTTGGTGATCTCCACCTTGAACTGCCGGACCTCGGTGACGAAGTCGGCCAGGTGCGCCGACATCCGGTCGAGCATCTGGAGCCCCTTCTCCTTGGTGGAGCGGAAGGGGTTGCCGATGGTGGCGGTGTCGCTGTACTCGTGGTGCTCCATCGGCACCCAGATGTTCTCCGACCCCTGGAACTTCACGGTGGCCGTGCCGTCGATCTTGGAGAACTTGTCGGTCATGTAGGCCGGCGCGTGCGCCCGGTCCTGGACGGCCCGCTCCATGTGCACCAGCCCGTCGGCGGTGGCCATCAGCGCCGAGGTCTCGAGCTCGCTGGAGTGCCAGCCCGGGGTCTCCTCCGGCGGGTTGTCGAACAGGTCCTGCACCACCGACGCGTCCCGCTCGGTCGGGGTCTTGTAGTAGGCGATGAACGCGCCGGTGTCGTAGCGCAGCTGGCGCATCACCTCGTCGATCGGCTTCGTGTTCGAACCGTGGTGCGACACGAAGACGATCTTCCGGAACCCGTGGTAGATGAGGCTGCGCGCGACGTCGCTCATCAGCCGCCGGTATGTCTCGGCCCGCAGCGTGATCGTGCCCGCACCCTCCAGGTGACGGCCCATGTGGTGCGGCGAGTAGCCGAAGGGCACCAGTGGCGAGTAGAGGACGTCGGCGGCCTTGGCGGCCCGCTCGACGACCTCCATCGTCACGTAGCTGTCGGTGCCCAGCGGGATGTGGGCACCGTGCTTCTCGGTGCTGCCCAACGGCACGAGCACCACGTCCTGGTCGCTGCCCTCACCGAGCCGCTCCTGCACCTCCGCGTAGGACAGCGCGAGGATGTTGTGCTTGCGGTCGATGTCGGCGTCGGCGTCGACGTAGTCCTTCTCGCCAACCTTGTCGGTCATGAACCGTGCCTTCCTTCTATTCGGGGTTCAGGGAGCTAGCGCCAACGCGCGTCTCCGGTCTGCACGCCCAGCGAGTCGACGGCGTCGATGACCGGTCCGGCATCGACGAGCTGCTCGTAGGCGGGCGGCTGGTTCTCGAGGATCCCGAGCTCACCCATCCGCCGCATCGTCGCCTTGATGCGGGCCTTGTCGAGCCCGGTGTTCACCGGGAAGACACCCTGCTGGCCCAGCAGCCGGTCGTAGGCCTCCGAGATCACCTGCTCGTCGAACTCGGTGGCCTTGGCGACGATCTTGACGGTCTCGTCCTTGTTCTCGTACATGAACCGGTGGGCCCGGGTCAGCGCCGTCATGAACTTGACAGCGGTGTCGCGGTTGGCGTCGAGCCACGCGCGCGACACGAAGTAGGTGCCGTAGTGGTAGTCGGGGACGATGTCGGCCATCTCGGCGATCACGTGCATGTCCGGGTGGTCGCGCTGGACCGCAACGGCCTGCTCGGTCTGCAGGATCGCGTTCTGGATCCGGCCGTCGACCAGGGCGGCGTTGTAGGACTGCGCGTCGACCGGGATGTACTGCACGTCGTTCGGGGTGAGCCCGGCGGACTGCAGCACGAGGCGGGTCATCACCTCGCGGAACGCGCCCACCTCCTGCACACCCACCTGGCGGCCGCGCAGGTCGGCCGGGGTCTGCACGGACGCGGGGGCGACCGACGAGACCGTCAGCTTGTCGGTGTAGGCGCCGATGATCACGACGTCGCCACCGCCGGCCGCGGCGTTCACGACGGGCTCGATGCTGGCGCCCCCGATCTCCAGTGCACCGCCGACCACGCCCTGCACCACGGAGACGCCGGAGCGCAGGTTCTGCGTCTCGACGGTGAGGCCGACCTCGGAGAGGAAGCCCTTCTCGGTCGCGACGGCGATGTCGGCGTTGGCGAAGCTGGTGACGCCCGTCGGGAGGCCCACCCGGATCGCCTGTCCCTCGGCGCGCGGTTCCTGGTCGGCCGTCGGCGAGTCCCCGAAAGCGCCGCATCCGGCGAGCAGGCCGGTGACGGCGACGGCGGCGAGTAGGGAGCGGAGTCGTCTCATGGATCAGTCCTTTGCTGCCCACCGCACGACTCTGCGCTCGGCCCATTCGAGCAGCGCCGTCAGCGTGATGCCGAGCAGCGCGATCAGCAGGATCGGGACAAAGGTGCGGTCGGTGCGGAAGCTGTTGGCGTTGGTGACGATCAGATTGCCGAGGCCCGCGAAAGCCGTGAAGAACTCCGCGACGATCACACCGATCAACGCGCGTCCGATGGCCAGCCGCAAGCCGGTGACAACATACGGCAGCGCCGAAGGCAAGATCAGGTCGATCCACATCCTGCTCTCTTTGGAGCAGAAGGACTGGGCCACCTCGACGAGGTCGCGATCCACCTCCTTGACCCCGCGCATGGTGTTGATCAGCACCGGAAACAGCACGAACAGCATCACGACGACCGTCTTCGCCGTGGGCCCGAACCCGAACCAGACGACGATCACCGGGATCAGGGCCACCGTCGGGGTGGCGTAGAGGGCGTTCAGCGGCAACTCGATGAACGCACTGAGCGCCTGGCTGCGGCCGGCCGCCAACCCGAACGCCAGGCCGGCCGCGATCCCGATCAGCGAGCCGACGCACAGCACGACCATGCTCTCGGCGAACGCCTTCGAGAGGCTGCCGTCGGCGATCATCTCGAAGGTCGCGGCGATGATCCTGCTGGGCGAGGACAGCAGCACGGGGTTGATCGCACGGCCGTACAGCTCCCACGCGATGGCGATGAGGAGCACCGAGGACAGGCGCAGTGTCCACCGCATGGCCGGTGACAGGCCACGCCGCGTCCGGACCGGCCTCCTGGCCGGGGCGGCCGGCGCAGGCGTCGCAGCGGCGGGGGCGCTCACGGCGTCTCCCCGGTCTGCAGCGCGTTCCACAGGGTGTCGCGCAGCTGCGGGTAGCCGGGGTGGGTCCGCACGGAGCGGGCGCTGCGCGGGCGCGGGATGTCCACCGGCACCTCCAGCGCGATCCGCCCGGGCGGGCCCGCGATGACGACCACGCGGTCGGCCATGAGGATCGCCTCGTCGATGTCGTGGGTGATCAACATCCCGGTCGTGTCGGCGCTGCGCTCCCAGAGCTCGAGCACCTCGTTCTGCAGGAGCTCGCGCGTGATCGCGTCGACCGCGCTGAAGGGCTCGTCGAGCAGGAGCAGCTCGGGCTCGACGGCGAGCGCGCGGGCGATCCCGACGCGCTGCTTCATCCCGCCGGAGAGCTGGTGCGGGTAGTGGTCCGCGCAGTGGGCGAGGTTCATGATCCGCAGCAGGCGGTCGACCCGCTCGCCCGTGTCGTCGGCGACGCGGCCCTGGACGCGCAGGCCGTACTCGACGTTCGTGCGCACCGTCTTCCACGGGAAGAGCCCGAAGTGCTGGAAGACCATCGCGATGCGCGGGGTCGGCGCCACCACCGGCTCGCCGTCGAGGTGGACCGACCCGCCCGACAGCGGCAGTAGCCCGGCGACGCTGCGCAGGAGCGTGGTCTTCCCGCCCCCCGAGGTGCCGATGATGCAGACGAACTCGTGCGGGGCGACCTCGAGCGAGATGCCGTCGAGGATCTGGTTGCCGCCCAGGCGGACCGCGACGTTCTCGACGCGGACCTTGGAGCCGTGCGGGGACGCGTCGCCTGCGCTCTCGGGGCCGGGCGCCGGGACCGTCCCCGGCACGGATGTCAGGTGCGTTGCGGGCGTACGTGGCGGCAATCCGACCTCCCGTGGCTTCGTCGCCGTGGGTGTAACGCTTTTCAGAAACGCGTTACAGACCCTAGGTGCGGCCGCGAAGCCGTGTCAACCACTGCATGTGAGGACTCGGCTCGCGGACTCACCCGACCGGGCGTATCGTCCGGTTCGGCACGGAAATGTGGTTCCGCCACGCGGAACTGGAGCTCATCGGCGAGCACCGGAGGGAGCCGGCATGACCACTCGTTCCACCGGCCAGGCAGGGGGATCCGGCGGGACGACCGAGCCGCGTGAGCTGCGGCGAGTCGTCTTCGGCGCGCTCGTCGGCACGGCGCTGGAGTGGTACGACTTCTTCATCTACGGCACGGCCGCGGCGCTCGTGTGGGGCGTGCTGTTCTTCCCGCAGTCCGACCCGACCATCGGCACCATCACCGCGTTCGCCACGTTCGGCGTCGGGTTCGTGTTCCGGCCGCTCGGCGGGATCCTCTTCGGTCACATCGGCGACCGCATCGGGCGCCGCGCCACGCTCATCCTGACCACGCTCGTCATGGGCCTGTCGACCGGCGTCATCGGGCTGCTGCCGACCTACGACACGATCGGCGTCTGGGCTCCGGTCCTGCTCGTGCTGCTGCGCGTGCTGCAGGGGCTGGGCGCCGGGGCCGAGTTCGGCGGCGCCTCCACCCTGCTCGCCGAGCACGCGCCGGCGCACCGGCGCGGCTACTACTGCTCGTTCGCCCAGCTCGGGGTGCAGGTCGGGCTGGTGCTGGCCACCGTGTCGTTCCTGCTGGTCGGGCTGCTGCCGGAGGAGCAGCTGGTCGCGTGGGGCTGGCGGGTGCCGTTCCTGGTGAGCTTCCTGATGATCGCCGTGGCGCTCTACGTGCGGCTGCGCGTGGAGGAGTCGCCGGTGTTCCGCGCGATGGCCGCCGAGCAGCAGGTGATCAAGCTGCCCGTCCTGGAGACGCTGCGCACCTACCCGCGCAACCTGCTGATCGGCGTCGGCGCGCACATCGGCGACACGGCGTGCGCCTACCTCTACGCCACGTTCACCGTCTCCTACGCCACCAGCACCCTCGGCATCTCCCGCGGCACCGTGCTGACCGGCGTCATCATCTTCGGGCTGGTCGTGATCGCGCTGCAGCCGGTGTACGGGGCGTTGTCCGACCGCATCGGCCGCAAGCCGCTCAACCTGTTCTCCATGGTGTTCACCGCGGTGTTCATCTTCCCGTTCTTCCTGCTCCTGCAGACCGAGCAACCGGTGCTGGTCGTGATCGCGCTCGTGGTCGCCACCGCGCTCGGGTGGGCCCCCGTGATCGCGGTGCAGCCGGCGTTCTACGCGGAGCTCTTCGGCGCCCGCGTGCGCTACAGCGGCTTCGCCACCTCCCGGGAGATCGGCGCCGCCCTGGCCGGGTTCACCCCGCTCATCGCGGCCGCGCTGGTGGCCGCCGCGGACGGAGCGCCGTGGGTCGTCGCCGCCTACATCGCCGCCCTCTGCCTGATCTCCCTCATCGCGTTCGCGGCGGCGCCGGAGAGCAAGGACATCGACATCGCGGAAGCGGGGCCGTCCCGGCTGCACGCGAACCGGTGACTCCGGCGGCGCCTTGTGGCAGTGCCTCCGGCCTGCCCGGGTGGGGGCGCGGCGCTCGCAGTGATCTCCGGCGTCGACGCACCCTCTGTCCTGCCACGCGCCCCGTCGACGGGTTGCATCGACCGACAAGGGGTGGCGCGAGCGGACACGAGGTGCGCGACGACCTGCAAGCCTTGCAGATCGGTCAGGGGGTCGGCCGGCCTTCGTCGAAGAGCGCGTCGCCGAGGCTGTGGTGCAGGTCCAGGTGCTCGTGGATGGCGGCCGTCTGGAACGCGCGGGCCACCGCCGAGCCCGCACCGTCGATCACGATCTTCAGCGCGATCCCGCGCAGGGTGGCGTGCTCGTGCGCGTCGATCAGCACGGCGAGTCCCGCCGAGCCGAGGAAGCTCACCGCCGTCAGGTCGACCACGATGCCCGTCGGGGCCCTGGCATCGCGGTCGTCGAGGACCTCGTCGAGCGCCGCGCGCAGGCGCGGACCCGAGGTGAGGTCGATCTCCCCGCTGACGGTCAGCACGCTGACCGAGCCGGCCCGCACCGGCGTGATCGTCACCATCCTCCGGTTGCTCCACTCGGCGTCGAGATTTCGGGCGAGCAGAGAACCATACCCCGAATGGGGGAGGGGTGCCGGAGGTTCGACGTTCGCCGGCTCCGCTGCTACGACCTCGCAGCGAGCCGGGCGTAGACGTCCCCGGAGCGCCCGAGGGGCCGGACGCGCTCGAGGAGCGCGACCAGGCCCGGGGCGTCGAGCCAGCGGTCGGAGGAGAACCGCATGGTCTCGACGGGCGAGTAGTTGTACCGGTAGTCGCCGAGCTGCTGCACCCGCTCCAGCACGGCGAGGGACCGCTCGTGCGTGGGCGGCAGGTACTCGAACGACAGCGCCGGGAGCGGCCGGGAGAGCCCGGCCAGCACATCCGCCTCGAAACCCTCGACGTCGATCTTGCAGAACGCCGGCAGGCCGTGCGTCGTGATCAGGTCGTCGAGCGTGGTGACGTCCACCTCGACCGATCGGTCCCACCGCACGCGGGCGAAGCTGCGGTCGGCGACCACCGACTCCCGCCAGTCCTGCGACATCGACGACACCGTCGGCGTCGCGGTCGACACCCCGAGCCGCGCGCGCCCGGCCCGTGCGCCGACCGCCCGCGGCTCGATCGTCACCTCGCGGTCCCGCCCGAAGAGCAGCCGCAGCACGCGCAGGCAGTCGGGCTGGGGCTCGACGGCCACCACGCGCGCCCCCAGCCGCCGCCAGGTGCGCACCCGGCCGCCGACGTGGGCGCCGACGTCGAACGCGAGGTCGCCCGGGCCGAGGAACTCGCCGTACAGGCGCACCGCGCGGCGGTGCTTGGCGGGCTGCCCGTGGTAGATGACCAGCGAGCGCGCGATACCCCAGGCGCGGGCGAGCATCGGGAGACCGTACCGCGCCCGCCGGGGCCGCTCCCGCCCGCGTCCACGGCGCTATCGTGGGCGCGAACGACCGACCCGGGAGGTGAGACCGATCGACCCACGACCACGGGCGCTCTCCTCCCAGCACGCGGAGTAGCGCCCTCCGGCTCCCCTGGAAGGCATTCCGTGACCGCCACCCCGCTTCCCGCCCCGGTCGCCGACCTCATCGCCCGGCTCAGGGCGGCTGGCTGCGTCTTCGCCGAGGACGAGGCCCGGCTGCTCGTCGACGCCGCCCGCAGTTCCGCCGAGCTCGCCGAAATGGTCGAGCGGCGCGTCGCGGGCCTCCCCCTCGAACACCTACTGGGCTGGGCCGAGTTCGCCGGGCGGCGCGTGGCCGTCGACCCCGGCGTCTTCGTCCCCCGCCGCCGCACCGAGCTCCTCGCCAGGGAAGCCGCGCGACGCGCCCGCAGCGGCGCCGTCGTGGTCGACCTGTGCTGCGGCTCGGGCGCCGTGGGCGTCGCGGTGGCGGCCGCCGTACCCGGCATCGAGCTGCACGCCGCCGACGTCGACCCGGCGGCGGTGCGCTGCGCCCGCCGCAACGTCGGCGCCGTCGGCGGGTGGGTCCACGAGGGCGACCTCGACGCCCCGCTGCCGCCGACGCTCGCCGGCCGGGTGGGCGTGCTCGTGGCCAACGCCCCCTACGTGCCGACGGACGCGGTCGGGCTGATGCCGCCCGAGGCCCGCCTGCACGAACCCCGGGTGGCCCTCGACGGCGGCGCGGACGGGCTCGACATCCAGCGCCGGGTAGCCGCCGCCGCTCCGCGCTGGCTCGCCCCCGACGGCCACCTGCTGATCGAGACGAGCGAGCGACAGGCCCCCCACACCGCCGCGGCGATGGCAGCCGCGGGCCTGGCGGCGCAGGTGGTGCAGGACGCGGACCTGGACGCGACCGTGGTGGTCGGCCGGCGAGCCGAGGGGTGACGCGGGGCGCAGAGGTTCGGGGCGCCACCCAGCTCGCACACCAACACCGTCGCCCGCACACGAACTGCAGTTGCTGTGCGAGCGACGGAGTTGGTGTGCGAGCGGACGGGGCGCGGCCGGTACCGTCGCGGGTGGGGGAGGCGACATGGCGAACGAGGGGTACTGGGCCCGTTACGAGTCGACGATCGACGAGCAGATCCGCAAGGCCGAGGAGCGCGGTGACTTCGCCGACCTGCCCGGCAAGGGCAAGCCGCTGCCCGGGATCGACGCCCCGTACGACGAGAACTGGTGGATCAAGAGCTGGGTCGAGCGCGAGGGCGTGCCGTCCGACGCGCTGCTGCCCACCCCGCTTCAGCTGCGCAAGGAGGCCGAGCGGCTCCCCGAGGAAGTGCGTGACCTCCCCACCGAGGAGGCCGTGCGCGCAGCGGTGTCCGACCTGAACCGGCGCATCGCCGAGTGGGTGCGCGCGCCGTCCGGGCCGGCCATCCCGGTCCGGCGGGTCGACCCCGAGGCGATCGTCCGGAGCTGGCGGGCGTCCCGGTCCGCCCCGTCGCCCGCACCGGTGGTGGACGCTCCCACCCGCACCCGCTGGTGGCGGCGCCGGCGCAACGGCTGACCGGCCCTACCGCCGCGGCAGCTCGCTCGGCCCCACGTGGTCGGCGAGCCACTCCGTGAGCGGCTGCAGCTCCCGCCAGGTGCGGGCCACCCGATCCAGGGTGCCGGGCTCGTGCAGCACGTCGTCCGGCTCCCAGGCGCGCCAGGCGTAGAGACCCTTGTGCCGCAGCAGGTCGATTCGCGGGTGGTCCGCGTCGTAACCGCGGGGCCGGGTCTTGAGGGTCTCCCCCGCCAGCGTCAACCCCTCGAACGCGGCGAGCCGCTTCTCGAGGTCGCCGCCGCGGCGGTCGTCGGCCACGGCCGTGCGGTAGCGGCCGACCTGGTCGGGTGCCATCCGGTAGTAGCCGCCCGCGACCAGCAGGCCGTCGGAGCCGACCTGCACGTAGAACGGCCCGACGGTGGCGCCGCAGTGGGTCTTGTACGGGGTCTTGTCGTGCGAGAACCGGACGTCTCGGTACGGCCGGAAGATCTTGCCGGGGCCGAACTCCGGCTCGAGCGCGGCGAGCAGCGCCTGCATCGGGGCGCGGACGTCCGCCTCGTACACGTTGCGCTGGTCGGTCCAGTAGGCCTTCGAGTTGTCGGCGGTGAGCCCGTCGTAGAACTCGACGGCGCCTTCCCCGAAACCCGTGAACGTCATGTCGTGCGATCCCCCGCCTCGGCCGGGTCCTTCTTCTGGCTCCCAGTGTCCTGCCCGTCGGCGTCCGGCCCCTCGTCCTTCTCGTCGGGCGGCTCGGCCTCGGCGGCGGCACCGTCCGGCACCGGCTGCTCGACGGGCGCGGCCGCGGGGCCCTCCAGCACCTCCCGGGGCTTGCGCACGAGCGCGATGTAGAGCACCGCCGCCGCGAACACGACCGCGGCGACGACGACGTTGATCCGGATGTCCCCGAACACGCGGGTGGCGTGGTCGGTGCGCATCTGCTCGATCCAGAACCGGCCCGCCGTGTAGCCGGCGACGTACACGGCGAACGCGCGGCCGTGGCCGAGCCGGAACCGCCGGTCGGCCCACACCACGAGGGCGGCGATGGCGAGGTTCCACACCAGCTCGTACAGGAACGTCGGGTGGACCACCACGGTGGGAACGTGGCTCACCGCCACGCCGCCCAGGTCGTCGCGCAGCCCCGTGACCGGATTGACGCGCTCGTAGATCTCCAGGCCCCACGGGAGGGTGGTGGGTGCGCCGTAGAGCTCCTGGTTGAACCAGTTTCCCAGCCGCCCGATGGCCTGCGCGGCCACGATGCCGGGCGCCACGGCGTCGGCGAAGAACGCCAGCGGCACGCCGCGGCGCCGGCACCCGATCCAGGCCCCGACGGCGCCGAGCGCGATCGCGCCCCAGATCCCCAGGCCGCCCTCCCAGATCCGGAGGGCGCCCAGGGGATCACCGCCGGGCCCGAAGTAGGTGTACCAGTCGGTCATCACGTGGTAGAGCCGGCCGCCGACCAGCCCGAACGGCACCGCGAACACGGCGATGTCGGTGACCGTGCCCTGCTGCCCGCCGCGCGCCACGAACCGGCGCTCGCCCCACAGCACCGCGACGACGATGCCGGCGATGATGCAGAGCGCGTAGGCGCGGATCGGGATCGGACCGAGCATCCAGACCCCGCGATCCGGGCTCGGGATGTAGGCCAGCACGGAGACGACGGCAGGGCTCACGTCGTCACGGTATCCCGCTGACCCCCACGCCGGTCGGGCGCCCGGCCCGGTGCCGGCCCGGGTGCCCGCCCCGTGTCTCGTGCCTCAGGCCGGGGCCGGGGCGCGGCGCACACCTGCGGCCAGTTCCCGCGCGAGCGCGCGCACGCCGTCGGCACCGCCGTTCTCGGCGGCCGTGACGAACGCGGAACCGACGACCACGCCGTCGGCGAAGCCCGCGACCTCCGCGGCCTGGTCGGGCGAGCGCACCCCGAGCCCCACCGCGACCGGCAGCGATGTGTGCGCGCGGCAGCGGGCCACGAGCGTGGGAGCGGCGCTCGCGACGGCGTCGCGCGCACCGGTGACGCCCATCGTGGACGTGGCGTAGAGGAACCCGCGGGTGGCGGCCGCCGTGGACGCGATCCGCTCCTCCGTGGAGGACGGCGCCACGAGGAAGATCCGGTCCAGGCCGTGGGCGTCGGAGGCGGCGAGCCACTCCTGTGCCTCGTCCGGGATCAGGTCGGGGGTGATCACGCCGAGCCCGCCCGCCGCCGCGAGGTCGCGGGCGAACGCGTCCACGCCGTAGCGCAGCACCGGGTTGTAGTAGGTCATCACGACCGCCCGGCCGCCCGCGGCGGAGACCCGCTCGACGACCGACAGGACGTCGCGCAGCCGGAAGCCAGCCCGCAGCGCGGTGTCGGCAGCTGCCTGGATGGTGGGCCCGTCCATCACGGGGTCCGAGTACGGGATCCCGACCTCGAGCAGGTCGCAGCCGCCCTCGGTCATCGCGGAGAGCAGGTCGGCCGAACCGTCGACCGTGGGGTAGCCCGCGGGCAGGTAGCCGACGAGGGCACCGCGGCCCTCCGCCCGCGCGGCCTCGAAGATCTTCTGAACGTCGCTCATCGCGGCGGCCCCTCCGTCAAGCTGGCCTCCGCGATCGCGGTGCCGCTGGCGTCCTCGGCGCTCTCCTCCTCGGAGATCATCCCGAACCACTTGGCCGCCGTGTCGACGTCCTTGTCGCCGCGCCCGGACAGGTTCACCAGGATCACGGCCTCCGGCCCCAGCTCCTGGCCCAGCTTCAGCGCCCCCGCCACGGCGTGGGCCGACTCGATCGCCGGGATGATGCCCTCGGTGCGCGAGAGCAGCGCGAAGGCGTCCATCGCCTCGGCGTCGGTGACCGGGCGGTACTCGGCCCGGCCCACGTCCTTGAGCAGCGCGTGCTCCGGCCCGACCCCGGGGTAGTCGAGGCCCGCGGAGATCGAGTGCGACTCGACGGTCTGCCCGTCCTCGTCCTGCAGCAGGTAGGACAGCGCGCCGTGCAGCGCGCCGGGCGTGCCCGCCGTGAGGGTGGCGCCGTGCCGGCCGGTCGCGACGCCGTCACCGCCCGGCTCGAAGCCCACCAGCCGCACGCCCGGGTCGTCGAGGAAGGCGTGGAAGATCCCGATCGCGTTGGAGCCGCCGCCGACGCACGCGGCCACCACGTCCGGCAGCCGCCCGACCCGCTCGAGCACCTGCTCGCGCGCCTCCAGTCCGATGACGCGGTGCAGGTCGCGGACCATCATCGGGAACGGGTGCGGGCCCGCGGCCGTGCCGAGCAGGTAGTGCGTGTCGTCGACGTTGGTGACCCAGTCGCGCAGCGCCTCGTTGATCGCGTCCTTGAGGGTGCGGGAGCCCGTCTTGACCGGCACCACCGTGGCACCGAGCAGCCGCATCCGGGCGACGTTGAGGGCCTGCCGCTCGGTGTCGACCTCGCCCATGTAGACGACGCACTCCAGGCCCAGCAGCGCGCAGGCCGTGGCGGTGGCCACCCCGTGCTGGCCCGCGCCGGTCTCGGCGATCACGCGCTTCTTGCCCATCCGCTTGGTGAGCAGCGCCTGCCCGAGCACATTGTTGATCTTGTGCGAGCCGGTGTGGTTGAGGTCCTCGCGCTTGAGCAGGATCCGCGCGCCGCCCGCGTGCTCGCCCAGCCGCGGCGCGTCGGTCAGCGGCGACGGGCGACCGGTGTAGTCGCGGTGCAGGCGGTCGAGCTCGTCGAGGAAGTCCCGGTCCCCGCGGGCCTTCTCGTACACGGTGGTGAGCTCGTCCAGGGCCGCGATCAGCGCCTCGGGGACGAACCGGCCTCCGAAGCGGCCGAAGTGGCCCCGCTCGTCCGGGTCGTGGTCCGACCGGTGGGCGACCCCGTCGCTCGCCTTGCTGTTCGTACTCACCGGACCATTCTCGAACACGAGGGGTGGAAGCCGGCAGCCACCAGGCTGCGCACGGCCCCTCCCGGGTCTCCGCTGGTGACGAGGCCCTCGCCGACGAGCACGGCGTCGGCCCCCCACCCGGCGTAGGTGAGCAGGTCACCGGGCCCGCGCACGCCGGACTCCGCCACCCGCATGACGTCGGTGGGCAGCCCGGGCGCGATCCGGCCGAAGATCGTGCGGTCGACCTCGAGGGTGTGCAGGTTGCGCGCGTTCACCCCGATGACCTTGGCGCCCGCCTCCAGCGCGCGGTCCGCCTCCTCCTCGGTGTGCACCTCGACGAGCGCGGTCATCCCGAGCGACTCCACCCGGTCGAGCAGGGCGTCGAGCGCGTTCTGCTCCAGCGCGGCGACGATCAGCAGCACCAGGTCGGCGCCGAAGGCCCTGGCCTCGTGCACCTGGTACGGGCTCACCACGAAGTCCTTGCGGAGCACCGGCACGTCGACCACCGCGCGGACGGCGGCGAGGTCGGCCAGCGAACCGCCGAAGCGGCGCCCCTCCGTGAGCACGCTGATCACCCGCGCGCCGTTGTCGGCGTACGACGCGGCCAGCTGCGCCGGGTCGCCGATCTCGGCCAGGTCACCCTTCGACGGGCTCCGCCGCTTCACCTCGGCGATCACCCCGATCCCGGGGGCGCGGAATGCGGCCATCACGTCCCGCGGGGGCGGGGCCGCCGCCGCCCGCCGCTTGATCTCCGCGAAGTCGACCTCCGCCTCACGCACCGCGAGATCGGCCCTGACACCGTCCACGATGGAATCGAGGACACTCGCTCCGCCGTTCGTCATGGCAGCTGTCCCCCTCTCCGGATAGGGCCGGGCGCGAATCATGCTAGACAGCCGCATCTCGCGGCCCGTCCCCAGGATCGTCCCCCGCGTCGCCGGGCGGCGCGTCGGGGGGGTCGACGGTCGGGTCCCGCCCCTCGTCGAGCTCGTCCCACGCGGCGCGGTCCGGGTCGCGCTCCACCCGCCGCCCACCCGGCGCCGCGTACCGCGCGCCGAGCCGCGGCAACCGACGCTCCCGCACGAGCACGACGATCCCGAGGCCGAGCAGCACGAGCGCCCCGGCGATCGCGAGCAGCGGCGCGCCCGTGGCGGCGCTCCCGGGCGGGACGACCAGCAGCGCCCGCAGGCCGAGCACCGCCACCCCGACCCCGACCAGCCCGAGCAGGGCGCCCACCAGCCTGCGCAACAGGCCGCCCGTCGCCACCACGCCCGCCACCCCGGCGAGCGCGAGCAACGCCGTGCCGCCCAGCCAGGGCGCCACCTGCGCGCCGGTGAGCGCGACGGGCGGCCCCCCGGACGAACCGGCACCGGCCGGCGCCCGGTACCAGACCGTGGCCGACCCCGCCCAGAGCAGCACCGCCGAGAGCGCCAGGCCCGCACAGGCCACACCCAGCGCCCGCGGGCTCGGGCGGCCGGTCACCGCGGGGTGGTGGACGCCGCCGGCCCCGACGCCGACCCGGTCGCCGGGTCCGACGGGCGCCCCGGATCGCCGGGGAGATCGCGGCGCGGCTCCGCGAGCGTCGCCGCTGCGCCCTCGCGCGGCTCCGCGAGCGTCGCCGCTGCGCCCTCGCGCGGCTCCGCGAGCGTCGCCGCTGCGCCCTCGCGCGGCTCCGCGAGCGTCGCCGCGGTCGCGACAGCCGACAGCACCGCCCGCGCCTTGTTCAGGCACTCCGCGTCCTCGGCGACCGGGTCGGAGTCGGCCACGATCCCCCCGCCCGCCTGCACGTACGCCACCCCGTCGCGGACCAGCGCCGTGCGGATCGCGATCGCCGTGTCGGCGTCGCCCGCGAAGTCGAGGTAGCCGACGATCCCGCCGTAGAGCCCGCGCCGCGTGGGCTCCAGCTCCTCGATGATCTCCATGGCCCGCGGCTTCGGCGCACCGGACAGCGTGCCGGCCGGGAAGCAGGCCGCGACCGCGTCGAAGGCGATGCGGTCGTCCCGGAGCCTGCCGGTGACCGTCGACACCAGGTGCATGACGTGGCTGTAGCGCTCCACCGCGAAGAAGCTGTGCACCTTCACCGTGCCCGGCTCGCAGACCCGGCCGAGGTCGTTGCGCCCCAGGTCGACGAGCATGACGTGCTCGGCGCGCTCCTTCTCGTCGCTGCGCAGCTCCTTCTCCAGGAGGAGGTCCTCCTCCTCGGTGGCGCCGCGCCAGCGGGTGCCGGCGATGGGGTGCGTGGTGGCCACGCCGTCCCGGACCGTGACGAGTGCCTCGGGGCTGGAGCCGACGATGTCGAAACGTTCACCGGCCGCCGACTCGAGCCGGAGCAGGTACATGTACGGGCTGGGGTTGGTGGCGCGCAGCACGCGGTAGACGTCCAGCGGGTCGGCGCTGCAGTCGGCCTCGAACCGCTGCGACACGACCACCTGGAACGCCTCGCCCGCGCGGATCTGCTCCTTCGCCGCCTCCACGGCCGCGTGGTGCTCCGGCGCCGAGCGGCGGCGCATGAACCGCGGCTCCGCAGGGCGGAACACCGCCACCGTGGACGGCGCGGGCGCCGCGAGGTCGGCCGTCATCCGGTCGAGGCGGGCGACGGCGTCGTCGTAGGCCTCGTCCACCCGCTCGTCGGTGGCGTCCCAGTTGATCGCGTTGGCGATCAGGGTGACCGTGCCCTCGTGGTGGTCGACCGCGGCGAGGTCGGTGGCCAGCAGCATCACCAGCTCGGGCAGCCGCAGGTCGTCCACGGCGTGCTCGGGCAACCGCTCGAGCCGCCGCACCGCGTCGTAGGCGAGGTAGCCGACCATCCCGCCGGTGAGCGGCGGCAGCCCGGGCAGCCGCTCGCTGTGCAGCTCCTCCACCACCGTGCGCAGGGCGGCGAGCGGGTCGCCCGACGTCGGCAGACCGACCGGCACCTCGCCGGTCCACACCAGCTCGCCGTCCACCGCCGTGAGCGCAGCGCGGCAGCGGGCCCCCACGAACGACCACCGCGACCAGGACCGCCCGTTCTCCGCCGACTCGAACAGGAAGGTGCCGGGCCGGTCACCGGCCAGCTTGCGGTAGACCCCGAGCGGGGTCTCGTCGTCGGCGAGCAGCCGCCGGGTCACCGGGATCACCCGGTGACCGGCGGCCAGCGCGCGGAACTCCTCGCGGCTGGGGGTGACCGCGCCGAGGGCGCCGGCAGGCACAGCGCCGGAGGCGCCTATCGGCTGTGTGACGGTCATGTCGCCATTATCTCGACCACCACCAGCGTGTTCCCGTCGGCGTCGCGGAACGTGAACATCGCCGGTACGCCCGGGTAACGCAGGATCTCCGCGTCGACGTCCACGCCGGCGGCGCGCAGGTGCTCGTGGTCGGCCGCCGCGTCCGCGGTGGCGAGCCGGATGCCGGTGTCGACGCCGGTCCGGTCGCCGGCCACCAGCGCGATCGACGTGCTCGCCCCGGCCGGGGCCACGGTGACCCACCGGCCGCCGCCGAACGGGGCGTCGAGCCGCTTCCCGAACCCGAGCACGTCGACGTAGAACGCGAGCGCCTCGTCCTGGTCGCGGACCGGGACCGCCACGGTGGTGACGTCGGTGATGCGGGTGCCTGCCATCTTCGTCCTCCTCGATCGACGACCGTGCACCCGGGACGTCGATGCCCCGGCGCCGTTCTCGACACCTGCAGGAGATTCTCAGTCGGGGAGCGAGAAAATGAGGTCGTGAACGATCGCGCCGGGGCCGCACCCGACGACAGCAGCGCACCCCGCCGGCGCGGACGCCGTCCCGGCGGTGGCGACACGCGCGCCGCGCTGCTCGAGGCCGCGCGCGCGGTGTTCGCCGAGCGCGGCTACGACGGGGCCACGGTGCGGGCGATCGCCGAACGCGCGGGGGTGGACCCGGCGATGGTGAACCACTGGTTCGGTGGCAAGGAACCGCTGTTCGTCGCGGCGCTCGACCTGCCGGCCGACCCCGCCGCCATCATCGGCGAGGCGCTGCCCGGCGATCCCGAGCACCTCGCCGAGCGGGTCATCGCACGGCTCCTGCAGGTCTGGGACGAGACCGGGGGTGCCCAGCTCGCCACGCTGCTGCAGAGCATCGCGGGCCACGAGGTCGCAGCGAGCCTGCTGCGCGAGTTCATCGGCCGCGTGCTGGTGGGCAAGGTCCTCTCCACCGTCGCGCCCGACCGGCCGGAGCTGCGCGCGAGCCTCGCCGGGTCGCAGATGTTCGGGCTCGCGTTCGTCCGCTACGTGCTGAAGGTGGAGCCGCTCGCCTCAGCCGACCACGCCACGATCATCGCCGCGGTGGCGCCGAACCTGCAGCGCTTTCTCACCGGGCCCCTGCCGTGAGCCCGTCGACGAAGCTGCCGAAGCGCGCCCTGCGGTCGGGGGAGCACAGGAACGGGCAGGTCAGGCAGTACGCGTCGGACGGGCGCTCGACCTGCGGCTCGGTCTTGTAGTACAGGCAGCAGGCGGCCCGCACCGGCAGCGCGTAGGTCTCGGTGCCCCACTGCACCTGCTCGTGCCCACCGCGGTCGCGCAGGCGCGCCCCCCGTGCGCCGAGCACGGCACCGAGTTCGGCGACGAGCGCGGCGCCGAGGGCCCGCGCCCGTTCCCGGTCCGTGCCCGCGTAGAGCGGCGCGTAGTGGGCGGCGCCCCGGACGGCGTCCGCGGCGCCGTTCCACAACGGCACGAGCCCGTAACGGGTGGCGGCGCGCACCTCGTCCAGCAGCGGGCGCAGCGTCGCGACGGCCTCCGCCGCCACCCGGTGCAGCAGCGCGGGCAGGTCGGGCAGCACCTCGGCGTCCGGGTGGCCTGCCGCCGGGTCGTCGGGCAGTACGAGCAGGGACGCGTCACGCACGGCGAGCCGCCCGGTGCCCGGGTGCAGTGCGAGGTGCCCGGCCCGCACGTCCCACGCCCGGCGGTCGAGCACCAGCGCGGCCGTGACCCGGCCCAGCACGCCGTGCACGAGGACGCCGCCCACCGTGGTGGCCGCCACCGAGGCCAGCCGGGCCGGGTTGTCCTGCTCCCGCGCCCGCGCGCACCACGCGTCGACGTGCGCCACCACGTCGGCCAGCGACGACCAGCCCGGCTCGGCCGGCACGCCGATGCACGGCGCATAGGCGTCCGGGTGCTCCGGCCGCAGCCCGCGCAACCGCTCCACCGTCGCCGCCAACGCACTCATGAGGTGAGGCTAACCTGATAACGTCGGGCGACGGAAGGAGGCTCAGGCGGGCCGCCGCGGGTCGATGAAGCCGGACTCGTACGCGGCCACCACGGCCTGGGTGCGGTCGCGGGCGCCGACCTTGGCGAGCACGTTGCCGACGTGCGTCTTCACGGTCTCGACGCCGAGCACCAGCTCGCGGGCGATCTCGGCGTTGGACAGGCCCCGGGCCATGAGGCGCAGCACCTCACCCTCCCGCTCCGTGAGCCCGGCGCCGCGCAGCGCGTCGCCGCCGGTCCGGCCGCGGGTGGCGACGAGGTCACGCACGGCCGCCGGGAACAGCAGCGACTCGCCCTCGGCGACGGTGCGCACCGCCTGCACGATCTCGGCCGGGCGCGCTCGTTTGAGCAGGAACCCGGTGGCGCCTGCCTGCAGGGCGTCGTAGACGTAGCCGTCGTTGCCGAACGTCGTGAGCATCAGCACGCGCGGCCGGTCCGTCCCCCGCTGCGACGTCTGCGACACCAGGTGCCGCGTGGCCGTGATCCCGTCGACCGCGGGCATCCGCACGTCCATCAGGACGACGTCGGGCTCGAGCCTGCGCACCAGCCCGGGCACCTCCGCGCCGTCCGACGCCTCCCCGAGCACCTCGATGTCCCGCTCGGCGTCGAGGATCGCCTTCAGCCCGGCCCGCACCAGCTCCTCGTCGTCCACCAGCAGCACGCGGATCACCCGTGCATCCTCGCGTCTCCGAAGGGGAGTCGGGCGGCGACGCGCCAGCGGTCCCCGTCGGGGCCCGCGGCGAGCTCGCCGCGCAGCACGCCGACCCGCTCGCGCATCCCCGCGATCCCGCGACCGCCGCCGGTGCGCCCGTGCGAGGGCCCCAGCGGGTTCGTGATCTCCAGCGCCACGGCGTCCTCCTCCACCGTGACGCGGACGGCGACCGGGACCGGCCCGGCGTGCCGCAGGGCGTTGGTGAGCGCCTCCTGCACGATCCGGTAGGCCTCCCGCGACACCGCGCGCGGCACGGTCCCGGTCGCACCGTCGCGACGCAGGCCGACCGCCACCCCGGCCGACCGCGCGCCGTCCACCAGCGCGTCGAGGTCGCCGAGGTCCGGTGGTGGCGTCCGGTCGCCGCCGTCCCCGTCGCGCAGCAGCCCGAGCACGTGGTCGAGGTCGGCCAGTGCGGTGCGCCCCGCCTCGGCGATGGCGTCGAGGGCCGTCGCGACGAACGCCGGGTCGCTGTCCAGCACCCGTGCGGCGGCGCCGGCCTGCAACGTCGTGACCGTGAGCGCGTGCCCCACCGAGTCGTGCAGCTCCCGGGCGAGCCGGTTGCGCTCGGCCAGCGCGCGCTCGGCGGCGTGCGCCGCGGCGAGCTCGGCCGCCATCCGCTCCGTGCGGGTGGGCCCGAGCATCCGCGGAGCGAGCCGCGCGAGCGCCGCTCCCCCCGCGGCCGCGGCGTGCAACAGCAGGACCGGGAGCAGCGCGCCTACCAGCGGCAGCCACCACGCCCGTCCGCCCGTCGGGAACGGCGGCAGCACCAGCCACGGCGCGAAGACGAAGCCGATCGTCGTGGGGAAGACGACCAGCGTGACCAGCGCGGTGAGCCCGCCCGCCGCGGCGTTGACCACCAGCCAGAGCGCAGCCCGGCGTCGTCCCTGCCACGAGTCCACGGTGGCCGGGTCCGGCTCGGGCACCTCGGCGCCCAGCAGCAGGCGGGCGGCGGTGATCGCCAGTGCCCGGACGCCCGGGACGAGCGTGACGCCGACGGCGATGCCCGTGGCCGGCGCCACGATCGCGACCAGCCCGAGCGGGCCGAGCCCGCCGTTCGTCACCGTCGAGGCGATCAGCCACACCAGCGCCACGTACGGCAGCAGGATCACCGCGCCCAGGAGCAGGTGCACGTACCGGCGGTAGGTCAGCCCGTCGGTGAGCGGGGCCATGAGACGCCGGAGCACCCGACGATCGTCGCAGAGGGGCCGGCCCGCGCCCCTCCCCCGCGGGAGGGAGCGATCTCGTCCCGGCGCGGGAGCCGGAGGGCCGCGGGCGCCGACATCGTGGTCGGCATGACGTTCTCGACGACCGCCCCGCCGCAGGTGCCGACGCCGCCCGGCGTGCGGGTCCTCGGCTGGCTCGCCGTCGCAGGCACCCTGCCGTACCTGACGATCAAGTTCCGGTGGCTCACCGGCGGCACGACCGGCGTCCGCGAGCCGGGGTTCCTCGCGGACCCCGCGGTCGTGGCGGCCAACGCCGTCACCTTCGCGATGGACCTCGTCGTCATCGGGCTCGCCCTCGCGCTGACCCACCGGTGGGGCGACCGGCTCCCCGCGTGGCTGGTGCTGCTGCCGACGTGGGTGGGCACCGGGTTCCTCGTCCCGATGGTCGTGTCGGTCCTGCCGGGAACGCTGTTCCTGCTGGTCACCGACGGGCTCGGCGGGACGTGGTTCGAACCGTGGCTGCAACCGGTGGTCTACGGCGGGTTCGCGTGGCAGGGCGTCTTCCTGTGCGCCGCGTTCGTCGCGCACGCGGTGCGGCGCTGGTCGGGCGTGGTCGTCGCGGTGGCTCCGCCGGTGCCCGCACTGGTCCCGCTGCTGCGCGTCCTCACCGCGGGCGGGTGCGTCATGGCCGCCGCGAGCGCGCTCCTGCACCTGCTGGTGGGGCTCTCCGGCGGGTCGCCCGTCGAGCCGGGCATCGAGGCGGTGAGCGCCGCACTCGCGATCGCGGGCGCCGCGGGGGCGGTCGCGCTCGTACGCGGGCGACGGGGGTCGCGGTGGGCCGCGGTGGCGGCGGCCTGGACGGGTACCGCCGCGATGTTCTCCTGGGGCCTCTACACCGTCGTCGTGCGGATGGCGGCGGGCGGCTTCACCTCGTACGCAGCAGCCGCCGGAACGGCGCAGGTCACCGGCCTGCTCGGCGGGTTCGCCCTCGCGGTGGCCTGCCTGCTCGCCCTCGTCGGCACCGGGGAGAGCCGGCGCGGGTGACGGGGGCGCGTCCCGGCCGCGAAGGGGGGTGGCCGGGACGCGACCCCGTCATGCGGGCGCGTCGATCACCTGGATGCGCACCCGCTTGTTGCCCTTGCCCTTCGACTCGGTGCCCGTGACGCGGACCGCGCCGACCTCGGCGGTGCTCGACACGTGCGTGCCGCCGTCGGCCTGCTTGTCCAGCCCCACGATGTCGATCACGCGCAGCGGGTCGATCTCCCGGGGGATGAGGTTGGCCGCCGTGCGGATCAGCGCCGGGTCGGCGTCGGCGGCGTCGCGGCCCAGGAAGTCGACCACCACGGCCCGCGCCGCCGCCAGCTCCTCGTTGATCCGGGCCTCGAGCCGCTTGCCCAGCTCGACCGAGATCGACTCGAGCGGGAAGTCCAGGCGCCCCGAGCCGGGCTCCATGTTCCCGCCGGTCACCGGGATCGCGAACTCCGACCAGACCACCCCGCACAGCACGTGCAGGGCGGTGTGGGTGCGCATGAGCAGGTGCCGGCGCGACCAGTCGATCTCCCCGGCCAGCCCGGTGCCCGCGCCGGGCAGCTCGGGGGTGTCGACCCAGTGCCAGATGCGGCCCGCCTCGCGCTTGACCTTCGTGACGGCGACCGGCCCGCCGCCCCAGTCGAGCGTCCCGAGATCGTGCGGCTGGCCGCCCCCGCCGGGGTAGAACGCGGTGCGCGCGAGCGCCACGCGGCCGGCGTCCCGGTCGACGTCGGTGATCGCGGCCTCGAAGGAGCGGAGGTAGGCGTCGGTGGCGAAGAGCTCCTCGGTCACGGGCCGACACTAGGACGTCGGCTCGGGGCGCCGGGGACCGGGCGCTGCTCACACACCCACTGTGGGCCCGGCACACCAACTGCAGTTGCTGTGCGAGCGCCGACGTTGGTGTGTCAGCTGCCTGCGGCGAGCAGGACGTCGGCGTCGAAGCAGCTGTGGGTGCCCGTGTGGCAGGCCGGGCCGGTCTGGTCCACCACCACGAGCAGGGCGTCGCCGTCGCAGTCGAGGCGCACCTCGTGCACGTGCTGGACGTGGCCCGAGGTCTCGCCCTTCACCCAGTACGCCTCCCGGGACCGCGACCAGTACGTCGCGCGGCCCGTGGTGAGCGTGCGGTGCAACGCCTCGTCGTCCATCCACGCGACCATCAGCACGTCGCCGGTGCCGCGCTCCTGCACCACCGCGCAGACCAGCCCGTCCGGGGTGCGCTTGAGCCGGGCGGCGACCGCGGGGTCGAGCGCCGAGTCCACGACCTTCGTCATCGGACCTCCACGTGTGCGGCCCGCAGCCCGTCCTTGACGTCCTTGATCCGCAGCTGGCCGAAGTGGAAGACGCTCGCGGCGAGCACGGCGTCCGCCCCGGCGCCGATCGCGGGCGGGAAGTGCTCCACCGCCCCCGCTCCCCCGCTGGCGATCACCGGGACGTCCACGACGGCCCGCACCGCCTTGATCATCTCCAGGTCGAAGCCCGCCTGCGTGCCGTCGGCGTCCATCGAGTTGAGCAGGATCTCCCCCACGCCGAGCTCCTGGCCGCGCGCGGCCCACTCGACGGCGTCGATCCCGGTGCCGCGGCGCCCGCCGTGGGTGGTGACCTCCCAGCCGGACGGTGTGGCCCGACCGCCCTCCGGCACCTTCCGCGCGTCCACCGACAGCACGATGCACTGCGCGCCGAACCGCCTGCTCGCCTCGTGCAGCAGCTCGGGGCGCTGGATCGCCGCGGTGTTGATGCCGACCTTGTCGGCGCCCGCGCGCAGCAGCGTGTCGACGTCCTCGGTGGAGCGGACGCCGCCGCCGACGGTGAGCGGGATGAACACCTGCTCCGCGGTGCGCCGCACGACGTCCAGCATCGTGGCGCGACCCCCGGACGACGCCGTGACGTCGAGGAACGTCAGCTCGTCCGCGCCCTCGGCGTCGTAGACCCTGGCCATCTCCACCGGGTCGCCCGCGTCGCGCAGGTCGACGAAGTTGACGCCCTTCACCACCCGCCCGGCGTCGACGTCCAGGCACGGGATGACCCGAACAGCTACCCCCATCAGCCCGCCGCCCGGTCCGCCGGCCGCACCGCCCGCACCGCGTCGAGGGCCTCGGGGAGGGTGAACCGGCCTGCGTAGAGCGCCTTGCCGACGATCGAGCCCTCGATGCCCACCCCGGACGCGGCCAGCTCGGCGAGCGCCACCAGGTCGGACACCTCCGCGATGCCGCCGGAGGCGATCACCGGGGCCTTCGTGGCCGCGGCGACCGACCGCAGCAGGTCCAGGTTGGGCCCGCGCAGGGTGCCGTCCTTGCTGACGTCGGTGACGACGTAGCGGGCGCAGCCGTCGCGGTCGAGCCGGTCGAGCACCTCCCACAGGTCGCCGCCGTCGCGGGTCCAGCCACGGGCCGCGAGCCGGTGCTCCCCGTCGACGATTCGCACGTCCAGCCCGACGGCGATCCGGGCGCCGTGCGTGGCGATGGCCCGCGCGCACCACTCGGGGTCCTCGAGCGCGGCCGTGCCGAGGTTCACCCGGGCGCAGCCGGTGGACAGCGCGCGCTCCAGGGAGGCGTCGTCCCGGATGCCGCCGGACAGCTCCACCGCCACGTCCAGCTCGCCGACGACCCCGGCCAGCAGCTCGGCGTTGGAACCGCGGCCGAACGCGGCGTCGAGGTCGACGAGGTGGATCCACTCGGCGCCGTCGCGCTGCCACTGCAACGCTGCATCGCGCGGGGCGCCGTACCCGGTCTCGGTGCCGGCCTCACCCTGGACCAGGCGCACGGCCTGACCGTCGGCGACGTCGACGGCAGGAAGGAGCGTGAAACTCACACCGACGAGCCTACCGAGCGTGCACGGACCGTTCCGCCTGCACATCGTGCGCGTGCGCGCAGCGGCCACGCGGGTGAGCCCACCGCCCCGGCACGCATCGGCGCACGTCCGCGCCACCGCCGCGCAGATCGGTCGATCGGCGTCCCCCGCGCGACGGGCGGTCCGATCACTACCCTCCGGGCATGGAGGTCTTCGCATCCTGGACCCGCTGGCCCGCCGCCGAGGCGGCGCTCGCCCCTCGCCTGCCCGCGGACACCGTCTCCGCGCTCGCGCGCGCGTACGCCGTCGCCGAGGGGCACCACGGGGCTCAGACCCGGCCCGCGGGCGAGCCCTACGTCCACCACCTGCTCGAGGCGCTGGAGATCGCCGTGCGCTCCGGCGCGACGGACCGCGACGTCCTCGTGGCCGTGCTGCTCCACGACGTCGTGGAGGACACCCCGTGCACGCTGGACGAGGTCCGTGCGGAGTTCGGCGACCGGGTCGCGGAGCTCGTCGGCTGGGTCACCAAGCCCGAGGGCGAGGGGGTTCGCGAGCGCTACCTCGGGCGCTTCACGTCCGCCCCCGCGGACGTGCTCACCGTCAAGCTCGCCGACCGCTACAGCAACGTGCAGCGGCTGCACACCCATCCACGGCCGGCGAAGGCGCGGACCTACTACGCCGAGACCGTCCGGGTCTTCCTCCCGCTGGCGGACCGCTCGCCGTACTTCCGCGAGCGGTTCCACGAGTGGGCCGCCCACTTCGCGCCGCAGCTCGGCTGACCCCGGGCGGCTACCCGACGACGTCGCGCAGCCAGTTGCGCAGCACCGTGGCGCCGGCGTCGCCCGACTTCTCCGGGTGGAACTGGGTGGCTGCCAGCGCGCCGTTCTCGACGGCCGCCACGAAGTCCTCCCCGTGGTGGGCCCAGGTGACGAGCGGCGGCTTCAGCACGTCCGACTCCTCCAGCTCCCAGCGCCGGACGCCGAAGGAGTGCACGAAGTAGAAGCGCGTGTCGGCGTCGAGGCCGGCGAACAGCGTGGTGCCGGCCGGGGCGCGCACGGTGTTCCAGCCCATGTGCGGCAGCACGTCGGCCTTGAGCCGCTCGACGGTGCCCGGCCACTGCCCGCACCCCGCCGTGCGCTCGCCCCACTCCACGCCGAGGTCGAACAGCACCTGCATGCCCACGCAGATCCCCAGCACCGGGCGGCCGCCCGCGAGCCGGCGCTCGATGATCCGCGGCCCGTCGACGCCGGACAGCCCGGCCATGCAGGCGGCGAAGGCGCCCACGCCCGGGACGACGAGCCCGTCGGCCTCCAGCGCGGCATGCGGGTCGGCCGTGACCGCGACGTCGGCGCCCACGCGCTGCAGCGCGCGTTCCGCGGAACGCAGGTTCCCCGATCCGTAGTCCAGCACGACGATCCTCGACACGCGGTCAAGGATATGCGTCCCGCGGGTCGGGGCCCGAGCAGCGCCGGCGGGCCTACGGCGATGCCGTCGGCCCGCCGGTTGGCCTCCGCTCCCGTCGCCACCACCACCGCATCGAGCACGTCGGAGCCGAGCGCCCCCTGCAGCCGGCGGAGATGGCGAACCTCACCGTCGTCGACCACGGCGTTCAACGTGACCTCGATCGCCACCACCCGGTGGTCGGCGCGCACGCCGAGCACCACCCGAGCCTCGAACAGGTGTCCGAGCAGGGGCCCGTTCCGGGGTACCGGTGGTCCGACCGGTGCGGGCCAACGCGCTACACCTGGTCGGGTTCCCGGGGCCGGGACCACAAGTCCGTCGGGTCGTCGCCGGGCCGGAACCCGCAGCCCATGGCCGTCTCCGCAGCCTCCGCGAAGCGCTTCGCGAGGTCGCGCGGCCGGTGCGCGTCGCTGCCGAACGACACCGCGTCACCGCCTGCGTCGGCCCACCACCGCACCAGCTCCGGGGCGAGCGGAACCCGCGTGTTGATCTCCAGGGCACGGCCGCTCGCGGCGAGCGCGGTGAGCACCTCGCGGAACTCGTCCGCGAAGTCGGCGGGCCGGAACGGCCGCCCGGACGCCGGCCAGTGCCGCACCGGGTAGTCGATGTGGGCGAGCACCGCGAACGGCGCGTCGGACGCGGCCATCCGGCGGGCCTCGGCCAGGTAGTCGCGCAGGACGTCGGCGGGCGACCGGGCGCGCATGGCGTGGTCGACCAGCCGCGGCTCGTCCCGCCCACCGACCGAGTGCACCGACCCCAGCACCCGCTCGAACCGCCCGCCCGCGAGCAACGCGGCCGTCCGCTCGGGATGCCAGTGCGGCTCGGACAGCTCGACGCCGGACAGGATCCGCAGCCCCGGGTATCGCTCCCGGCAGCGCCGCACGCAGTCCAGGTAGCCCTCGACGTCCAGCTCGCGCGGCGCGATCCGGCCGTCGGGGCGCAGCCAGCGGCGCAGCACGTCGGACATCGGGTCCTCGGCCCGCACGACCCATGGGGTGAGATCCGCGTGCTCGGTGAACGCCACCGACGGGAGCCGCAGCCGCGCGGCCCGCCTGCAGGTGGCCTCCATCGCGCCGTGGACGGCGTCCCACGACCACTCGGTGTGGACGTGGTTGTCGGGCGGCAGGGACGCGCGCCGGAACCTCAGAGGGTGCCCTTCGTCGACGCGATCCCGGTGATCCGGGCGTCCGGTTCGACGGCGGCCCGCAGCGCACGGGCGATCGCCTTGAACTCGGCCTCGGTGACGTGGTGCGGGTCGCGCCCGTCCAGGACGCGCACGTGCAGGGCGAGGTGGCCGTGGAAGGCCAGCGACTCGAACACGTGCCGGTTGAGCACGGTCGGGTAGTGGCCGCCGACGACGAACCCCTGCATGACGTCCGGCTCCCCGGTGTGCACGGTGTAGGGGCGGCCGGACACGTCGACGACGGCCTGGGCGAGCGCCTCGTCCATCGGGATCCAGGCGTCGCCGAAACGGCGGATGCCCGCCTTGTCGCCGAGCGCCTGCCGGATCGCCTGGCCGAGCACGATCGCGACGTCCTCGACGGTGTGGTGCACGTCGATCTCGACGTCACCCTCGGCGCGGACGGTGAGGTCGAACGCGCCGTGCTTGCCGAACGCGTCGAGCATGTGGTCGTAGAACGGCACCCCGGTCGAGATCTCGGTGGTGCCGGTGCCGTCGAGGTCGATCTCGACGAGCACCTTCGACTCCTTGGTGGTCCGCTCCACGCGGCCGTTGCGGGTCACCGGCTGGTCTCCTGGTCTAGTACGTCGGCGGCGGTCTGCAGGAACGCGTCGTTCTCCTCCGGCGTGCCGATCGTGACCCGCAGGTGCTCCGGGATCCCGACGTCGCGGATCAGCACCCCCCGGTCGAGGAAGGCCCGCCACGCGCGCGGCGCGTCGGCGAACCGGCCGAACAGCACGAAGTTGGCGTCGCTCGGCACGACGTCGTAGCCGGCGGCGGCGAGCGCCGGCACCACGCGGTCGCGCTCGGCGCGCAGCAGCGCCACCGAGCCGAGGGTGGCGCCCGCGTGGCGCAGCGCCGCGCGCGCGGCGGCCTGGGTGAGCGCGGACAGGTGGTAGGGCAGCCGCACGAGCTGGAGCGCGTCGACGACGGCGGGCGCCGCCGCGAGGTAGCCGAGGCGGCCTCCGGCGAACGCGAACGCCTTGCTCATCGTGCGGCACACCACGAGCTTGTGGCCGTGCGTGCCGAGCAGGGAGATCGCGCTGGGCCGGTCGGAGAACTCGGCGTACGCCTCGTCGACGACCACCATCCCGGGGGCCGCGTCGACCAGCAGGGCCAGCTCGTCCGGTTCGATGCTCTGCCCGGTGGGGTTGTTCGGGCTGGTGATGAACGTGAGGTCGGGGGCGTGCTCGCGCAGCACCGACGCGGCCTCCCGGACGTCGAGCGAGAAGTCCGAACGCCGGGGCGCGGGCAGCCACTCCGTGCGCGTGCCCGAGGCGATGATCGGGTGCATCGAGTACGACGGCTCGAACCCGACGGCGACGCGCCCCGGCCCGCCGAACGCCTGCATGATCTGCTGCAGCACCTCGTTGGAGCCGTTGGCCGCCCACAGGTTCGCGCACGTCAGCGGCACGCCCGTCGACGCGGTGAGGTAGTCGGCGAGGTCGGTGCGCAAGCCGACGGCGTTCCGGTCGGGGTAGCGGTGCAGCTCCTCCGCCGCCGTGTGCACGGCCTTGGTGATGTCGGAGACGAGCTCGGGCGGCGGCGGGTACGGGTTCTCGTTGGTGTTGAGCCGGACCGCGACCTCCAGCTGGGGGGCGCCGTAGGGGCTGCGGCCGCGCAGGTCCTCGCGCAGGGGCAGGTCGTCGAGCGTGACGTCTCCGCCGACGGTGTCGTGAACCGCCGTCATCGGGTGGACCTCGCGGTGTCGAACCGTGCCGTGACCGCTTCCCCGTGTGCGGGCAGGTCCTCGGCGCCTGCGAGGGTGACCACCTGGTCGGCCACGGCGCGCAGCGCGTCCTCGGTGTACTCGACCACGTGCACGCCCTTCAGGAACGTCTGGACCGACAGGCCCGCCGAGTGCCGCGCGCACCCGCCGGTGGGCAGCACGTGGTTGGAGCCCGCGCAGTAGTCGCCGAGCGACACCGGCGCGTACGGGCCGACGAAGACCGCCCCCGCGTTGCGGACGCGCAGCGCGATCTCACGGGCGTCGCGGGTCTGGATCTCCAGGTGCTCGGCGGCGTAGGCGTCGACGACGGTGAGCCCGGCGTCGAGGTCGTCCACGAGCACGACACCGGACTGCGGGCCGCCCAGCGCGGTGCGGATCCGCTCGCCGTGCTTGGTGGCCGCCACCCGCAGCTCCAGCTCACGCTCGACGGCGTCGACCAGCTCCTGCGACGGGGTGACCAGCACCGACGCCGCGGCCGGGTCGTGCTCGGCCTGGCTGATCAGATCGGCCGCCACGTGCACCGGGTCGGCGGTGTCGTCGGCGAGCACCGCGATCTCGGTGGTGCCCGCCTCCGCGTCGATCCCGATCAGCCCGCGCAGCAGCCGCTTCGCGGCGGTGACGTAGATGTTGCCCGGCCCGGTGACCATGTCCACCGGCTCCAGCTCGGCGCCGTCGGTGTCGGTGCCGCCGTACGCGAGCAGCGCGACGGCCTGCGCGCCACCGACCGCCCACACCTCCTCGACCCCCAGGAGCGCCGCCGCGGCCAGCACCGTGGGGTGCGGCAGGCCGCCGTGCTCGGCCTGCGGCGGCGAGGCCAGCACGATCGACCCGACGCCCGCGGCCTGCGCGGGCACCACGTTCATCACCACGCTGGACGGGTAGACGGCCAGCCCGCCCGGGGCGTAGAGACCCACCCGCTGCACCGGCACGAACCGCTCGGTGACCGTGCCGCCGGGCGCGACCTGCGTGACCAGGTCGGCGCGCCGCTGGTCGGTATGCACCAGGCGGGCCCGCTCGATCGCGGTCTCCAACGCCGCCCGCACCGCCGGGTCGAGCGCGGCGAGCGCGCCCTGCAGGGTCTGCGCCGGCACCCGGACGACGGTCGGGCGCACCCGCTCGAACCGCTCCGCGAACTCCAGCACCGCCTCGACGCCGCGCTCGTGCACCGCGTCCACGATCGGCCGCACCTGGTGCAGCGCCGCGTCGACGTCCTGCTCGGCCCGCGGCAGCAGGCCGCGCAGGCGAGCGGTACGAGGCAGGGGTGCACCACGCAGGTCGAGTCGCCGAAGCATGAGGTCCAGCGTAATCCGCCCCGAAACCAGCACCTCGCAGCTGCACTGCCGCTCCTGGCCTTGGGGTGGGGAGCATCACGCGTCGGTCGCCTGCGTGGTGGCGCTCCACGTCGACCAGCTCGCGTTCCCGCGAGGGACGAGGCCGGCTACTCCACCGGCATCCCGAGCGCCGCCGCGGCGGCGGCCTGCCTGTGGTCCCGGGTGACGAGCACGACGGGTTCACCTGCTGCGAGCTCCGCAGCGGTGCTGCGCGCCACGGCGAGGTGCAGCGCGTCCAGGCTGCGGAGCGGGTGCTTCGCCACGAGGTCGGCGGCGAGCCCGAACACGACCTCGGGCTGCAGGCGCAGCAGGGCGATCGGGCCGTCCTCGCCGCAGTCGGTGTCGACCACGTCGAGCAGCTCCGCCGGGTCCCGCAGCCGGCCCGCCCGGTGCGCGGCGTGCACCGCGCTCGCCACCTCCAGCCTGGTCAGCTCGCTCGTCACGACCGGTTCGACCGCCTCGAGCAGCAGCGCGCGCAGCTCCTCGTGGTCCGGCTCGTCGGGGAAGTAGCAGCGCACGAGCGCCGAGGTGTCGACGTAGCGCAGCATCAACGGCCGTCGCGGTCGGCCGTGAGCGCATCGCTCACCGGCGTCCCCAGCCCCTCCAGACGACGGATCACGTCCTGCCGGGAGCGCATCGCGGTGGGCCGGGGCGGCACGACCCGCTGCCCGGATCGCTCGATCCGGCGCCGGACGGACTCCGCGTCGTCCTCCACCGCAGCGGCCAGCACGCTCGCAACCAGGTCGTTCAGGGAACGGTCCTGCTCCGCTGCACGCTGCTTGAGCCTGCGGTGCAGATCGTCGTCGATCCGGGCGATCAGCTGCTTCACGACGACGATGATATCGGCTTGGGGGACTTCGTGTTATCACACCGCGAAGGCCGCCATCACCCCCGCCGCCACGGCGGCGCGCTCCACCATCCCGTCGACGCTGACGTGCTCGTGCCGCGCGTGCGCCCCGCCCCCCACGGCGCCGAGGCCGTCGAGCACGGGGAGGCCGAGAGCGGCGGCGAAGTTGCCGTCGCTCGCCCCGCCCACGGCGGTCTCGGGCAGGTCGACCCCGAGCTGCGCGGCCGACGCACGTGCGAGGGCGTACATCGAGCCGATCGCGGGGCTGCGTTCCATCACCGGCCGGTTCCAGCCGCCCGTCACGGTGACGGCGGCGCGGGGGTCGTGCGCGCGCAGGCCGGCGAGCACCGCGTCGATCCGCCGCTGCGCCGCGAGCGACGACACACGCACGTCGATCCGCGCCTCCGCGGAGCCCGCGACGACGTTCGGGCGGGTGCCGCCCCGCAGCACCCCGACGTTCACCGTGGTGCCCTCGGCGAGGTCGGTGGCGTCGTGCAGCACGCGGACGGCGCGGGCGGCCTCGTCGATCGCGCTCGCCCCTGCCGCCGGGTCGAGGCCCGCGTGCGACTCGACCCCGCGCACGTGCACGTCGAACAGCCCGACGCCCTTGCGCGCGGTCTTCACCGCGCCCCCTGCGCTCGCCTCGAACACGAGCACGGCCGCCGCGCCCGCGCACGCAGCCTCGATGTGCGGGCGGGAGAACGGGCTGCCGATCTCCTCGTCACCGGTGAGCACCAGTCGGAGCGGCGGGTGTGCCACCCCGGCCGCGCGCAGGGCCCGTACCGCCCAGACGGCCTGCACGAGCCCGGCCTTCATGTCGAACACGCCGGGGCCGCTGACCCGGTCCCCCTCGACGCGCACCGGCCATGCGTCGAGCGTGCCTGCGCTCCACACGGTGTCGTAGTGCGCGAGCAGGGTGAGCGGGGCGCCCACGCCGTCGTGGTCCAGCACCACGACGTCCCCGTGCGCCGTGGCCTCGTGGTGGACCCGCGCGGACGGCGGACCGAGCCGGTCGGCCAGCCACGCCTCCAGGTGCGCGAGGCCCTTCGCCAGCAGCCCCGGGTCGTCGCTCGGCGTCTCCCGCTCGGCGTAGGCGACGAGGTCGGCGACGATCTCGGCGCGCCACCCCGCGAGCAGCCGGTGCACCGCGGGGACGTCGACCGCGGCCAGCACCGACGGACCCGGCACGGTCATCGCAGCGCCCCCGCGAGGTCGGCGATGCGCTGCTCGGACATGGCGGCCCCGGCCTCCAGCTCGCCGATCTGCGCGACGAGGCGCTCCAGCCCGGGAACGGCGATCCCCAGCCGCCCGGCCCGCTCCAGCACCGGCCGGTAGTGCGTGGGCACCTCGGTGGGACGGTGGCGCACGGCGATGTCGCGCCAGATGCCGCTGCGGTCCTTGGCCTGGGTCCGCAGCCAGGCCACGAGGGCGTCGGTGGCGGCGTCCGCCGCGGCCGGGTCGGCACCGGCGTAGGGAGCCGGGTCGAACGCGTCGAAGGGCTCCAGTGCGATCCCCTCGGCCGCGGCCACGGCGTAGACCTCCCCCGCGAGCGCGTGCATCACACCGCGGTGCCGGTCGATCAGCTCGGCCATCGGCGCGTCGGCGAGCGCGGTGGCCACGAGCATCGCGCCGAACCCGAGCTTCGACCACAGGTACCCGGAGACGTTCGCGGTGGCGCGCGCGGGTCCCCACGCCTGCAGGTCCGCCACGACCTCGCGCACCCGGGCCGATTCGCGGCCGTCCGGCTCGCCGACGACCAGTGCGCCGAGCCCGCCGTCCCGGATCTCCCCCGGCGCCACGACGTCGGCGAACAGGTTGACGAACGCGCCGACGGTCCGCTCCGTCCCGACGCGCGTGGCGATCGCCTGCTCGTTGAGCCCGTTCTGCAGCGAGACGACGAACCCGTCCGGTGCCAGCCGGGGCGCGATCCAGTCCAGCGCCCGGCCGGTGGCCTGGGCCTTCACGGCCAGCAGGACGCGCTCGACCCGCTCCGGTCCCGCCTCGTCGGGGGTGAACGCGGCGGCCACCGGCGCGGCGGTGCGCTCGTCGCCGCGACGCACGACGATCCCGTGCTCGCGGACGGCGCGCACGTGCTCGGGGTCGGCGTCCACGACGGTGATCTCGTGCCCGGCCCGCGCCAGGTGGTGGCCCAGGGTGCCGCCGATGGCCCCGGCGCCGACGATCACGTAACCCTGCTTCATACGAGCTCCTCGCCCTTCGTCTCGGGCATCGTCGCGTAGACGGCCACGCCGACGAGGGCGGCGAGCGCCACGTACAGCCACACGTAGCCGCCGAGCCCGTTCGCGTTCATCCACGTGGTGATGTACGGCGCGGTGCCGCCGAAGATCGCGACGGCGAGCGCGTACGGCAGCCCGATGCCGGTGCTGCGCACCTCCGCGGGGAACTGTTCGGCCATCACCACGGCGCAGTTGGCCGAGTAACCGGCGATCAGCGTGACGCCGATCAGCTCCACCACCAGCAGCGCCCAGAACCCGCCGACCGCGAGCAGCTGGAACAGCGGCCAGGACAGCACGACGAAGCCGATCGCGAACGCGAGCAGGGTGGGCTTGCGGCCGTAGCGGTCGGACAGCAGTGCCACGAACGGCAGGAGGCACAGGAAGTACGCGATCGCGATCGTGTTGGCCAGCAGCGCCTGCGTGATCGGGATGCCGATCGCGGACTTGGCGTAACCGGGCATGTAGCTGATCCACACGTAGTAGGTCAGCGTGCCCGCGATCGTGATGCCGACGACGCGCAGCGCGGCGACCGGGTGCTCGGTGAGCATGCCGACGATCGGGTGCCGGGCCCGGGTGCGGCCCTCGCCGCTCGCGCGCCGGAAGCTCTCGGTCTCGTCCACGCTCACCCGCAGCCAGAGCCCGACCAGCCCGAGCAGGCCGCCGACGGCGAAGGCGACGCGCCAGCCCCACGCCTGCATCGCCGCCTCGCTGAGCGAGGAGGTGAGCACGAAGCCCATCAACGACGCGATCAGCGCCCCCGCGCCGACCGAGACCTGCTGCCACGACCCGGCGAACGCCCGCCGGCGCGGCGCGGCCGACTCCACCAGGAACGACGAGGACGAGCCGAACTCCCCGCCCGCGGAGAAGCCCTGCACGAGCCGGGCGAGCAGCAGGACCAGCGGCGCGGCGACGCCGATCGCCGCGTAGGTCGGGGTGATCGCGATGACGAACGCGGCACCCGCCATCAGGCTGATCGTGAGCATCAGCCCCTTCTTGCGGCCGTGCCGGTCGGCGTACGCCCCGAGCAGGGCGCCGCCGATCGGGCGCATCACGAACCCGACGGCGAAGACCGCGAGCGTCGACAGCAACGCGACGGTCTCGTCGCCCGGCGCGAAGAACTGGCCGGCGAAGACGGGCGCGAGCGTGGCGTAGACCGCCCAGTCCACCCACTCGACGGTGTTGCCGATCGAGCCGGCGAGGATCGCCTTGCGCTGCGCGGGCGTGAGCCGGGTGCCGATGACTGCTTCGGTCATGGTCGGTTCTCCTGGTCGAGCAGGTCGGCGGCGAGCGCGGCGATCTCGGCGTGCGTGGCGAACCAGACGTCGCCGTGGCCCGCGATGTGCGCGATCAGGTCGCGCAGGACCACCAGGCGGGACCGGTGGCCGATGACGTGCGGGTGCAGGGTGAGCTGGAAGAGCCCGCCCTCGGCGCGGGCGGCGTCGAACTCGTCGCGCCAGATCTCGAACAGCGCCCGCGGCGGCGTGTAGGGGCGCAGCGCGCCGTAGCGCTCCATCATCAGGTACGGGGCGTCGTCGCGGATCCACTCCACCGGGATCTCGACGATGCCGGTGCGCCTGCCCTCCGCAAGCAGCTCGTAGGGCTCGTCGTCGGCCATCAGCGACGAGTCGTACCGGAGCCCGAGCTGCTCGATGATCGACAGCGTGTTGTCGGAGAAATCCCAGCTCGGGGTGCGGATGCCGACCGGGCGCGTGCCGGAGAGCTTCTCGAGGGTCTCGACGGCCCGGCCGGTGAGGTCGAGCTCGGCACCGCGTTCGAGCAGCATGTTCCGCTCGTGGATCCAGCCGTGCACGGCCACCTCGTGCCCGCCCGCGGCGTAGGCCTCCACCTCGCCGGGGTGCAGCAGCGCCGACACCGCGGGCATGAAGAAGCTGGCGCGCGCACCGTGCTCCGCGAGCAGCGCGAGGATCTTGGGCGCCGCCACCCGCGCGCCGTACTCGCCCTGGGCGAGCTTGCCCGGCCGGGTCTCGCCGTCGCGCAGCGGGATCGTCTCGTGGTCGGAGTCGAACGAGAGCGCGACGGCCACCCGCGCGCCTCCCGGCCAGCTCGCGGGTACGAGCCGCCGCCCCGCCCGGACCCGCTCGACGTGACCGCGCCACGTGGGCTCGTCCCACTGCCAGGGTTCCGTCATGAGCTCCGCTCCCTCGTTCCGTCGGGGTTGATGCGCACGTAGGCCCGCTTGAGGGTGCGGGTCTGCAGCGTCATGTCGGCGGCGCGCACACCGGGGAGCGCACCGACGACGTCGGTCAGGTACCGGTAGAGGTCGCCGTAGCCGGGCAGCACGCCGTGCAGGCACAGGTTGAACCGGCCGGTAGTCGCGCTGACGTACTGCGTGGACGGCTGCTTCGCCAGCTGCGCGCCCGCGTTCTCCAGCTCGCCCGGCTCCACCTCGAGCCACTGCATGAACTCGATGCCGAGCCCGATCAGCGGCGTCTCGAACAGGGTGCGGAACCGCAGGCAGCCGCGGCGCACGAGCGACTCGACCCGGCGGGCCGCCGTCGACTCGGACACGCCGGACGCGGCCGCCAGCTGCGCGTAGCTCGCCCGGCCGTCGGCGGCGAGCAGCCGGGCGATCGCGAACTCCTGCTCGGTGAGCCGCTCCGGCTCGCTCCACTCCCGGTGCCCGGTGCGCGCCCGGGGCGGGCGCAGCCGCGCCACGGCCTCCGGCGGCAGGAGGCCGGTGTCCCACTCCTCCACGGCGGAGAACTTGCGGACGACCATCATCGACTCGGTGTCGGTGATGTCGCCCGCGCGCGGCAGGCCGTCCACCAGCACGCGGGTGACGTCGTGGTGGTCGCGGACCACGATCTCGGCCGCCACGTCGGCGCTGCCCGTGACGACCGTGACGAAGCGGGCCTCCGGCAGGTCGGCGAGCGCGGCCGCCACCGCCGTGGCGCTGCCGGGCCGGCACCGCATCCGGACCATCAGCGAGATCCCGAGCCCGCACCGCAGGTGGTCCAGCACGCCGGTGACGCCGACGAGCCCGGAGTCGATCAGCTGCTGACCGCGCCGCGCCACGGTGGACTCCGGCGCGCCGAGCGCACGCGCGACCTGCGTCCAGGACGCGCGGCCGTCGAGCTGCAGCGCGGCGACCAGCCGGCGGTCCAGCTCGGTCAGGCTGACTGTCTCACCCACAGTGCCACTATCAGTTGAGAGAATCCCTCATGTCAAGCGGCGGCGATGGGAAAACCAGGCAGCCCGGAGCGTTGCAGCAAAGCCACTTCCATGCAACGAGGTGGCAGGAAAGTGGCTTTGCTGCAACCCCCTGGTGCGTCAGGGTGCGGGCATGACGATCACCGGCTCCCCGCACGTCGCCCTCGTCACCGGCGCCAACCAGGGCATCGGCGCCGCCACCGCCGTCGTACTCGGCCGCCGGGGCGCCGCGGTGCTCGTGGCCTACTTCCGCCCGGGCGACGACGAGGGCCAGCCCGCCGAGTACAACCGCCTGCGCCGCGGCGACGCGGCCGACGTCGTGGCGGAGATCGAGCGGGCAGGCGGGCGGGCCCGCGCGGTGGAGGCCGACCTGCGCGACCCGGCGAGCCCCGCCCTGCTGTTCGACGCAGCCGAGGAGCGGCTCGGCCCGGTGGACATCCTGGTCAACAACGCCAGCGGTTGGGTGCAGGACACCTTCACCCCGGCCGAGAGGGACAAGTTCGGCCGGCCGATGCGGCCGGTGACCGCGGAGACGTTCCGGCAGCAGTTCGCCGTCGACGCGATGGCGCCCGCGCTCCTGATCGCGGAGTTCGCCCGCCGCCACCGCGCCCGCGGCGCCACGTGGGGGCGGATCGTCGGCTCACCTCCGGCGGGCAGCACGGGTTCCCGGACGAGGTGTCCTACGGCGCCGCCAAGGCGGCGCAGGAGAACTACACGATGTCGGCGTCGGTGGAGCTCGCGGCCCACGGCGTGACGGCCAACATCGTCTACCCGCCCGTCACCGACACGGGCTGGGTCGACGACGAGGTCCGCGCCGGTGTCGCCGCGAGCACCGAGCACACCCACGTCGCCGCGCCCGAGGAGGTGGCCGAGGTGATCGCCTGGGTCGTCTCCGAGGAGGCCCGCCTGCTCAACGGCAGCGTCCTGCGGCTGCGGTGACCCCCTGAGGCCGTGAGTGGGAACGAGTGCTCCAGCACTCGTATCCACTCACGAGGACCGGAGGTCCAGCCCCAGGTCGAGGGCGCGCACGGAATGGGTGAGCGCGCCGACGGACAGGTAGTCCACCCCGGTCTCGGCGTAGGCCCGCGCGTTCGCGAGCGCCAGCCCGCCGGACGACTCCAGCAGCGTGGGCCGCTCGCCCCTGCGCCGCACGGCCTCCCGCGTCTCCTCGACGTCGAAGTTGTCCAGGAGCACCAGCCCGGCCCCGAGCGTGAGCACATCGTCGAGCTGGTCGAGCGTGTCCACCTCCACCTCGTACGGGAGGTCGGGGGCGGCGGAGCGGGCCGCGGCCAGCGCGGCACCCACCGAGCCCGCGGCGGCCACGTGGTTGTCCTTGATCAGGACGGCGTCGCCGAGCCCGAGCCGGTGGTTGACGCCCCCTCCGCAGCGCACGGCGTACTTCTCCAGCAGCCGCAACCCGGGCAGCGTCTTGCGGGTGTCGCGGATGCGGGCGCCGGTGCCGGCCACGGCGTCCACCCAGGCGGCGGTGGCCGTCGCGACGCCGGAGAGGTGGCAGAGCAGGTTGAGCGCGGTGCGCTCGGCGGTGAGCAGCCCGCGCACCGGGGCCCGGACGACCAGGGCGGGCTCACCCGCCGCGAGCCGGTCGCCGTCGGCCCGGGTCTCCAGGACCTCGTGCTCGCCCACCACCTCGTCGAGGACGGCGCGCACCGCGGGCAGCCCGGCCAGCACGCCCGGCTCCCGCGCGGCGAACGCCGCCACGGCCACGGCGTCGGCCGGCACCGTGGCCGCGGTGGTGGCGTCCGGTCCGTAGCGCAGGTCCTCGGCGAGGGCCGTCGCGACCACGCGCTGCAGGTCGTCCAGGTCAGGGCCGCTCAGCACCCCGGTCATGCCGCCACCACCGTTCCGGTCCGCACGACCGGTCGGCCGGCCGTGTCGAGTGTGAGTTCGAGGCTCGCCCGCTGCCAGCGGTCGTCGCGCTCCGGGAAGTCGGTGCGGACGTGGCAGCCGCGGCTCTCGGTGCGGGTGCCTGCCGCGGCGAGGACCGCCTGGGCGACCAGGGTGAGCGCGGCGTCCTCCACGGCCGCCCGGTCCTCCGGTACGGCCACCGCGGTGGCGCACTCGACCCGGTCGGACGCCGCGGCGAGGCCCGCGGCGTCGCGACCGATGCCGGCAGCGACCGTCATCGCCTGCTGCACGACCGCGCGCGGCGCGATCGGCACCGCGGGCGAGGCGACGAGGCACGCGGCCGCGGACCGGACCGCCCCCCGGTCGGCGGCCGCCGCACGCGCCGCCCTCGCCCCGATCACGAGCCCCTCCAGCAGCGAGTTGGAGGCGAGCCGGTTGGCCCCGTGCAGGCCGGTGCGCGCGACCTCACCGGCGGCGTAGAGCCCCGGGACGGACGTGCGCCCGTGCAGGTCGGTGACCACGCCGCCGCACGCGTAGTGCGCGGCCGGGGCCACGGGGATCGGCTCACGCGCCGGGTCGATCCCGGCGTCCCGGCAGGCGGCGTGGACGGTGGGGAACCGGTGGGCGAAGTCCGGGATCGCTGTGCCGTCCAGGTGCACGCAGTCGGCGCCGGTGGCGGTGAGCGTGCGCGTGATCGCCTTCGCCACGACGTCGCGCGGGGCGAGGTCGGCGAGCGGGTGCACGCCGGTCATGAACCGGCGGCCCGCGCGGTCGAGCAGCACCCCGCCCTCGCCGCGCACGGCCTCGGTGACCAGTGGCCGCCTGCCCACCGCGGGGCCGGTGTAGAGGACGGTGGGGTGGAACTGCACGAACTCCAGGTCGGCCACCGTGGCGCCGGCCCGCAGCGCGAGCGCGACGCCGTCGCCGGTGGACGTCGCGGGGTTCGTGGTGCTGGCGTACAGCTGCCCGTACCCGCCGCTCGCCAGCAGCACCGCGGGTGCGCGCAGCACCCCGGGGCGGCCCGCGTCGTCGAGCACGGCGAGCCCGGTGACCGCCCCGCGGTCGTCGCGCAGCGCGTCGACGGCGACGTGTCCGGTGAGCAGCGGGAGCCTGCGGTCGGTCGCCGCCGCGACGAGGGCCCGCTCGACCTCGGCACCGGTGGCGTCACCGCCCGCGGGCACCACGCGGAACGCCGAGTGCCCGCCTTCACGGGTGCGGGCGAGCGCCCCGTCCGCCCGCCGGTCGAACACCGCGCCCCGGGCCCTGAGCCGGGCGACGGCGGCCGGGCCGTCGGTGAGGATCTCCGTGACGGCCGCGGCGTCGGAGAGGCCCGCGCCCGCGGTGATCGTGTCGGCGACGTGGGCCTCGACGCTGTCGCCCGGCACGTCCCCCAGCACCACGGCGACGCCGCCCTGCGCGAAGCGGGTGGAGCCCGCGTCAACCGTGTCCTTGGTCACGACGACCACCCGCAGGCCGAGCTCCGCGGCGTCCAGCGCGGCGGTGAGCCCGGCGACCCCGGACCCGACGACGACGAGGTCCGCAGCGGCCTCCCAGGTCGCGTTCACTCGCCACCCCCGGGCTTCCCGATCTCGATCATCCGCTGGACCGCGGCGCGGCCGCGGGCGGCGAGCTCGGGGTCGACGTGCACCTCGTCCCGGCCCTCGCGCAGCGCGCGCAGCAGCTTCTCGGGAGTGATCATCTTCATGAAGCGGCAGGACGCGCGGTCGTTGACGGCACGGAAGTCGATCTCTGGCGCGGCGCGGCGGAGCTGGTGGAGCATGCCGACCTCGGTGGCGACGAGCACCGAGCTCGCGCGCGACGTGCGGGCGGCGTCGAGCATCCCGCCGGTCGAGAGGATCTTGACCCGCTCGGCCGGCACCGCCCCGGTGCCGGCGAGGTAGAGCGCCGAGGTGGCGCAGCCGCACTCGGGGTGGACGAAGAGCTCGGCGTCCGGGTTGGCCTGGGCCTGCGCGGTGAGGGTGGCGCCGTTGATGCCGGCGTGCACGTGGCACTCCCCCGCCCAGACGTGCATGTTCTCCCGTCCCAGGACGCGGCGGACGTGGGCGCCGAGGAACTGGTCGGGCAGGAACAGCACCTCCTTGTCCGCCGGGATCGAGGCGACGACCTCGACGGCGTTGGAGGACGTGCAGCAGATGTCCGTCTCGGCCTTCACCGCGGCGGTCGTGTTGACGTAGCTCACGACGACGGCATCCGGGTGCTCGGCCTTCCACTCCCGCAGCTGGTCGACGGTGATCGAGTCCGCGAGCGAGCAGCCCGCGGCGGCGTCCGGGATCAGCACCGTCTTGCCGGGGCTGAGGATCTTCGCGGTCTCGGCCATGAAGTGCACGCCGCAGAACACGATCGTCGACGCGTCCGACTCGGCCGCGATCCGCGAGAGCGCGAGCGAGTCGCCCGTGTGGTCGGCGACGTCCTGGATATCCGGCAGCTGGTAGTTGTGCGCGAGCAGGACGGCGTCGCGGCGGCGGGCCAATGCGCGCACCTCGTCGGCCCACCCGGGTTCGAGCGACCTGCCGAGCGAGGACTCGGCGATCGTCGGGCTTGCGGTCATGACCCCTCCCTAGTTTTCGACTCTCAGTCGGAAACAGGTCGGATACTAACAGCGGGACCGCGACCACACCCCCCGCTCGTGACCGGGAACTCACCCCGGCGCAACCCGGTGTTCACGCCGCGCACAGGGGCGGGCACCCTACGATCCGCACCATGGCGCGCCCGACGGAGCACGAGGTGCTCGCCGCGGTGCTCCAGATCCGCTGCGGGTCGCTCCAGGTGCTCGCCTGGCAGCGCGCACTACCCCCCGACTCGGGGCGCTGGTCCCTGCCCGGTGGCCTGCTCGGCGACGACGAGGACGTCGAGCAGTCGGTGCGCCGCCAGCTCGCCGAGAAGGTCGATCTGGGCGAGGTCACCCACGTCGAGCAGCTCGGGGTCTTCAGCAGGCCGGACCGGGTGCCGGACGTGCGGCGGGTCGCCACCGCGTTCCTCGGGCTCGTGCCCTCCGACGCCGACCCGGCCGTGCCCCCGGACACGCAGTGGCATCCGCTGGCAGCGCTCCCGCCCACGGCCTTCGACCACGCCGCGATCGTCGCCGACGCCCACGACCGGCTCCGGGCGAAGCTCTCCTACACCAACCTGGGTTTCGCGCTCGCCCCGCGCGAGTTCACGATCTCCGCGCTGCGCGATCTGTACGTCGCCGCGCTCGGGCACCCGGTCTCGGCCACCAACCTGCAACGCGTGCTGACCCGGCGCCAGGTCCTCGAACCGACGGGTGCGGTGGCCCCGCCCGGACCCGCGGGCGGCCGGCCGGCGGCGCTCTTCCGCTTCACCGACCACGTCCTGCGGGTCACCGATGCGTTCGCGGTGCTGCGCCCACCCACCGGACCGCCGAGCGGACCCGGCGAAGCCACCCGCGTCGTCGTACCGTAACGCCGTGGCCGAGACGCTCCCGCTGTTCCCGCTGGGCACGGTGCTACTCCCGGGAGCCACGCTGCCACTGCACGTCTTCGAACCGCGATACCGGCAGCTCACGGTCGACCTCGTCACCGGTGCGGTGCCCGACCGGGAGTTCGGCGTCGTCGCGGTCAGGGAGGGCTGGGCCCCCGACGACGACGGCATGGCTGGCCTGCACGCCATCGGCTGTACGGCGGTCCTGGACGACGTCCGGCGGCTGCCCGACGGCCGCTTCGACCTCGTCACGCGCGGCGCCCGCCGCTTCCGGCTGATCGACCTCGACGCCGACTCCAAGCCGTACCTGGTGGGCTCGGTGGAGCCGCTCCCCGACGACGCCGACGACGACGCCGACGACGCGGTCGGCGAGCTCACCCGCGTCCTGTCCACGGCCGCGCGTGCCGCCCACCGCCGCTACTGCAGCACCGCGTGGAAGACGGGCGACTGGGCGGAACCGGAACCCGACGTCGAACCGGGCACGCTGCCGCACGTCCTCGCCGCCGACTGCCTGCTGCCCATCAGCGACCGCCAGCGCCTGCTCGAGCTGACCTCGCCCGTCGAACGGCTACGGCTGGTGCGCGCGCTCCTGGCCCGGGAGACCAGCCTGCTCGCCCAGCTCCGCGCGGTCCCCGCGCCGATCACCACCTACGCGGTGGACCACAGCGTCAACTGAGGCCGCACGAACCGCACCCACAGCGCGATCAGCACCGGGGCCAGGTACTCCGGCAACAGCGCCACCCCGACCGACAACCGCGACACCGACATCGTGAACACCATCTGGTTGGCCGCGAGGCTGATCACGCAGTACGCGCCGACCAGCCACCAGTCCCGCCGAGCGATCCGCATCCGACCCCGCCGCACCACCACCGCCACGGTCATGAGCGCCACTGCCGCGACGAGCATGCGCCCCTGCGCCACGTTCGCCGCCGGCAGCCCGGTGCTCGCCATCGCCTTCAGCGCCGCGGCCGCGCTCCCCATCGCCAGCGCGGCGCCGAGTGCCAACCACAGACCCGTGAGCTGCTCGCGGAGGTCGCCGCCCCGCCCTACATCTCCCAGCACGACGGCCGGGCCCCGCACTTCCACTACGCCGAGCACAACGCGCCGCTCGTGCACCGCATCAAGGCCTACACGGCGGGCGGGCTCGCCCACCCGCTCTGCGAGGACCCGGGGCGCATCGGCCGGTGCGACCGCTGCGGCACCGTCTTCGTCGACACCTCCCGCAACGGCCGGCGCCGGTTCTGCAGCGCCCGCTGCGCCAACAGCACCCATGTCGCCGATCACCGGAAGCGCCGTCGGCTCCGGTGATCCGCGTCAGCCGGAGCGCTTCACCGGTACGACGTCGACGAGGGCGCCGATGCCGACGAAGTCGTCCGGGTTGCTCGTCAGCAGCGGCATCCGCGCTGCTGCCGCGGTCGCGGCGATCTGCAGGTCGAGCCGACGAGGGCGAGGGTTGCGGCCCGCGGCCCTGACGAGCGTGGCGAGTGCGCCGTAGAGCTTCGCCTCCTCGACGCCATAGGGGATGACCTCGTACTGGTCGAGGATCCGACGCAGGCGGGCACGCCGTGCGTCCGGGTTCGCGCCGAGATCGGCGCCGAAGGCGAGCTCTCCCATCGTAATCGCGCTGATCACCGGGGCAAGATCGTGCAGGCCCTCGAAGTCGAGCTCACCGGCATCGATGACGACCGAGGTGTCGAGCAACGCCGCAGTGATCACGTCAGTACTCGATGCGGTCGTCGCCGAAGATCAGATCATCCGCCTCGCGGTCGCGATACCACTGATCCACGTCGATGGGCGGGAGCTTCCGCACGTCCTCCTGGAACTCCCTCAGGGTCTTCCGCCGCTTCGGTTCCCGTGCGTGCGGCACCAGGTCGGCCACGGGCCTGCCGTTGCGGGTGATGACGAAGCTCTCCCCCGCCTCGACCCGGCGCATGATCTCGCCGCTCTCGTTGCGCAACTGCCGCTGGGGGATGGTCTCGGGCACGCACCAACCGTAGCAGTCTCGTGCTACGATACTGCTACACGTCAGACCTCCAGACCGTTGCGGTCCACCAGGCACCCGTCGGGCCACTCGGCGAGCGGCGCGCGCACCTCCCGCACCATCGACGCCCCGCCGTAGACCTGCACCCGGCCGTCGGCACGGATCATCCGGGTCCCGCCGGAGACGCGCACCCGATCGCAGCGCTCGTAGTACGGCGCGACGTGCTGCGCCACGCCACCAGTCGCAGCTCCGGACGGCCGCTGGACCAGCTGCGCGTCCCCGAGAAGTCGGCTCTGGGGTGGGGGAAGGCCTCCCCGAGGAGGCCGGCGAGCCTGCCGTGCTCGTCGTCCGCGAGGTCGTCCTCCCAGGCCACCGCCCAGGCGGGCTCAGCGGCTCGTGCGCTCACCGTGCCGGCTGCAGCGCGCCGTCCAGCGCGTCGGCGTCACCTGCACCACCATGCGCCGCGCGCAGTCCGGGCAGAACCGCGGCGGCTCCAGCACGCGCCGCTCGGCGCAGCGGGCGTGCCCGCCCTCCGCCGCGGGCTTGCCGCACTGGTCGCAGAACATCAGATGGTCTCGCTGAGCGCCTTGATCGGCATCTGCAGCTCGCCGAGCAGGTCGATGTCCGACTCCGCCGGCCGGCCGAGCGTGGTCAGGTAGTTCCCGACGATCACCGCGTTGATGCCGCCGAGCAGGCCCTGGCGGGCCCCGAGGTCACCGAGCGTGATCTCCCGGCCGCCCGCGAACCGCAGCACGGTGCGCGGCAGGGCCAGCCGGAACGCCGCCACCGCACGCAGCGCGTCGCGCGCGTCGAGCGGCTCCAGATCACCGAACGGCGTGCCGGGGCGGGGGTTGAGGAAGTTGAGCGGCACCTCGTCCGGGGTGAGCGCGGCCAGCTGGGCGGCGAACTCCGCGCGCTGCTCGACGGTCTCCCCCATCCCGAGGATCCCGCCGCAGCAGACCTCCATCCCGGCGTCGCGCACCAGCCGCAGCGTCTCCCACCGCTCCTGCCACGTGTGCGTGGTGACGACGTTCGGGAAATGCGAGCGGGCGGTCTCCAGGTTGTGGTTGTAGCGGTGCACGCCCATCGCGGCGAGCTCGTCGACCTGCTCGGGGGTGAGCATCCCGAGCGAGCAGGCGATGTTGATGTCGACCTCGTCCTTGATCGCCGCGATGCCGGCGGCCACCTGCGCCATCAGCCGCTCGTTCGGGCCGCGCACGGCCGCGACGATGCAGAACTCGGTGGCCCCGGTCTTCGCCGTCTGCTTCGCGGCCTCCACGAGCGACGGCACGTCGAGCCACGCCGAGCGCACGGGCGAGTCGAACAGGCCCGACTGCGAGCAGAAGTGGCAGTCCTCGGGGCACCCACCGGTCTTCAGCGAGATGATCCCCTCGACCTCGACCTCCGGCCCGCACCAGCGCATCCGCACTTCGTGCGCCAGCTCGAGCAGCGGTTCGAGGGCCTCGTCGGGGAGCCGCAGGACGTCGAGCACCTGCGCCTCCGTGAGGCCGACGCCCTCCCCCAGTACCTGGGAGCGGGCGGTGTCGAGGATGGCGAACTGCGTCGTCGTCACGCGTCGGGAGTCTGCCATCCGCCACCCAGATCGGGCGCCAGACTGTGACGCGCGACGGCCCCGAACCGCTCCGGATCGAGCGCGCCCGCGCCGTCGGGCAGCGCCCCGAGCAGCGGGACACCGCTGGTGGCGGACAGGTCGCCGAGGTTGCAGCGGGCGGCGAGGTCCGGCTCGGCGGGCAAGGCGCCGACGACGACCCCGGGGCACGTGAGCCCGCGGCGCCGCAGCGCCTCGACGGTGAGCTCGGTGGCGTTGAGCGTCCCCAGCCCGGCTGCGGCGACCACCAGCACCGGGGCCGCGAGGAGCGCGGCAACGTCGGCCAACGTGCCGTCGTCGGTCATCCGCACCAGCAGCCCGCCCGCCCCCTCGACGAGCACCAGGTCGTGGTCGGCAGCCAGCTTCTCGGCGGCATCGGCCGCGGCCCGCGGCGGGACCGGGGCCACCCCGGCGCGGCGGGCGGCGGTGGCGGGCGCGAGGGGCTCCGGGTAGCGGGCGAGCTCGCAGCCGGTGGTGCCGGGCACGAGCCGCAGGACGGTGGCGACGTCGCCCGGCTCGCCGTCCGCCACGCCGGTCTGCGCGGGCTTGAGCACGGCAACCCGGTCGCCGCGGGCCGCGGCGACCGCGGCGATGGCGGCCGTGACGATCGTCTTGCCGACCTCGGTGCCGGTGCCGGTGACGATCAGGATCACGCGTTCACCGGGGCGAGCACGTCGGCGAGCACCGCGCGGACGTGCGCGAGCTCGGCGTCGGTCACGGTGGCGCGGGCGGTGAGCCGCAGCCTGCTGGTGCCCTCCGGCACCGAGGGCGGCCGGAAACACCCGACGCGCAGGCCCCGCTCGGCGCACCGGCGCGCCGCACCCACGGCGACGTCCGGCTCGCCGAGCACGACGGCCACCACCGCGGACGGCGGCGCGGGCACCCCGGCGGCGTCCGCCAGCGCGGCCGCCACCCGCAGGACGGCGCCCGGCCGCTCCGGCTCGGCCCGCAGCACGGCCAGCGCCGCGTGCGCCGCGCCGACGGACGCGGGCGCGAGCCCGGTGTCGAAGATGAACGAGCGCGCGGTGTCCACCAGGTGCGCGGTGACGGCGGCCGGCCCGAGCACCGCACCGCCCTGGGCCCCGAGCGACTTCGACAGCGTGACGGTGGCCACCACGTCGTCGGCGCCGGCCAGACCGGCGGCGGCGAGCAGCCCGCGCCCGCCCGGCCCCACCACGCCGAGCCCGTGCGCCTCGTCCACGACGAGCAGCGCGCCCCGGCGGCGGCATACCGCGTGCAGCCGCGCCAGGGGCGCCAGGCCGCCGTCCACGCTGTTCACGCTCTCGGTGACGACGAGCGCCCGCTCCTCGGTCCGGGACGCCAGCACGGCGTCGACCGCGTCGGGGTCGTCGTGCGGGACGACGGCGACGCGGGCGCGGGAGAGCCGGCAGCCGTCGATGAGCGAGGCGTGGTTGGCCGCGTCCGACACGACCAGCGCGTCCGCGCCGGCGAGCGCGGTGAGCACGCCGAGGTTGGCGGCGTACCCGGAGGAGAACACGAGGGCGGCCTCGGCCCCGCAGAACGCCGCGAGCTCCGCCTCCAGCTCGGCGTGCAGGTCCGTGGTGCCGGTGACGAGCCGAGAGCCGGTGGAGCCGGCCCCCCAGGTCCGCGCCGCCCGCACCGCGCCCTCGACCACCCGCGGGTCGCCTGCGAGGCCGAGGTAGTCGTTGCCGGCGAGATCGAGCAGCGGCTCGCGCGGGGTCCGAGGCCGCAGCTCGCGGCGCAGCCCGGCAGCGCGGCGGCGGGCGGCGTGCGGTTCGAGCCAGGCGAGCGGGTGCGCGGGATCGGGGGACGTCACGAGCGGAGACGGTAACCCGCGTACGAGGATGAGCGCATGGCTGTGATCCGTTGGGCGACGTTCGACTGTTTCGGCACCCTCGTGGACTGGCGGCACGGGATCGCGAACGGCATCGACCTGCTGTTCCCCGGGCAGGGCCGGACGCTGGTCGAGGCCTACAACGGCCACGAGCGCGCGGTGCAGACCGAGTCCCCCGGCATGCGCTACCGCGACGTGATGGCCGAGGCGCTGCGCCGCGCCGCCCGCGACGCGCGGCTCGACCTGCGCCCGGACGACACCCACGTCCTCGGCGACACGATCGCGTACTGGCCGGTCTTCCCGGACGTCGCGGCGAACCTGACCGAACTGCGCGCGGCGGGCTGGCGGATCGCCCTGCTGACCAACTGCGACCAGGACATCATCGGGGAGACCCAGCGTCGGCTCGGCGCCCCGGTCGACACGGTCGTGACCGCGGAGATGGTCGGTTCCTACAAGCCGAACCACAACCACTTCACCCGCTTCGAGGAGTCGTTCGGGGCCACTCGCGACCGTTGGGTCCACGTGGCGCAGAGCTACTTCCACGACATGGAGCCGGCGAAGGCCCTCGACGTACCACGGGTGTGGATCAACCGCTACTCCGACGTGCGCGACCCCTCGATCGCCGACGCCGTTCTGCCCGACCTGTCCGCCGTGGTCGAGACGGTCGAGAGCGTGAACCGGAACGCACGGGCGTGAACGCGCAACCGGGGATCTTCGCGCTGGGCACGCCGGAGCACGGCTACCTGGAGTTCGACCTGGCGCCCGGCGCCGAGCCGGTCGCGCTCGTGTCCGCCGCCGCCGGGCTCGTCGAGCCGCTGTCGACCACGGGCGGGGTCAACCTCGTCGTCGGGTTCCGGCCCGAGCTGTGGGCCGAGGTGGCCGACCCGGCCGACGTACCGGAGTCGGCCCGCGGCTTCGACCGGCCGCTCGTCGGCGCCGGCGGCTGGACGATGCCCGCCACGCAGCACGATGCGTGGATGTGGGTGGCGGGCGGTGACCGGACGGCCGTGTTCGACAACGGGCGCGCCATCGTCACGGGCATGGCGTCGGTCGCTCGGCTGCGCCGGGAGGCCACGGGGTGGCTGTACCGCCACGATCGCGACCTCACCGGCTTCATCGACGGCACCGAGAACCCGTCGCTGCTGGAGGCGCCCGGGGCGGCGCTCGTGCCCGCGGGCGAGCCGGGTGCGGGCAGCAGCGTGGTGCTCGTGCAGATGTGGGACCACGACGGCGACGGCTGGGAGAGCCTCCCCGTCGAGGCCCAGGAGAACGTGATGGGCCGCAGCAAGCCCGACAGCATCGAGATGGACGACGACACCAAGCCCGCCGACAGCCACGTGGCCCGCACCGCCCTCGAGATCGACGGCGAGGAGCTGCCGATCTTCCGCCGGAACGTGGCCTTCGGCAGCGTCTCCCACCACGGCACCGCGTTCGTCGGCTTCAGCCGCGACCAGTGGCGTCTGGAGGAGATGCTGCGCCGGATGGCCGGCGTCGGCGACGGGGTGCGCGACGGGCTGACCCGCTACACCCAGCCCGTGACGGGGGCCTACTACACCGTGCCCTCGGTCGATGCCCTCGCCCGGTTCGCGCCGCCCGAGGAGGACTGACCGTCCGGCCTGCGGAACTCCTGCGCGTCCTCGTCGAGCACGAGGACCCGTGCGGTCGGGATGTCGAAGAACAGGCCGACCAGCGCGGCGTCGACGCCCTGCTCCTGCAACGCCGCCAGCTGCTCGGCGACGTTCACCATGGCCAGCGCCTCGACCTCGCCGTAGCCTGCGCCGAGCGCGGCCCGCCCGACCGGATGCCCGGCGCGCAGCGCGTCCAGGCTGCGCGCCCCCGCGGCGAGCCAGTCGCCGAGCGGGTCGCCGGGCCGCCGCGCCCCGTCGAGCAGCCCGCGCATCGCGCCGCACCCCGAGTGGCCGCACACGGCGATCAGCGGGACGTGCAGCACCTCGGTGGCGTAGTGCAGCGCAGCGCGCATCGACGTGCCGGCCACGAGGTTGCCCACGTTCTGCACGGTGAACAGGTCGCCGGGGCCGCTGCGGGTGATCAGGTGGGGCTGCACCCGCGAGTCGGCGCAGCACAGCAGCAGGCCCTTGGGCGCCTGGCCGTCGGCGAGCTCCTGCAAGGTCGGCCGGATGAGCTCCGCCGCCTGCGCGTGGTAGGCCGCGACACCGGCGAGCAACGGCGCGTGGGGCGTGTGATCGACTTCCTGCCACTGGGACCAGGTCGCGTACCCGTGCCGCGGCCGGTCGCCCTGCACGCGCGCCCCCGGCTCGGTCACGACCACCTCGGCGCCCCCGGCGCGCTGCATCGCCGTCCACGCGTCCAGGTGGTCGAACGCCGTGTGGTCGAGGTAGTCGACGACCAGCTCGACGCGGACCGGCGCGCCGGCCGGCACGGTCGCGAGCCTGCGGGAGAGCGCGGGCACCGACAGGAAGCTCAGCGTGCCCTCGACGACGACGCGCCACGGCGCCGTTCCACCGGGTTCGGCACCGTCGGGTGCGACGCCGGGCTCCACGACGCCGGGCTCCACGACGCGGGGTTCGACGACGCGGGGTTCGACGACGCGGGGGTCGACGACGCGGGGTTCGACGACGCGGGGTTCGACGACGCGGACGCGGGCGCGCACCGCGCGGCGCAGCATCACGAGGCCCGCGAGCACGACGCCGATCGCGACGCCTTCGAGGAGGTTCAGCCCGAGCACGCCCGCCACCGTGCCGACGTAGACGACCAGCTCCCCGTGCGAGCGGGCCGCCCGGATGTCGGAGGGCTTCACCAGCTGCGCGCCGACCACCACGAGCAGCCCGGCGAGCGCGGCGAGCGGGATCAGCTCGACCACCCCCACGAGCGCGATCCCGAACACCGCGACCCACACGCCGTGCAGCACGGCGGACGCCCTGGTCCGCGCACCGGACTCGACGTTGGTGGCGCTGCGCACGATGACGCCGGTGACGGGCAGCCCGCCCAGCAGGCCCGAGATCGTGTTCGCGGCGCCCTGCCCGATCAGCTCGCGGTTCGGGTTCGAGCGCGGAGCCTGCCGGCCCCGGGCGCGGCGCATGCGGTCCACCGCGACGGCCGAGAGCAGGCTCTCGATGCTCGCGATCAGGGCGATCGTGAGCATCCCGCCGACGATCCCCATCCACGGCAGATCCGGCAGCAACGCCGGCGGCGCGATCGCCCCGAGCAGGTTGCCGGGCAGCTCGACACGTGGGACGCCGGGGATCAGCAGGGCGATCGCGGTGGCGGCGATGACGGCGACCAGCGCGCCGGGGAGCAGGCGCACCCGGCGGGGCAGCCGCGGCCAGAGCAGCAGCAGCGCGATCGTGGCTGCGCCGATCAGCACCGCGTCCGGACGGGCCGCCGCGACCTGGGCCGGGAGCTCGGCGAGCGAGCGGACCGCCCCCGTCGGCGGGCTCCCGCCCAGCACGACGTGCAGCTGCGAGACCGCGATCGTGATGCCGATCCCGGCGAGCATCCCGTGCACGACGGCCGCCGGGATGGCCTGGCTGAACCGGGCGATCCGGGCGCAGCCGAACGCGATCTGCAGCAGCCCGGCGCCCGCGGTGATCAGGCAGGTGGCCTGCCAGCCGAACCGGGTCACGAGCTCGGACACCACGACGGTCAGCCCGGCGGCGGGCCCGCTGACCTGCAGCGGGGAGCCGCCGAGCAGGCCCGCGACCACGCCGCCCACGACCGCGGCGATCAGCCCGGCCATGAGCGGCGCGCCCGACGCGAGGGCGATGCCGAGTGACAGCGGTACGGCGACGAGGAACACGACGAGCGAGGCGAGCACGTCGGCCCGCACCGCGTCGGTGCGGCGCGGCGGGGCGAGCTGGACGGGGCGGGGCAGCGAGGTGGTCATCGGGCGCTCCGAGCAGTCGACGTCGGGACAGGGACCGCAGTGATCGGGGAACGACCTCCTCCCGCTGTCCGTTCCGTCAGATTTGTCCGGCTCTCGCCGGCCCCGCCCGGCGTAACCCGCCATTCATGTTGATCTGCAAGCGTGTGATCCATCCTGGTCGGAGGCTCGCCCGTTCGGTCCCACCAGCGGCCCGCTTTGCCCCTTTCGTGGGTACTTGCGAACCACGCGATCCGGTGATCCTCCGGTGAGGTGCGCGCTCGTGGGACCGACCGGATCGACCCCATTACCCTCAGCCGCCATGAGCACCGCCGCCGACACCGATCACCCGGCGCTCTCCCGGCGCCGCGAGCTCGGCGCCACGAGCGCCCGCTCGCTGCTGCTCACCGTGCTCGGCGAGTTCGTGCTCCCCCGCGACGAACCGGTGTGGACCCAGGTGCTCATCGACGTGCTCGGCGGTCTCGGCGTGGAACCGAAGTCGGCCCGGCAGGCGCTCGCGCGCACCGCCGCCGAGGGCCTGCTCGCATCCGACCGGGCGGGTCGGCGCGTCCGCTGGTCGCTCACCGAGCAGGGCCGCACGCTGCTCTCCGACGGCGCGGCCCGCATCTACGGCTTCGGCACCACCGTGCCCCCGTGGGACGGGCGCTGGCTGGTGCTGCTCGTCAGCGTGCCGGAGGCCCGGCGGCGGCTGCGACACCGCCTGCGCACCCGGCTCGCGTGGGCAGGCCTCGGCTCACCCGCGCCGGGCGTCTGGCTCACCCCGGACCCCGGCAAGCAGGCCGAGGCGGCCGACGTGATCGCCGATCTCGACCTCACCGCCGCCACGAGCTCCTTCGTCGGTCCCTTCGGCGCGATCGGCACGCCCCGGCAGCTGGTGGAGCTGGCCTGGGACCTCGCCGAGGTGGAGGCGGCCTACGAGGAGTTCCTCACCACCTTCTCCGATTCCACCCCGGACGGCCCGGCCGAAACCCTCGCCCACCAGATCCACCTCGTCCACGCCTGGCGGCGGTTCCCGTTCCTCGACCCGAAGCTGCCCGGCGAGCTGCTCCCCGACGGGTGGGCGGGAGCCAGGGCGGCGGCCCTGTTCGAACGCCTGCACGAGCGGTGGCGGCCCGTCGCGCAGCAGGAGTGGCACCGGCTCACCGGCGCCTGACGGACCTCCGTCGAAGGGACGCGGTCGGCCGGCAGGAGCACATCCACACCGGTGAGGCCGGGCCGCGTCCCGGCTGGATCCCCCCACGCCGCGCGCCTCCTCACCGCCGGCGGGCTGCGGACCGCCGAGACCGTCGTCGACCGGGGTCGAGGCGGCCCCGGAGGCGCTGACCGGCGTCCTGCGCGGCGACCGACATCGGGAAGATGCTGGTGCGGCTCACCTGACCGGCCCGAACGGCGGGGACCACCAGTCCTTAGCAAGGCTAAAGTCGGACGCGTCCGGACACCGATCACGGAGCCCCCCCGCATGACCTCACCACCTGACGCCACGGCCGGCACCCCGGCCGCCACCGCGGGAAGCCGCCGCTGGGTGGTCCTCGCGATCGGGGTGTGCGCACAGGCCTCGGCCTGCGCGTTCGTCTACGGCGCCCCCTTCCTCGTGCCGCAGCTGCGCGACACGCTGGGGCTGTCGCTCGCCGCCGTCGGCCGGTACGTCGCGGCGCCCGTGGTCGGGCTGCTGCTGGCGCTCGTGGCCTGGGGCGCGGCCGCCGACCGGTTCGGCGAGCGCCGCGTGATGTCGACCGGGTTGCTGCTCGGGTCGGCGGCGATGGGCGCGGCGGCGCTGGCCCCGGTCGGCGACTCCGTGGCGCGGCTGCTCCTGCTCGCGCTCGGCGGCGCCATGGCGGCGTCGGTGTTCGCGGCCAGCGGGCGGCTGGTCATGGGCTGGTTCCCCCGCCACGAGCGGGGCGTCGCGATGGGAGTCCGGCAGACCGCGCAACCGCTGGGGGTGGCCGTTGCGGGGTTCACGCTCCCCACCCTCGCCGCGTCCGCGGGCACGTTCGCCTCGCTCGCGCTCCCGGCCGCGCTCTGCCTGGTCATGGGCGTGCTGGTCGCCGCGTTCGCCGCCGACCCGCCACGGGCGGGGCTCGCCGCGGCGGCCGCGGCGGGGTCGCCGTACCGCACGCCGCTGCTGTGGCGGGTGCACGCGGCGAGCGCCCTGCTCGTGATGCCCCAGTTCGCGGTCAGCGCCTTCACGGTCGAGTACCTCGTGCGCGAGCAGGGGTTCGCCGTGGCGGGCGCGGGCGTCCTCGTGGGCGTGGTGCAGTTCGTCGGGGCCGCGGGCCGGATCGGCATCGGCTGGTGGTCCGACCGCGTGGGCTCCCGCATGCGCCCGATGCGCCAGATCTCCGTGGCCACCGTGGCCGTGCTCGCCGCGTTCGCCGTCGGCGATCTGTTCGCACCGTGGCTCGCTGTCGCGGCACTGGTCGTGGGCGGCCTCGTGACCGTCGCGCACAACGGGCTCGGCTACACGGCGACGGCCGAGATCGCCGGCCCCGCGTGGTCGGGCCGCGCGCTGGGCGTGCAGAACACCGGCCAGAACGTGTTCTCCGCGCTGACCCCGCCCGTGCTCGGTGCGGTGATCGGGACGGTCGGCTACGCCGCGGGCTTCCTCCTCGCCGCCGTCGCACCCGTCATCGCCACGGCCGTGACGCCCGTGCGCCAGGAGCGCTCACCGGAGTGGTGAGCCGATTATTGCCGACATAATTGTGCACAATCTCGTAGAAGGTTAGGCTGGCCCAGCGCCCCCGTTCACCAGCACCACTCACCAGCAGCTGAGCCCACCCAGCCCGGTCGGGTCGTTCCGTACAGCGCGGTATCGGACATCCAGCGAGGTCACGTGTTCACGTCCGGCAGCACGACCCCCACCGGGACCGGCCACCCGCCAGTTCGACGCCGGCCCCTGTGGGCGGCCGCCCTCGCCGCGGCCCTCATCGCCGCCGCCGCGTGCGGCACGGCGGGCCCGGGCATCGACGAGGCCCCGACGGCCCTCGACACCTCGCAGCCGTTCGGCGGCGACCCCTCCACCGAGGGCACCCCCGCCACCGGCGGAATCCTGCGGGTCGGCATGTACACCGAGGCCCGCTCGTTCGACCCGACCATCGGGTCGAACCTCATCGCGTCGGCGGTGTACGACTCGCTGCTGAAGCTGGACCAGCGCGGTGAGCCCCAGCCCTACCTCGCCGAGTCCATGACCACTCCGGACGAGGGCACCACGTGGCTGCTCACGCTGCGGCCCGGCGTCACCTTCCACGACGGCACCCCGCTCGACGCCGACGCGGTGATCTTCAACGTGTCCCGCCAGCGGGACCGGCCGACCGCGCTCGGGAACCTCTACACCGAGCCCATCGCCGGCATGCGCGCGGTCGACCCGCTGACCGTCGAGTTCACGCTGAAGCGTCCGACCGGATCGTTCCCGATGTCGTTCGCGCTGCCGTTCTCCTCCGGCAACCTCGGCGCGATCGCCTCGCCTGCCGCCGTGCAGAAGTGGGGGGCCGACTACGGACGCCACCCCGTCGGTGCAGGCCCGTTCGCGTTCGACGAGTGGATCCCGAACAACAAGATCGTCGTCAAGCGGTTCGACCGGTACTGGCAGCAGGGCAAGCCCTACCTGGACGGCATCGAGTTCCGCCCGCTCCCCGACACCGAGACCCGCTACGCGTCCGTGGCGAACGGCGACATCGACCTCGACATCGCCGGGTTCCACACCGAGGTGCACCGCTCCTCCCAGAACCCGCAGCTCGAGACGTACTACGGACCCGGCGGCGACGGCGAGTTCCTCTACTTCAACTTCACCCGCCCGCCGTTCGACGACCCGCGCATGCGCGAGGCCGTGATCCGCGCGATCGACCCCGCCGCGCTGTCCGCCACCCAGTACCGGGGCGCGATGGACGGGGCCACCACGGCCTTCGCCGAGGGCGACCCCCTCTACAGCGCCGAGGCGGCGCAGGCCTACCCGTCCTACGACCCGGAACGGGCCCGGCAGCTGATCGCCGAGTACCGCGCGTCCGGCGGCGACCCGAACTTCACGTTCCAGGACGCCAACTCGCCCAACAACGTGCAGTACGCCACGTTCCTGCAGGCGCAGTGGGCCGCGGTCGGCCTGGACGTGAAGCTCCAGCTCGACGACATCGCGACCGTCGTCACCCAGATCGTGCAGGGCGGCAACTTCCAGATGCTGCACTGGATCAGCGGGCCGTACGAGAACGCCTACCCGTTCATGTACAACCAGTTCCACACGGGCGGGATCAACAACTACGGCGATTACTCCGACCCGCAGGTGGACGCAGCGCTCGACGAGGCCGCGAGCACCACGGACCCGGCCCGGCGCACCGCCGCCTACCAGCGGGCCCAGCTGCTGCTCAACCAGGACCTCGCCGTCGTCTGGCTGGCCCGCGCGGCCAAGGCGGCGATCGCGCGCCCGAACGTCAGGGGCGTCTCCCGGTACCTGTCCAGCGAGCTGTTCTGGGGAGGCACCTGGCTCGCTCCCTGATCCGCCCCGCCGTCCCGCCGAGGAGGAACGTGGTCCCGCACGCCGACCCGCACGCCGACAAGGTCTACCCGTCGCCCGCCGAGGCCGTCGCCGACATCCCGGACGGCGCGAAGGTCGCGATCGCCGGTTTCGGCGTCACCCACCGGTTCCCGTCGAGCCTGATCACCGCCCTGCGCGACCAGGGCGCCAAGGGGCTCACGGTCTACTGCAACGGCCTCGGACAGCCCGGCCACCCGACCGCCCAGATGCTCGCCGAGAACGGGCAGATCGCGAGGCTGGTGGCGTCGTTCTCGTCGCGGCCGGGACCGCCCACGGTGTCCGAGGAGCAGATCCTCGCCGGCACGCTGGACTTCGAGATCGTGCCGCAGGGCACGCTCGTCGAACGGATGCGGGCGGGCGGCGCGGGCATCGCGGCGTTCTACACCCCGGTGGGGGTGGGCACGGTGGTCGGCGAGGGCAAGGAGGTGCGGGAGTTCGACGGGGTCCCGCACATCCTGGAGCACGGCATCCGCACCGACTACGCCCTGCTGCGGGCGCACCGGGCGGATCGGATCGGGAACGTGTCCTTCCGGGGCGCGAGCCGCAACTTCAACGACAGCTTCGCGAAGGCCGCCCGGGTGGCGATCGTCGAGGTCGACGAGATCGTGGACGTCGGGGAGATCGCGCCGGAGGACGTCGACCTGCCGGCCGCCTTCGTCGCGCGGGTCGTGCCGACCACGGTCCACATCGACGTCGCCGGCCTCCCCCGGCGCGCCGCCCGGCCCGCGGACACCGCCCGCGAGTACGGGGGCAAGCCCGCGCTGGCCCGCCAGGAGATCGGGCACCGGGTCGCGCTGCTGCTGCCGCCCGGTGGCCTCGTGAACCTCGGCGCGGGCCTGCCCAACCTCGCCGCCAACTTCCTCGGCGGCCGCGGCGTCGTGCTGCACGGCGAGAACGGGGTCCTGGGCTACGGCGGGTTCGTCACCGACGGCGAGCGCGACCCGGACCTGCACGACGCGGGCGGCAACTTCATCGCGCTGGAGCCGGGCGCGTCGTTCTTCGACAGCGTCACCTCGTTCGAGATCGCCCGCTCCGGGTTGCTCGACGCCGTGGTGCTGGGCGCCTACCAGGTGAGCGGCCGCGGCGACCTCGCCAACTGGGCCGTCCCCGGACGGCCGGGAGGCGGCATCGGCGGCGCGATGGACCTCGCGGTCGGCGCGAAGCAGGTGATCGCGATGCTGGAGCACGTCGACAGCGCGGGCCGCCCGAAGCTCGTCGAGACCTGCCGCTACCCCCTCACCGCCCCGGGCTGCGTCGACGTCGTCGTCACCGACCTCGCAATGCTCCGGCGCGCGCCGGGGGGCCGCTTCCGGCTCGAGGAGATCGCCCGCGGGTTCACCGTGGACGAGGTGCTGGCGCTCACCGACATGCGGGTGGACGTGGCCGAGCACGTCGGCGTGATGCAGGAGGCCTGGTGAACGCGATGACCGACCCGACCGGCAGGGGCGAGGTCCGGTTCCTCGACACGACCTTCCGCGACGGGTCGCAGAGCCTGTGGGCGATGGGGATCCGCCACGGGATGATGGAGGCCCTCGGCGGCGACCTCGACCGGGCCGGCTTCGACGTGATCGAGGTGCCGGCGAACCCGATCTTCTTCAAGAAGATGGTGCGGGACCTCAAGGAGGACCCGTGGGAGACCATGCGCATGCTCGCGCGCACGATCACCCGCACCCCGAAGGCGTGCATGGGCGGCGCCGGCGGCAGCCTCAACGGGTTCGGCACGCCGACCCCCGCCGTGCTCAACAGGCTGTACTCCCGCTGCCTCGCCGAGATCGGGGTGCTCAACCGGGCCCAGCTCATGGCCAACACCGGCGACCAGATCACCCGGATGCTCCCCACGGCCGTCCCGTTCGCCCGTGAGCTTGGGCTGAAGGTCGCGATCGCCGTCGCCTACACGATCTCCCCCCGCCACACCGACGAACACTTCGCCGAGACGACCCGGCAGTGCACCGCGTTCCGCCCCGACGCCATCTACCTCAAGGACCAGGGCGGCCTGCTCACCGTCGACCGGCTCCGCACGCTGCTGCCCGCGATGCTGCGGGAGGCGGGCGACATCCCGGTGGAGCTGCACTCGCACTGCACCACCGGGCTCGCGCCGCTCGTCTACCTGGAGGCCCTGGAGCTGGGGGTGCGCACCGTGCACTGCGGGGTGCCGCCGCTGGCGAACGGGTCGGCGCAGCCGTCCGTGCTCGAGGTGGCGCGCAACGCCCGGCTGATGGGCTTCACCCCGGTGGTCGACGAGGAGCTGGTGGCGTCGGTGTCGCAGCGGCTGGCCGGCTTCGCGGCCGCCGACGGGCTGCCGGCGGGTGCGCCGCTGCACTACGACCGGGGCCACTACCGCCACCAGATCCCGGGCGGGGTGATCTCGAACCTGCGGTTCCAGCTCGCCGAGATCCGCATGGAGCACCGCCTCGACGAGGTGCTCGAGGAGTGCGTGCAGATCCGCGCCGACCTCGGCTACCCGATCATGATCACCCCGTACTCGCAGTACGTGGCCACGCAGGCGGCGATCAACGTCGCGTCGGGTGAGCGGTACGGGGTCGTCATCGACGAGCTCGTCCGGCTCGCCCGCGGGGCGTACGGCGAGGACTCCGGCTACACGTGGATGGACGAGAACCTCCGCGACCGGTTCCTGTCCCTGCCGCGGGCCAGGGAGCTCGAGGAGCTCGACCGGCGTGCCGTCGACGATATGACCCTCTCCGAGGCCCGGCAGGCCTACGGAGCTCCGGGCATCAGCGACGACGAGCTCCTGCTGCGCGCGATCATGCAGGGCACCAGCGAGATCGACACGATGCGCGCCGCGGGCCCGCCGCGGCGCTACGACTCGGCGGGCCTGCCGCTGCTCACCCTCGTGGAGCGGCTGCGGGAGACCTCGGCGATCCGGTACGTCCGCGTGCAGCGCGGGAACGACTCGGTGCTCGTGGGCAACCGGGCAGCCACGACAGGGGGCAGCTGACATGACCGACACGACCGGGACGACGAACGGATCCGTAGCGGGCGCGCTGAGCGATGCCGACGTCCAGCAGGTGGTCCGGCTGGTCGAGAGCCTGGACCGGTCCGGCTTCGACTTCCTGGAGGTACAGGTCGGCGAGCTGAAGGTGACGATCGGCAAGGGCGAGCCCCCGGCGACGGCACCGGCGACGGCGGCCGTCCCAGCTCCGGCGCCCGTACCGCAGGTCGCGGCGCCGTCGGTCGCGCCGCCTGCCGTGACGGCCCCGGCGGTGGCCCCTCCGGCCGTGGCACCGGCAGCCCCGCCGGCGTCGGCACCGGCTGCCCCGGCACTGCGGGAGATCACGGCCCCGACCATGGGGATCTTCTACGCCCAGCCCGAGCCGGGGAAGCCACCGTTCGTGACGGCGGGGACCCTGGTCGAGGAGTCGACGACGGTGGCGCTGGTGGAGGTCATGAAGACGTTCCACGCGGTCGCGGCCGGCGTGCGCGGCACGGTGGTGGAGGTCTGCGTGTCCGACGCGCAGTTCGTCGAGTTCGGGCAGGTCCTCTTCCGGGTGGACCCCGGGGCATGAGCGTCTCGCGGGTGCTCGTCGCGAACCGCGGCGAGATCGCGGTGCGGGTGCTGCACGCGTGCCACGAGCTCGGGCTGGAGACCGTGCTCGCGGTGTCCGACGCCGACCGCGACTCGCTCGGCGCCCGGCTCGCCGACCGGGCGGTCTGCATCGGCCCCGCCCGGGCGACCGACAGCTACCTGAACGTCGGCGCGCTCGTGACGGCGGCCACCGCCACCGGCTGCGACGCCCTGCACCCCGGCTACGGGTTCCTCGCGGAGTCGCCCGCGCTCGCCGAGGCCTGCGCGGCCGCGGGGATCGTGTTCGTGGGCCCCACCGCCGAGCAGATGCGCCGCATGGGCGACAAGATCCGGGCCCGCGCGCAGGCGGGGGCGGCGGGCGTGCCGACGCTGCCGGGATCGGGCCGGATCGACTCGCCGGAGGACGCCGTCGCGGCCGCGCACCGCATCGGGCTGCCGTTGATCGTCAAGGCGTCGGCGGGCGGCGGCGGGCGCGGGATGAAGATCGTGACCGACGCGGCCGACCTGCCGGACGTGCTCGCGGCGGCCGCGGCGGAGGCGAAGGCCGCGTTCGGCGACCCCACCCTGTACGTGGAGCGGTTCGTCGCGGACGCCCGCCACGTCGAGGTGCAGCTGCTCGGCGACCGCTACGGCAGCGTCGTCCACCTCGGCGAACGGGACTGCTCGCTGCAGCGGCGCAACCAGAAGGTCGTCGAGGAGGCCCCGGCACCGGGGATCCCGGAGCCGGTGCGCGCGGCGATCCGCGACTCGGCCGTGCGGCTCGCGGCCGGCATCGGCTACGAGAACGCGGGCACGGTGGAGTTCCTCTACGACGCCGCCACCCACGAGTTCTTCTTCCTGGAGATGAACACGCGCATCCAGGTCGAGCACCCGGTCACGGAGCTGATCACCGGCATCGACCTGGTCCAGGAGCAGTTCCGGATCGCGGCGGGCGAGCCGCTGCGGTTCGGGCAGGACGACGTCGTGTTCCGCGGCCACGCCGTCGAGTGCCGGGTCACCGCGGAGGTCGCGGCCGAGGGGTTCCGGCCGAACGCGGGGCGGATCACGTGCTGGGAGCCGCCCGCGGGCCCCAACGTGCGGGTCGACACGCACTGCTATCCCGGCTACCTCGTGCCGATGTACTACGACTCCCTGCTGGCGAAGGTCGTGGTCTACGGCTCCACCCGGGAGGAGGCGGTGCAGCGCATGCGCCGCGCGCTGCACCGGTTCCGCGTGGAGGGCATCGAGACGACCGTCGACGTGCTCGGGTTCCTCGTCGGCCGGCCCGAGTTCGGCTCGGGCGCGGTCACCACGCACCTGATCGCCGACGTGCTCGGCGAGTACACGTCCGGCCTGGAGGTGGCGAGCTGACCCGCGACGACCTGCGCGTCCTGCACACACTGCTCTTCGGGGACCTCCCGCCCGACGACGAGCTCGACGCCCTGCTCCCGTACGTGCGGGAGAACCGCGATGTCGCCGACGCGCTGCGGGCCCTTCCGCTCGGCGAGGTGCCGAACGCGCTGGTGCTCGCCGCCGGCGGCCGGAAGTGACGGGCGAGCTCGCCGACCTCCCGCTGGTCGGGATCCGCGACGCGCTCGCGGCCGGGGAGGTCTCGGCCACCGAGGTGGTCGACGCGGCGCTGGAGCGCGCGGACCGGTTCGCCGGATCGAACCTGTTCGTCACCCCGCTCGCCGACCGGGCGCGGGAGGCCGCCGTGGCCGCCGACCGGGCTCTCGCGGCGGGCGCACCGCCGGGCCCGCTGCACGGCGTGCCGGTGACCGTCAAGGACAACATCGACATGGCCGGCCTGACGACGACCGCGGGGTCGCCGGTGCTCGCCGACCGGGTCGCAGTGGCCGACGCGCCCGCGGTGGCCCGCAGCGAGGCCGCCGGGGCGATCGTGCTCGGCAAGACCAACCTGCACGAGCTGGCCTTCGGCTCCACGTCGATCAACCCGTTCCACGGGACGGTGCCGAACCCGTGGTGCCCCGACCGGATCGCCGGCGGCTCCAGCGGCGGCTCGGCCGCTGCCGTCGCGCTCGGCGTCGGGTACGCCTCCCTCGGCACCGACGCCGCGGGCTCGGTGCGCATGCCGGCGAGCTGCTGCGGGCTGGTCGGTCTGAAACCGACCCACGGGCTGGTGCCGCTGCGCGGGGTCGCGCCGACCAGCATGGAGCACATCGACCACGTCGGGGTGCTCGCCCGCACCGTGGCCGACGCGCGCGCGGTGCTCGAGGTGCTCGCCGGGCCGGACCCGGACGACCCGCACTCGTCCTCCCGGCGGGCCGCACCCGCGGCCGCCCGTGCCGACCTGCGCGGCGTGCGCATCGGCGTGCCGGCGGACTGGTTCTGGTCCGACCTCGACCCGCGGGTGGAGGAGGCGGCCCGCGACGCGCTCGATCTCGCGGCGGGCGCCGGGGCGCGGCTCGTGCCGGTGCCGATGGGTGTCGGGCACCTCGTGCCGCTCCTGCGGGTGGCGATGTTCGCCGAGGCCTACGTGTTCCACCAGCCGACGCTCGACGCCCACCCCGAGCGCTACTCCCCCGAGCTGCGGCACCGGCTGCTCGCAGGGCGGTACGTGCTCGCGCAGGACTACATCCGGGCGCTGCGCGCCCGCCGGCTCGTCGTCGAGGCGATGCGCGCCGCGCTCAGCGAGGCGGACGTGCTCGCGATGCCGACGCTCCCGGTGCTGCCGCCGCTGCTCGCCGACTGCGAGCCCGGCTCCCCCGCGGTGGCCCCGCTCCCCCGCAACACCGCGGTGGTGAACCAGTCCGGGCACCCCGCGATCAGCCTGCCGATGGGCCGCGCAGCGGGCGTGCCCATGGGCCTGCAGCTCGTCGGCCGCGACCACGACGACCTCGGATTGCTCGCCGTGGCCGAGGTGGTGGAGCGCCTCGTCGGGTTCAGCCCGGCGCCGCCCTGACCCGCCCAGCCCGCTGCCCGAATACGACCGTGGTGGGCCCGACCGCGACACACCAACCGTGGCGCCCACACACCAACTGCAGTTCGTGTGTCAGCGCCGCTGTTGGTGTGCCACCACCAGAACCGCGCGCACCCTCGCCGAGGTCTGGGCTCGCGCCTACCGCGGCGCGCCGGGCTGCCCGGGCGACGGCGGGATCCGCTGCGCCTGCGGCGCCGCGGCGAGCGTGGCGTGCACCTGCGCGATCCCCAGCAGGATCTGGATCTCCTCGGCCGCGCCGTGGTCGTCCTTCCCCAGCTGCGACGTGCGCCGCTTCGCCTCCGCCAGGTAGCGGTGGGCGTTGCGGAAGTGCTCGTCGGCGTTCATCCCCTGCTGGGGGTCCGGCGGGCCGAACGGACCACTCATCCCAGGCACCCCGGCCCCAGCAGCGCCTTCAGGTCGCCCATCAGCGCCGAGGAGTGGGTGACCTTCAGGCCGTCGTCGAGCTTCCACGTGGTGGTCTTGCTGCCGTAGACGAGGTTCAGGTGCACCTCGGACGTGCCGGGGTGGTGGGACAGCACCTCCTTGAGCTTCGACACCCGCTGCGGGGTGACGAGCTCGGTGCGGATGCTCACCTTCACCGGCGCGCCGGCACCGCCCGCCCCGGCCGAGAGGTCGGGGACCGCGAGGTCGGCCACGATCAGCGAGAGGCGGTCGTCGCGCTTGTTGACCCTGGCCTTGACCAGCACGATCGCGTCCTCGGCCACGTCGACGCCGACCACCTGGTAGCACCGCGGGAAGAACAGCACCTCGATGCCGCCCGCGAGGTCCTCCAGCTGCGCCGACGCCCACGGCTCGCCGTTCTTGTTCACCCGCCGGTTCACGCCCGTGAGAATGCCGCCGATGGTGACCTGGTGGCCGTCCGGGACGTTGCCCTCCAGGATCGTGGAGATCGACATGTCCGACTTGGACAGCAGCACCTGCTCCACCCCGTGCAGGGGGTGGCCGGACACGTAGAGCCCCAGCATCTCCCGCTCCACGGCGAGCCGGTGCTTCTTGTCCCACTCGTCGTCGGGCACCTTCACGTCGAACACGGCGTCCAGCTCGGAGGGCGCCGAGCCGTCCATCGACCCGAACAGGTCGAACTGGCCCATCGAGGCGGCCTTCTTGGTGGTCATCACCGCGTCGATCGCATCGGCGTGCACCAGGAGCAGGCCCTTGCGCGGGTGGCCGAGCGAGTCGAACGCCCCGGCCTTGATCAGCGATTCGATGACCTTCTTGTTGCAGACCACCGCGTCGACCTTGCGCAGGAAGTCGGAGAAGTCGGTGAACGCGCCCTTCTCCTTGCGCGCCGCCACGATCGCGTCGACCACGTTCTCGCCGACGTTGCGGATGCCACCCAGGCCGAACCGGATGTCGTCGCCGACCGGTGCGAAGTTGCGCACCGAGTCGTTGACGTCCGGCGGCAGCACCGTGATGCCCATGCGCCGGCATTCGGCCAGGTAGACCGCGGCCTTGTCCTTGTCGTCGCGGACGGACGTGAGGACGGCGGCCATGTACTCGGCCGGGTAGTTGGACTTGAGGTAGGCCGTCCAGTACGACACCACGCCGTACGCGGCCGAGTGGGCGCGGTTGAACGCGTAGTCGGAGAACGGCAGCAGGATGTCCCACAGCGTCTTGACCGCGTCGGCCGAGTAGCCGTGGTCCTTCATGCCCTGGGCGAAACCCTCGTACTCCTTGTCGAGGATCTCCTTCTTCTTCTTGCCCATGGCACGGCGCAGCAGGTCGGCCTTGCCGAGCGTGTAGCCCGCGAGCTTCTGGGCGATCGCCATGACCTGTTCCTGGTAGACGATCAGGCCGTAGGTCTCGCCGAGGATGTCCTTGAGCGGCTCCGCCAGCTCCGGGTGGATGGGGGTGACCTCTTGCCGGCCGTTCTTGCGGTCGGCGTAGTCGTTGTGGGCGTTGGCGCCCATCGGGCCGGGCCGGTACAGCGCGCCGACGGCGGAGATGTCGTCGAACTCGGTGGGCGCCATGCGCCGCAGCAGGTCGCGCATCGGGCCGCCGTCGAGCTGGAACACTCCGAGCGTGTCGCCGCGTCCGAGCAGCTCGTAGGTCTTCGGGTCGTCGAGCGGCACGCTCTCGATCTCGAGCTTCGGCTTGCCGTTGAGCTCGATGTTGTCCAGCGCGTCGTCGATGATCGTGAGGTTGCGCAGGCCGAGGAAGTCCATCTTCAGCAGCCCGAGCGTCTCGCAGGCGCCCATGTCGAACTGCGTGATGATGGCGCCGTCGGCCTCGCGGCGCTGGATCGGGATGACGTCGATCAGCGGCTTGCTCGACATGATGACGCCGGCGGCGTGCACGCCCCACTGCCGCTTCAGGCCCTCGAGGCCCCGCGCGGTGTCGATGATCTCCTTGACCTGAGGATCGGCCTCGTACAGCGCCCGAACCTCGGTGGCCTCGGAGTACCGCTTGTGGGACGGGTCGAAGATGCCCGAGAGCGGGATGTCCTTGCCCATCACCGCGGGCGGCATCGCCTTGGAGATGCGGTCGGCCACCGCGTAGCCCGGCTGGCCGTAGAGCACCCGCGCGGAGTCCTTGATCGCGGCCTTCGCCTTGATCGTGGAGTACGTGATGATCTGCGCGATGCGGTCCTCGCCGTACTTCTCCGTGGTGTAGCGGATCATCTCGCCGCGCCGGCGTTCGTCGAAGTCCATGTCGATGTCGGGCATCGAGATGCGCTCGGGGTTGAGGAACCGCTCGAAGATCAGCTTGTGCTCGATCGGGTCGAGGTCGGTGATCCCGAGGACGTACGCCACCAGCGAGCCCGCCGCCGAGCCGCGGCCGGGGCCGCACCGGATGCCGACGGACTTGGCGTGCTGGATGAGGTCGGCCACCACGAGGAAGTAGCCGGGGAAACCCATCTGGATGATGACGCCGACCTCGTACTCGGCCTGCTTGCGGTACCGGTCGGTGATCCCGTTGGGGAACCGCCGGTGCAGGCCCCGCTCGACCTCCTTGACCAGCCAGCTCTCCTCCGTCTCCCCCTCGGGGACGGGCGCGCGCGGCATGAGGTCCTGGCCCTCGGTGAACCCGACGTCGACCCGCTCGGCGACCAGCAGCGTGTTGTCGCAGGCCTCGGGGAACTGCGGGTCCCACTGGGCGCGCATCTCCGCGGCCGACTTCAGGTAGAAGTCCTGCGCGTCGAACTTGAACCGGCCCGGGTCGGCGAGGGTCTTGCCGGTCTGCACGCACAGCAGCACCTCGTGCGGCTTGGCGTCCTCGGCGTAGGTGTAGTGCAGGTCGTTGGTGGCGAGGCCGGGCAGGTCGAGCAGCTTCTTCAGCCGGAACAGGTCCTCCTGCACCTGCTTCTCGATCGCGATGCCGTGGTCCATCAGCTCGCAGAAGAAGTTGTCCTTGCCGAAGATGTCGCGGTAGTCGCTCGCGGCCTGGCAGGCATCGTCGAAGCGGTCCTGCTGCAGCAGCCGCTGCACCTCGCCGGACGGGCAGCCGGTGGTGGCGATGATCCCCTTGCCGTAGGTCTCCAGCAGCTCCCGGTCCATGCGGGGCTTGTAGTAGTAGCCCTCGAGGCTCGCCAGGGACGAGAGCCGGAAGAGGTTGTGCATCCCCTCGGTGTTCTCGGCCAGCAACGTCATGTGGGTGTACATCTCACCCGGGTTGTCGTCGCTGACCTGCTGCCCACCCAGCGTGGCGCGCTTGCGCTCGTGCCGGGAGCCGGGCGAGAGGTAGCCCTCCATCCCGATGATCGGCTTGACGCCGTGGGCCTTGGCCTTGCGCCAGAACTCGTAGGCCCCGTACACGTTGCCGTGGTCGGTCATCGCCAGCGCCGGCATCTCCATCCGCGCGGCCTCTGTGAACAGGTCGTCCAGCCGCGCCGCCCCGTCGAGCATGGAGAACTCGGTGTGGGTGTGCAGGTGGACGAAGCTGTCGGTGCTGCTGGCCGCCATGGGGTGGGGAGCTCCCTCCTGGCGCCGCCGGGGCGACGCGCGAACACGCAGGACCTGACCTTCGTCGCCCGGCCTCGGACCCGCCGGGCGACGAGGACGCTGGGGACGGCTCAGATTAGCTCCGGTCCCCGACAGTTCCGAGAACCCGGTCCCCGCCCCCACCGAACCCCCTGCTCACCCCGCCGACCGGCGTGTCGGCCCCACCCCGCCCGCCTCGAGGGCCTCCGGCGGCCGCCCATGATGCGGGGCCACCCCTCCGGCAGGCTGGGCGGGCTGGCCGGGGCCTGCCCGATGGGGCGCGCGGCGCCACCGGAGGCGGTGCCGGTTCACCGCACATCGCACGAGCGGCACGTTCGTCCATACCCATCGGACGAGAGCGCCGCTCGTCCAGTGCGCCGCACGTGATCAAGCCCCGGTGCGGGAGCGCCTACGGGTGCAAGCCCTCTCTAGACTCGTGCGCGATGTCCGCCTCTCCCTACGCCGAGCTCGTCGCGCGCGTACCGGTGCGCCCCGACGAGCTCGAGCTGCGGGGCGGGCGCACGCGGCTGTGGGTGTACGGGCCCGACGACGCCGCCCACCGCGTGGTGTTCGTCCACGGGCTGCGCGGCGACCACCACGGCCTCGAACCGATCGTCGCCCACCTCGACGGCGTCCAGGTCGTCGTGCCCGACCTGCCGGGGTTCGGGGCGTCCCCGCCGCTGCCGTCCGACCGGCACGACATCGCCGGCTACTCGGCGTGGACGCGCGACCTGCTCACCGCCGTCGCGCCGGGAGGCGACGCGGTGCTCGCCGGCCACTCCTTCGGCTCGATCGTCACGGCCGCCGCCGTCGCGGGCGGTGCGACCGTGCGGGGCCTGGTGCTCGTCAACCCGATCGCGGCGTCGGCGCTCGCGGGTCCACGCCGGTTCCTGACCGGGCTCACCGTGCTCTACCACCGGTTCGCCGGGGCGCTCCCGGAGGCTGCCGGCACGTGGCTGCTGCGCCACCCGCTGATGACGCGGATCGCGAGCGTCGCCATGGCCACCACCCCGGACGCCGCGCTGCGCCGGTGGATCCACGCCGAGCACGGCCGGTACTTCTCCACGTTCGCCGACCGGCGCACGCTCCTGGAGGCGTTCCACGCGTCGGTGCGCCACGACGTCGCCGAGTCGGCGCGGGCGGTCGGCGTGCCGACGTTGCTCGTCGCGGCCGAGCGCGACGACATCGCGCCGCTCGCCGCCCAGCGGGCGCTGGCCGCACGGTTCGCCGACGCCCGCCTCGCGGTGGTGCCCGCCACCGGGCACCTCGCCCACTACGAGGCCCCCTCGGCCGTCGCGCGTGAGATCGACGCCTTCATCGCGGCACTGCGCTGACGATGCCGCCGTGAAGATCCTCTTCGACTGCCGGTACGTGCGCACCGGCCACCACGACGGCATCAGCCGCTACACGGTGGGCCTTGCCGCCGAGCTCGCGCGGCTGCACCCGGGCGTCGAGCTGCTCGTGAGCGACGAACGCCAGCTCGCCGCGCTGCCGGACCTGCCGTGGCACCGGGTGAGCGCGCCGACGAGCATCCGGGAGCCCCTCGTCGCCCGGCAGGTGCGCGGGCTCGGGGCCGATGTGGTGTTCTCCCCGATGCAGACGATGGGGAGCTGGGGCCGCGACTACGCGCTGGTCCTCACGCTGCACGACCTCATCTACTACCGCAACCGCACCCCGCCGCCGGAGTTCGCGCTGCCGATCCGGCTGCTGTGGCGGCTCTACCACCTCGCGTGGTGGCCGCAGCGGGTGCTGCTGAACCGCGCGGACGCGGTCGTCACCGTCTCGGAGACGACCGCGGCCCTGATGGCGCAGCACCGGCTGACCCGCCGGCCCGTCACGGTGGTGCCGAACGCGCCCGACCCGGCTCCCGACCTCCCGCGCCTCCCGCGCACCGGTGCGCTGGTCTACATGGGCTCGTTCATGCCCTACAAGAACGTCGGCACCCTCGCAGGCGCGATGCCGGCGCTCCCCCACCACGAGCTGCACCTCATGAGCCGCATCGGCCCGGACGAGCGCGCCCGGCTCACCGCGCTCGCGCCCGGCGGCCGGATCGTGTTCCACGACGGCGCGAGCGACGAGACCTACCGGGACGTGCTGCGCGGCGCCACCGCGCTCGTCTCCGCATCACGTGACGAGGGATTCGGCATCCCGCTGGTCGAGGCGATGGCGCTGGGCACGCCGCTGGTGGTGAGCGACATCCCGGTGTTCCGGGAGGTCGGCGGGGACGCCGCGGCGTACGTCCACCCGGACGACGTGCACGGCTTCGTCCGCGCCGTGAAGGAGCTCGACGACCCGGAGGTCTGGCAGCGGCGCTCCGCGGCCGCCCGTGCCCGCGCGGAGCACTACAGCTGGGAGGCCTCGGCGAGGATCCTCCTGGCGCTCCTGGAACGCGTGGCCCCGTCCCGGCGCTGATCGCAGCAAAGCCACTTCCACGCCACCTCTTTGCACGGAAGTGGCATTTGCGGCAAGGGGGTCAAGCCGCCCGGCGCATCCCCACCGCCTCGCGGCCGAGCACCCGGGCGTAGATGCCCTCGAACCGGTCGAGGGTGGCCTCGGACCCGTGGGCCGCCACGATCTCGCGGCTCGCGGCACCCATCCGGCGCCGGGTGGCGGCGTCGCCCAGCAGCGCGGCGAGCCGGGTGGTGAGCTCCGGGACGTCGCCCGGGGTGTAGAGCCAGCCGTTGCGGCCGGGGCGCACGAGGTGGGGAAGTGCCATCGCGTTGGCGGCGATCACCGGCAGGCCCGCGGCCATCGCTTCGAGCGTGACGAGGCTCTGCAGCTCCGCGATCCCGGGCATGCAGAACAGGTCGGCTCCCGCGTACGCCTCGAGCAGCTCCTGCTCGGAGATGAAGCCGCGGAAGCGCACGCGCTCCTCCAGGCCCAGGCCGGCGGCGAGCGCGCTCCACTCCTCGCGGCGCGCGCCGTCGCCGACGATCTCCAGGCGGCCGGGCACGCCGTCGGGCAGGGCGGCGAACGCCCTGATCAGCTCGTCGACCCGCTTCTCCTGGTCGAGGCGGCCGACGAACAGCACGGTGGGGACGGGCCCGGAGGTGTGCGGGATGGTGCGGTAGCGGTCGGCGTCGATCCCGCACGACACCGGGAACGCGTCGACGAGCCCGGCGTGGCGCACGAGCAGCTCGACCGCGCGCGGGGTGGGCGCCGTGACGACCTGGGCCTTCCCGAAGACCCGGCCGAGGTCGCGCCACGCCCACTTGTTGAAGGCGCGCCGCAGCGGCCGCGGGATCGGGCTGTAGCCGATGAGGTTCTCCGGCATGAGGTGGTTGGTGGCCACGAGCGGGCGGCCGGTGCGGTGCGCGGCCCGCACGATCCCGCGCCCCACGACCATGTGCGCGTTGGTGTGCACGACGTCGGGGTCGATCTCGCCCATCAGCGCCGCCGTCGCCGGGAACGCCTCCCACGGCATGCAGACCTGGAAGCCGTCGTGCTGGTAGTAGCGGTGCGAGCGCACACCGTGCACGACGACGCCGTCGCGGACCTCGCGCGACGCGGGACCGGTGGGCGACGGGGCGACGACGTGGATCTCGTGTCCCCGCCCGACGAGCCCGGTGGCGAGGCGTTCGGCGAAGCGTGCGGCGCCATTGACGTCGGGCGGGTAGGTCTCCGCGCCGATCAGGATCCGAAGCGGCTTCACGGGATTGTGTCCTCTCGAGTGGAAAGGGCCGGCGCTGGGGATCACCGGCGGTGCACGGGGTCGGCCGGGCGCAGCGGCGCGGCCGGCGGGGACGGTGGGGCCGGCAGCGGCGACGCCGCCGCCCCCGGACCGAGACGGGCGGCGCGAGCGGCCGCGGCGTCGGGGTGGTGGCGGGCGAGCGCGATCACGCCGGCGGTGGCGGTGATCGCGGCCCCGGCCAGCAGGAACCACGTCTCGGCCGGCGTGGCCACCCCCTCGCCCAGCAGCACGGCACCGAGCAGCACGGCGACGATCGGGTCGACGACCGTGAGGCAGGCGATGACCACCTCGGGCGGGCCGGCCGCGAACGCCTGCTGCACGAGCCACCCGCCGACGAGCACGGCGGCAGCGATCCCCGCCACCGCAGCGAGCACCGGCGGCTCGAGCGGCCCGACGTCGCCCGCGACGACGGACTGCGACACGGCCCGCACGAGCGCCGAGACCAGGCCGAACGCCGTGGCCCCCGCCATCGCGCATGCCACGCAGCGCACCCAGCCGGAGCGGGCGAGGCCCAGCGCGGCGAGCGCGAGCACGGTGGCGGCGACGATGAGGCTCGCGATCATGGTGGACTGGTCGGGCGGCGGCGAGCTGACGGCGGTGCCGGCCGCGGCGCCGACGAACACGGCGACGCCCGCGACGCTGAGCAGCACGCCCACGACCACACCCGGAGCCGGCCTGCGGTCGGTGCGCATGGCGGTGAGCAGCACCGCGATCGGGACGGCCAGCACGCCCAGCGGCTGCACCACCGACAGCGGCGCGAGCACGAGCGCCGTGGCGTGCAGCACGGAGCCGCCGCCGGCGAGGGCGAGGCCGGCGAGCCAACCGGGCCTCCGGGTGATCTCGCGCAGGCCGCGCAGGGACAGCACCTTGCCGGGCTGGTCGTCCTCGTCCGGGCGGGAGCCCGCGGTGACCGCGCTGTGCTGCAGCACCGCCGCCCCGGCGAAGCACACGGCGCCGAGGAGGGCGAGGACGATCGCGAGACCCGGTCCGGCGAGATCGCCGAACATGCCGATCATGCGGCACCTCGCAGGCTCCCGGCGGCGGGCACCGGGCTCTCGACGCTCTCCGTCGCGAGCCGGGTCGCCCGGGCCGTCATCACCAGCACCACCATCACCGCTACACAGAGAACACGCTGCACGCCGCCGAGGAAGGGTGAAAACGGTGAACCGGCGATAACGATCGGAACATGATTCAGCAGGAAGAACCCGCTGACGGCGCCGGCGATCCCGGCCGCCCAGGTCAGTGGTGCGGCCGCGGGTTGCCACGGCGCCGCCGTCCGGGCGCGCACCGCCACCAGCCACGCCGCGAGCGGCAGCGCCGTGAACGCCCACCCGCCGGCGACGCGGTGCACGGTGGAGACCAGACCGGGCGTGGTGCCCGGGGTGTGGGTCGGGAAGAGCGCCACGAGCACGAGCGCCACCGCGGCGCTGACGAGCAACGCGGTGGGAACCCGCGCGGCCGGCAGGCCGGCGCGACGCAGACCGGTGGCGAGCACGGTGCACGCCACGGCCATGCTGATGGCAGCGGCCCCGAGGAGCGCGTAGCCACCCGGCTGGAAGACGTAGTCGCTGATCACGGCCGTGAGCGGGTCGAGCGACCCGATGCTGCTCACGTGCAGGAACCCGAGGGGGAGGAGCGCGACGATCACAGCCGCGGTCACGATCGACTCCCCCGGCCACGCGACTCCCGCGGGCTCGCGCCCGTGCCCCCCGGTCGACGTCATGGGCATACCGTGCCAGCCCAGCTCCGAGACGGACATCAGGATCTCCACCGAGTCCATCCGGGGGTAATCCCCCACCCGCCCGTCGGTCTCATGACGGGACCGGTCCGTCGTCGGGCGGCGGGTCGGCCCGCTCCACCTGCTCGGGCAGCAGCGGGGCGAGTGCCAGCTCGCGAGCGGTGACCCCGGCGGGCGCCGCCTGCACCGCGCGCACCCCCGGCCGTGCGGCCACCGCGTCCAGGCCCGCCCGCTGCGCGCGGACGACGACCGCGAGCACGCACGGCGCTGCCGGGTCGGCGAGCGCCGTGGCCTCCGCCGCGGCCACCTGCGCCGCCCGTCCGGTCTGCCGCTGCGCGTCGGCGGCCGCCGTCTCCCGGGCCCGCTGCCGCGCGGCGTCGAGGGCGGCCCGCACCGGTGCACCCTGCTCGAGGGGCTCGAAGCGCAGGGCCGTCTGCACGCGGGGCAGCGGCACCCGCAGCACCGCCGTCACGGGCACCGTGCCCGCGACCGCCGGCACCGCGGCAGCTGCCGGCAGCTCGGCCGCGAACTGGACGAGCGCGAGCGCCTCCACCCCGGGCGCGGGCAGCTCCACGGGCAGCCGGTGCAGGTACGCGGCGACCTCCTCCCCCGGCTCCGGGCCCAGTCGCACCGATCCGGGGGCGGGCGCGGGCGCGGAGGCAGGCACCCGCGACCCGGCGTACCAGGCCGTGACCAGCACGACTGCGGCGCACGCCAGCAGCACCCCCGTCCTGGCCCGCCCGGTCACGCTCACCCCTGTCCACGACGCCGTTCGGCCATCCAGTGTCCACGGCGCGGCGGACGGGCACCGCCGGGGGTTCGGGCTCCTAGTCACGCAGCAGATCGAGGGCATGCTCCAGGTCGGGCGGGTAGGGGCTGGTGAACTCCACCCAGCGCCCGTCGGCCGGGTGTTCGAATCCGAGCGAGCGGGCGTGCAGCCACTGCCGCTGCAGTCCGAGCCGCTTCGCGAGCACCGGGTCGGCCCCGTAGGTGAGGTCGCCGACGCAGGGGTGCCGCAGGGCCGCGAGGTGCACCCGGATCTGGTGCGTTCGCCCGGTCTCCAGACGCACGTCCAGCAGGGACGCCGCGCGGAACGCCTCGACGGTGTCGTAGTGGGTGATGCTGGGCTTCCCGCCGGCCACGACCGCGAACCTGTAGTCGTGGCGCGGGTGCCGGTCGATCGGGGCGTCGATGGTGCCGCTCGACGGGTCGGGGTGGCCCTGGGCCACGGCGTGGTAGCGCTTGTCGACCGTGCGCTCCTTGAACGCGCGCTTCAGCACGGTGTACGCGTGCTCGGCGGCGGCGACGACCATCACCCCGGTGGTGCCGACGTCCAGCCGGTGCACGATGCCCTGCCGTTCGGCGGCGCCCGACGTCGAGACGCGGTAGCCGAGCGCGGCGAGCCCGCCGAGCACGGTGGGGCCGGTCCAGCCGGGGCTGGGGTGCGCCGCGACGCCGACCGGCTTGTCGACGACGATGATCTCGTCGTCGGCGTGCAGCACGGTGAGCCCGGCCACCACCTCCTCCGGCCCGGTGATGGGGGTGACCGGCTCCGGGTCGGGCAGCCGCACCTCCAGCCACGCGCCCGCGGTCAGCCGGTCGGACTTGCCGGCCGCGCGCCCGTCGACGGCCACCCGACCGTCCTCGGTGAGCGCGGCCACCGCCGTGCGGGAGAGGCCGAGCAGGCGGGACAGGCCGGCGTCGACGCGCATGCCGTCGAGCCCGTCGGGCACCGGCAGCTGGCGGGTGTCACTCACCGGCGGGCTCGTCCTTCCCGGCCTGCTCGCGGCCGCGGCGTTCGGCTGCGCTGCGCGTGCCGTCGAGCTCCCTACCGAGCAATGCGAGCAGCACGAGCAGCACGCCACCGGTGACGATCGAGGAGTCGGCGAGGTTGAACACCGGCCACACCCGCCCGTTCGGGGCGAGCAGCGACACGATGTCGACGACGTGCCCGTGCAGCGGCCCGGGCGCGCGGAACAGGCGGTCGGTGAGGTTGCCCAGCGCGCCGCCGAGCACGAGCCCGAGCGCGACGGCCCACCCCGTGGACCGCAGCCGCCGGGCCACCCGCACGATCACCACGACCACGGCGATCGCGACGATCGTGAGCACCCACGTGTAGCCGGTGGCGAGGGAGAAGGCCGCGCCCGGGTTGCGCACGAGCTGCAGGTAGACCAGGCCGCCGAGGATCTCGACCGGCGCCCTGTTCTCGAGCTGCGCGACCGCGACCGCCTTGGTGACGATGTCGAGGGCGAGCACGGCGACGGCGATCAGGGACAGCAGCCGAACCGTGGGCGCGGCCGGGTTCGCCGGCGCCTCACCCGGCTCCGGTCCCGGTCCCGATCCGGGCCCCGGTCGCTGACTCGCCTGCTCGCTCACACCGTCCATCATCCCCTACCGTCGCTCGCCTCCCGTCCGGAGTGCCACCGCGCGAGGCGCCCGTGCTGGTCGACGGCCCGGATCCGGGCCTCCGCGGCCTTCCGCGCCTTGGCCGTGGTGACGACGAGCAGCTGGTCGTGCTCGCGCAGCCGGGTGTCCTCGGTGGGGGTGAAACCCTGGCCGTCCCGCACGACGAGGCTGACCATGGCACCCCGCGGCAAGCGCAGCTCGCGCAGGTACACCCCGCGCAGCAGCGACCCGACCGGAACCTGGACCTGCAGCAGGTCGGCGGAGAGCTCGTCGAGCGGGGCTGCGTCCACGGAGATCTCGCGCGGCTGCGCCGCCCGCGACACGCGCAGCCGCCGCGCGACCCACGGCAGCGTGGTGCCCTGGATCAGGGTGAGCCCGACGACCAGCACGAACACGACGTCCACCAGCGCCCGTCCGGTGGGCGCCCCCTCGATCAACGCGACCAGCGCGAACACGATGGGCACCGCCCCGCGCAGGCCGGCCCAGGACAGGAACGCCTGTTCGCGCCACGGCACCCGGAACGGCGCCGCCGCCGCCAGCACCGAGAGCGGGCGCGCGGCGACGATGAGCACCACCCCCGCGACGAGTGCCGGCACGATCGCATCGACCAGCCTCGGCGGCGACACGAACAGGCCGAGCAGGACGAACAGCCCGATCTGCGCCAGCCAGCCCATCCCCTCTGCGAACGAGCGGACGTCGCCGCGGTGCGGGAGGTCGGCGTTGCCGAGCACCAGCGCCGCCACGTACACGGCGAGCAGGCCGGACGCGTGGGCGAGCTGCGCGGCCGAGTAGGCGAGGACGCACACCGCGAGCGTGGCGAGCGGGTAGAGGCCGGTGGCGGGCAGCGCCGCCCGGCGCAGCGCCCACGCCCCGGCGATCCCGAAGAGCCCGCCGACGAGGCCGCCCGCGACCAGCTCGTAGCCGACGAGCAGCGGGGTCAGCCACGTGATCGGGTCGGCCGAGGCCAGCAGGACCACCGCGAGCACGACGGGCGCGTCGTTGGAGCCGGACTCGAGCTCCAGCACCCCGGCCACCCGCGGGGAGACGCCGACCCCGCGCAGCACCGAGAACACCGCGGCGGCGTCGGTGGACGAGAGCACCGCACCCCAGAGGAACGCCGCGCGCCAGTCCAGCCCCAGCAGCAGGTGCAGTCCCACGCCGACCACCCCGATGCTGACGGCCACCCCGACCGTCGCGAGCGCGATCCCCACCCCGGTCGCGGGCCGCACCGCGGACCAGCGCGTGGTGAGCCCACCCTCGGCGAGGATCAGCACCAGCGCGGCGAGCCCGAGCGACTCGGTGAGCCGGGCGTCGGAGAACTGGATGCCGAGCACCGACTCGCCGAGCAGGATCCCGATCGCCAGGTAGAGCAGGAGCGACGGCAGGCCGAGCCGCACCGAGATCCGCACGGCGAACACCCCGAGCAGCACCACGGCGGCCGCGACGCCGAGCGCCATCTCCAGGCTCGCCATGCCCACCTCCGCCCCGCACACGGTATCGGCGCAGGTCGTGGGCCCTGCCGTAACCCGCCCTACCGGGCGACGGCGGGCCGGGGGCGGGGGGCTGGCCCCACCCCGGGCGGGGCACCAACGGGATGGCGTACCCCGGACGCGGCTCCTTAGCCTGCTCGCATGGTGATCGCGCCGCCCGTGGAGGGCGCCCCCGCGGCACGCCCGCCGCACAGCGACCCGCTGCGGGCGCTGGTGGCCCCGGCCACCTGGCTCGCGGCCGCCCATCTGCTGCTCGACGCCGCGGTCGGCACGGCCGGTGCGTTCGTGCTGGGCATGGGGCTGTTCTTCAGCGTCGTGCTGCTCCCGCTCGCGCTGCTCGGGGTGCCGGTGTGGATCGTCACCGCGTGGGTGAGCGCGGGTACGGCCCGCCTCGAGCGCGCCCGCTACCGCATCCTGCTCGGCGTCGACATCGGCGCCCAGCCGCTGCCGGCGTTCCAGCGCCACCCGCTGCGCTACGGCGGCGTCCTGCTGCGCGACCCCGGCGTGCGCCGCCGCGCGGTCCACCAGCTGCTCGCCGCGCCGGTCGGCGTGGTCACCTGCGGGATCACGTACGTGCTGCTGTCCGGTGCGGTGGCGCTGCTGGCCACGCCGCTGCTCGGACTCGCGGACCCGGCCGACGGCACCACCGCGTACGGGATCCCCTTCGTCGACACCGGGGGCGGGCGGGCGCTCCTGGCCGGCCTCGGCCTCGTCCTGCTGCTGGCCGCCCCCACCGTGCTGCGCGCGCTCGCGGCCGCCGACACCGCCTTCGCCCGCACCCTGCTCGGGCCGGTGCCGGAGGTGCTCGCCCGGCGGGTGGACGAGCTGGAGCGCAGCCGCGCCCGGGTCGTCGACGCGGGTGAGGCCGAGCGGCGCAGGCTGGAGCGCGACCTGCACGACGGCACCCAGCAGCGGCTCGTCGCGCTGGGGATGACGCTGGGCCGGGCCAAGGCCAGGTACAAGCAGGACCCGGCTGCCGTCGGCGAGCTGCTCGACGACGCCCACCAGCAGGCGAAGGACGCCGTCACCGAGCTGCGGGGTCTCATCCGCGGCCTGCACCCGCCGGTGCTCACCGACCGGGGGCTCGACGCCGCGCTCTCCGCGATCGCCGTGCGCTGCCCGGTGCCGGTCCAGCTCACCGTGGAGCTCGAGGAGCGGCCCAGTTCCACCGTCGAGGCGATCGGCTACTTCGTGGTGGCCGAGGCGCTCACCAACGTCGCCCGGCACTCGGGCGCCGCGAGCGCGACGGTCACGGTGCGGCGGGAGCGCGGCGGACCGGTCTGGATCACCGTCACCGACGACGGCGTCGGCGGCGCCGACCCCGACCGCGGCACCGGGCTGCGCGGCCTCGCCGACCGCGTGTCCGGCGTCGACGGCCAGCTGCGCGTCGACTCCCCCGTCGGCGGGCCCACCGTCCTCGCCGTCGAACTCCCGACGGGCCCCGCGGGGCTCGTCCGATGACCCCTGGAGCGATGACGTCAGCGCGCGTCACCGTCGCCGAGGACTCGGTGCTGCTGCGCGAGGGCCTGTCCCGGCTGCTCGTCGAGGCGGGCTTCGAGGTCGTCGACGCCGTCGGCGACGGCGAGTCGCTCCTGCGGTCGGTCGCCGAGCGGCAGCCCGACGTCGTCGTCGCCGACGTCCGCATGCCACCCACCCACTCCGACGAGGGGCTGCGGGCGGCGCTGGTGATCCGGTCCCGCTGGCCCGAGGTGGCCGTGCTCGTGCTGTCGCAGTACGTCGAGGAGCGCTACGCCACGGAGCTGTTCGCCGGCGACACCCGGGGTGTGGGCTACCTGCTGAAGGACCGGGTGGCCGACGTCGAGACGTTCGTCGAGGCGCTGCACCGCGTCCGCGGCGGCGGCACCGCCCTCGACCCCGAGGTGGTCTCGCAGATCTTCGCCCGCTCCCGGCGGGCCGCGCCGCTCGCTGCGCTCACCCCGCGCGAGCGCGACGTCCTCGCCCTGATGGCCGAGGGCCGCTCCAACGCCGGCATCGCCGCCGAGCTCGTGGTCAGCGAGGGCGCGGTCGAGAAGCACATCAGCGGGATCTTCGGCAAGCTCGCGCTCCCCGCGGCGGCCACCGACCACCGGCGCGTGCTCGCCGTGCTCAAGTACCTGGAGGAATGATCGTGACCGCGCCCGCGAAGGCGAAGGCGAACCCCGTCGTGGTGGCCGCCGCCGTGCTCATGGTCGCGCTGGTCTGCGGCACCGGGGCGTTCGGCCTGCTGTCCGAGGTCATGACCCGCACCGTCGAACGCACGAACGCGTTCACCCCCGCCACCGACCGGGTCGTGGTCGACGCCGACGGGGACGTCACGATCGGCCCGAGCCCGGACGGGCAGGTCCACGTGCACACGGTCGTCCGGCACGGGCTGGGCCGGCCCGAGATCGTGCAGGAGGTCACGCCGGCGGGCGTCCGGCTGGACGCCGGGTGCCGCGAGTTCCTCGCGGTCCGCTGCGACATCCGCCACGACGTCCAGGTGCCGCCCGCGTTCGAGGTGGTGGTCGACGGCGTCGAGGGCGACGTCGTCGCGAGCCGCCTCTCCGGGGCGCTGAGGATCGAGCGGATCACCGGCGACATCACCGCCGTCGAGCTCGCCGGCCCGCTCGACCTGCGCTCGCGCACGGGTGAGATCAGGGGCGAGTCCCTGCGCACCGAGGTGCTCCGGGCCGAGTCCGACACGGGCGACGTCCGACTGCAGCTGGTGATGCCCCCGCAGTCGGTCGACATCAGATCGGACGTCGGGGAGGTCGACCTGGCGGTGCCGGCCGGCACGACCTATCGCGTCGACGCCCACACCCGGTCCGGCGAGGAACGCGTGCTCGTGCCGCTCGACTCGGCCTCCACGCGCAGCCTGCGCGTCGACGGCGACACCGGCGACGTCACCGTCCGCCCCTCCCGCTGACGGGGAGCCGGGTCAGCCCGCGCGCCAGGACAGCGTGGCCGCCGTGCGCGGGCGCCGCAGCCGCTCCAGCGCGCCGGCCACCTCGGGCACGGCTTCCTCCTGCAGGCACAGCCTGCGCGTGACCCACACCGGGTCCTGCCGGGGCGGCACCGCACGCTCCCAGCGCTGCACGACCGGCTCGACGCCGATCTCGCGCAGCACCGCGACGGCGTCGTCGGTGGTGGCGGGCGCAGGCCGGCGCAGTCCGTGGAACCGCACCCAGAGCGGATCGAGCCAGGCCATCGGGTGCTGCGCCATCATCTCGACGACGACGCCGCGCCGGGCCGCCGCGGTGAGCGCCTCGAGGAACGGCACGAGGTCCACCACGTTGTGCAGCACGTGGTGGCAGACCACCACGTCGGCGGTGCCCGCGGCGGCCGCGGCACCGGGCCACCGGCCCAGCACGGTGCGGTGCGGCAGGCCGCGCGCCCCGGCCTCCGCCGCGAACGCGTCGAGCATGTCCTGCTGCTGGTCGACGCCGGTGAGGTGGCCTGCCCGGTCGGCGAGCGCGAACGACGCCGCGCCGCCGCCGCAACCGACGTCCAGCACGCTGCCCGCATCGGGGAGCAGCGCCTGCGCCGCCTGGCGCGAGGGCGTGTCGAGGGGCTCGACCGGGGGCGTGAACAAGGTGACCTCGTGGTGCCACGGGTCGGCGGGCGCCCGGGCGAGGATCTCCGGCGGGATCCCGCGACCCTCCTGGAGCTCCGCCCACCGTGTGGCCGCCGGTCCCCCCATGAGCCACGAGTATGCCTCCCTGCGTCCCTTCGGGCAGCCCGATCAGGTCATGAGTTCGACCAACCGGGCAGCGAGCACCGTCGGATCGCCACGCACCGCGACGACCTTGTCCCGCCCGCGCGCCCCGGTGACGATCTCGACGTCGCCACGGCGCACCCCGAACGCGGCGGCGAGCGCCGCCGTCACGGCCGCGTTCGCCGCGCCCGCCACCGCACGGGCCCGTACGGCCACGACGAGCGCCGGGCCGCGCGGGCCCGCCCAGGTTCCGCCGACCTCGTCCCGGCGCGCCCCTGGCCGGACCCGCACGCTGATCCGCACGCCCCCGCGGGTCAGACGCGGGCGACCAGCGCCGCGAGCTCGGCACTCGTGCCGTCGGGGGCGGCGACGGTGCCGCGCAGGGTCGGCTCGGGCGCGGCGCCGTAGGAGACGGACTCCGCGAGCACCTCCCCCGCGACGAACGCCTCGTGCGCGCGCACGGCGTCGAGCACACCGGCCGGGCCGTCGAGGGTGAGGCCGATCCGGTCGGCGACGTCGAGGCCTGCGTCGCGGCGGGCCTGCTGCACCACCCGCACGACGTCGCGCGCGGTGCCCTCGGCGGCGAGCTCCGACGTGATCGCGGTGTCGAGCACGACGAGCCCGGTGGATCCCGGGAGCGCGGCGGTCGAGTCCGGGTCGGCCGCCACGAGCTTCTCGGTGAACTCGCCGTCGAGGAGCTCGATCCCGGCCGCGGTGACGGTGCCCTTCTCGTTGCGGGCCCACGCCCCCGACTTCACGGCGCGGATCACCTTCTGCGTGTCCCCACCGAGCCGCGGCCCGCAGGCACGGGCGTTGACCGCCACGTCGAACCGCCCGTGGGCGGCGACGTCGGTGGTCAGCGCGACGTCCTTGACGTTCACCTCGTCGCGCAGGATGTCGGCGAACGGAGCGAGCGACTCGGCGTCGGTGGCGGCCACCGTGAGCCGGGCCAGCGGCAGCCGCACCCGCAACCCCCGCGCCTTGCGCAGCGACAGCGCGGCCGACGCGACCTGCCGCACGCGCTCCATCGCCGTCACCAGGGCGGCGTCGTGGGGCAGCTCCCCGCTCGACGGCCAGTCGGCCAGGTGCACCGACCGCTCACCGGTGAGGCCCTGCCAGATCCGCTCCGTGGTGAGTGGCAGCAGCGGTGCGGCCACCCGGCAGGTCACCTCCAGCACGGTGTGCAAGGTGTCGATCGCGTCCTGGTCGCCCTCCCAGAACCGATCGCGCGAACGCCGCACGTACCAGTTGGTGAGGGTCTCGGCGTGGTCGCGCACCCGCTCGCACGCGCCCGCGATGTCGTAGACGTCGAGGGCCGCGGTGAGCTCGTCGACGAGGGCCGCGGTGCGGGCGAGCACGTACCGGTCGAGCACGTGCGGCGAGTCGGTGCGCCGCACGCCGCGGCGCCCGGCGTAGAGCGACAGGAAGTACCAGGTGTTCCACAGCGGCAGGATCGCCTGGCGGACGCCCTCCCGGATGCCCTGCTCGGTGACGACCAGGTTCCCGCCGCGCAGGATCGGGCTCGCCATGAGGAACCACCGCATGGCGTCGGAGCCGTCGCGCTCGAAGACCTCGTTGACGTCCGGGTAGTTCTTGCGCGACTTGGACATCTTCAGCCCGTCGTCGCCCAGCACGATCCCGTGCGCCACGCAGGAGCGGAACGACGGCCGGTCGAACAACGCCGTGGCCAGCACGTGCAGCGTGTAGAACCAGCCGCGGGTCTGCCCGTTGTACTCGACGATGAAGTCGCCCGGGTAGTGGTCCTCGAACCACTCGGCGTTCTCGAACGGGTAGTGCACCTGGGCGAACGGCATCGAGCCCGACTCGAACCAGCAGTCGAGCACCTCGGGCACCCGGCGCATGGTGGACCTCCCGGTGGGGTCGTCCGGGTTGGGCCGGGTCAGATCGTCGATGTACGGGCGGTGCAGGTCCGTCGGCCGCACGCCGAAGTCGCGCTCCAGCTCGTCGAGCGAGCCGTAGACATCGGTGCGCGGGTAGTTCGGGTCGTCGCTCACCCACACCGGGATCGGGGAGCCCCAGTACCGGTTGCGGGAGATCGACCAGTCGATGGCGTTCTCCAGCCACTTGCCGAACTGGCCGTCCTTGACGTGCGCGGGCACCCAGGTGATCTGCTTGTTCAGCTCCACCATTCGGTCCCGGAACGCCGTGACCTTCACGAACCACGAGTCCACCGCGCGCTGGATCAGCGGGTTGCCGCAGCGCCAGCAGTGCGGGTACGGGTGGTCGTAGGTCTCGTGGCGCAGCAGCACGCCCTTCGCGTACGGGGCGCCCCGCTTCAGGTCGGCGATGATGTGCGGGTTCGCGTCGAACACCTGCATGCCCGCGTACGGGGGCACGCGCTCGTCGAACTCGCCCTTGCTGTCGACCGGCACGACCACCGGGATCCCGGCCGCGTCGGTGACGACCTTGTCCTCCTCGCCGAAGGCGGGCGCGATGTGGACGAGCCCCGTGCCGTCGTCGGTGGTGACGTAGTCGGCGGCGAGCACGCGGTGGGCGTTCTCCCAGCCGGTGAAGAAGTCGAACGGCGGCGTGTAGGACAGGCCGAGCAGCTCGGAGCCGCGGAAGGTCCGCATGACGTCCGGCTCCTCGCCGAGCTCGCGGGCGTAGGCCCCCAGCCGGGCGGAGGCGAGCACGTACCGCTCCCCGTTCACCGCCACGAGCGCGTACTCGACGTCGGGGTGCACCGCCATCGCCAGGTTCGACGGGAGCGTCCACGGCGTGGTGGTCCACACCAGCGCGAGCGCGCGGTCGAGGTCCGACCCGGGCGCGTGCAGCCGCAGGCCCACGGTGACGGCGGGGTCCTGGCGGTCCAGGTAGACGTCGTCCATCTTGGTCTCGGTGGCCGACAGCGGCGTGCCGTCGTGCCAGCAGTACCAGAGGACGCGGAAGCCCTGGTAGACCAGGCCCTTGTCCCACAGGGTCTTGAAGGCCCACATGACGCTTTCCATGTAGTCCAGGTCGAGCGTCTTGTAGTCGTTGTCGAAGTCGACCCACCGGGCCTGACGGGTGACGTACTCGCGCCACTCCCCCGTGTAGCGCAGCACGGACGCGCGGCAGGCCGCGTTGAAGGCGGCAACGCCCATCTCGTCGATCTCGGCCTTGCTCTTGAGCCCCAGCTGGTGCTCGGCCTCCACCTCGGCGGGCAGGCCGTGGGTGTCCCAGCCGAACCGGCGCTCGACGTGCTTGCCGCGCATCGTCTGGTAGCGCGGGACGACGTCCTTGACGTACCCGGTGAGCAGGTGGCCGTAGTGCGGCAGCCCGTTGGCGAACGGCGGCCCGTCGTAGAAGACGAACTCGTTGCTGCCGTTCTCGCCGGTGGGCCGGGCGTCGACCGAGGCGCGGAACGTGTCGTCGCGCTCCCAGGCGTCCAGGACCTCCCGCTCGAGCGCGGGGAACGACGGGTGCGCGGGAACCGACGGGTAACGGTCGCTCATGGCTGGTGGTGCTCCTCGTGCGTGGCTCGTGGTGCTGCCGGCACGGGGACGACGCTCGCGCGAGCGCCGCGGTACCACCCCGCTTGCCGCCCCGGGACGGAACGGCCTCTCGTTCGGACGGCTGTGACGGGCCGCTCCCGTCCGGTTCTACTCCGCCCGGCGAGGGCGTTTCTTCCGGAGGCTCCCCGGTGATGGCCGGATCGGTGCCTGTGCCATCAGAGTAGCGCCAGGCCGCCACGGCATATTCCGCCGGGCCCCGCGGGGAGCGACACCGCCTCCAGCGCTCGCTTCATGATCACGTCGACGCCATGGGTCTCGGGTGGCCGGCCGGGACGTGTGGGGTCGACGTGACCATGTGCGGGGGTCCGCGGCGCCCTTGATCGTGATCGACCGGACGATCCGGCAACGCCCTCCATCTGAGCGTTGGTCCCGATTCCGGCGATCCCCGTCGGGAACGGGACCACTGCCGGTCGGCGGCGGTGCGGTTCGTCTCGCGTGGGCGAGCCCGCTCATCTCGGGACGGGATGCGATCGACACCCGATCGAGGCGCCGTGTGCGGACAGCCGCGTCGCGCCCACCCCCGCACCGATCCGGCCCCGAGGCCCACATCCGCCGGCTAGCGGGTTGCGGGCTCCTGGGCGGCGAGGGTGCGGACCGGGGCACACCAGCCGCACGGGGTGAAGCCCAGCTCGACGGCCTCGCGGACGGGCAGCGGGATCGTGGCCTTCCCGGTGAGCGCGCGGCAGGGCGCCACGTGGTAGCGCGGCTGCTCGTCGATGACCAGCACCTCGGTCTCCAGCCCGGCGACGACCGCGGCGGCCGCGGGATCGCGCTGCTCCTCCGGCGGCTCCCCGTCGGCCGCGGGTGGTGGGGCCTCGGACCCGGTGGCCGAGCCGTTCGCGGTGGCCGCCCCGGCGGCGGCGCCCTGCTGCTGCTCCGGTGCACCCGGCAGCGTCTCGGCGGGCTTCTCCGCAGGCTTCTCCGCTGCCGCCGCCGTCTCGACACCCGTGCCCGCGCCGTCGGAGGCCGGGTCGGCGGCCTCGTCCGCGGCGGGCTCCTCGGCGGCGGCCTGCGCGCTCTCGGTGCCGGCGCCCTCGGCGGGGCCCTCCGGCGCGCGCGCCGCGGTGGTGGGGCTCGAGTCGGCGGCGTCGCCGGCCCGGCCGTTGCGGACGGCCTCCGTGGGCGGCGTCGACGACGAGCCCTGCCCACCCTCGCCGGACGTGGACCCGGCCGCGCTGGGCGCGGCCGTGGTGGGCGGCCCGTCGTCCGTGGCGGGGCCCTTCTCGTCCGTGCCCGTCGAAGGGGTGGCGGCGGTAGTCGGAACCCCCGATTTGGTCACGGTGGGTGACGAATCACCGCTCGACGCGGTGTTTTCGCGGGAAGCGCCGGGCGGTCGCTCCGCAGAGGCGGACGGTTGCACCACGGGCATCACGACGGTCTTCGTGGTGTCCGACGTGTCGTCGAACCGCTCACCGGTCGTTGCCCCACCGGTGCGGCCAGGAGCGTCGGCGGACCGCGGGATGACCGGGAGCACCTCGGTGACCGGCTCCGGATCGGGCGTGCGGACGCGCGGCGGCTCCGCCGCGGTCTGGGCGGCGGCAGCCTCGGCACCGGCCCGTACCGCGCTCCTCCGCTGCAGCCAGTCGATCAGCAACACCGCCGCGGCGGCGACGCTGACGCCGACGGACACCCAGGCCCACAGGACGCTGCCGGACAGCAGCGCCACCACGAGGAGGCCGAAGGCGATCAGAACGAGGATCAGGACCAGCAGCAGCACGTCTCACTCCGTCTTGCGGAAGTGCGGCACCTCGGCCGCACCACCCGGGTCGGTCGAGGTCAGCTCCCAGCGTCGGCGCGCTGGCCGTAGCCGGTGGAGGCGGCGTATCCGCCGTTCGAGCTGGACCGGCTGTCGGAAGGCGCCGCGGACCCGCGCTCCCCGAGGTCGCGCAGCTGCGACTCCAGGTAGGTCTTGAGCCGGGTGCGGTACTCGCGCTCGAACGTGCGCAGCTCGTCGATCTTCTTCTCGAGCACGGACTTGTCGCGCGTGATGGTGCCGATGATCTCGGCTTGCTTGCGCTCGGCGTCGCCGACCAGCGTGGCGGCCTTGTCACGCGAGTTGCGCTCCAGGGTCTCGGCCCTGGTACGCGCGTCGTTGAGCATCGTCTCGGCCCGGGCACGGGCGTCGTTGACGAGGCCGTCGGACTTGGCGCGGGCCTCCGACAGCAGCTGCTCGGACTTGGTGCGCGCGTCGGCGAGCATCGCGTCGGCCTCGGACTTGGCCTCGGCGGTGAGCCGCTCGGCCATCTCCTGGGCCATGCTCAGGACCTTCGCGACCTGGACGTGGCTGTCGCCACCCTCGGCGGCGTCGGCGAACGCCGGGCGCTGTGGCTCGGCCGGGCGCAGCGGCGGCTCCTGCCGCTGGATCTGCTGCGTCGGTGGAGACACCGCAGCAGCAGGCCGCGACCGGGCCTCCTCCAGGTCGGCCTGCGCGTTCCCGAGGCGCTGCTCGAGTTGCGAGACCTGCTCGCGCAGGTCCTCGTTCTCCTCGATCAGGCGAGCCAGCTCGGCCTCGACCAGGTCCAGGAACGCGTCGACCTCGTCCTCGTTGTACCCCCGCTTCCCGATCGGGGGCTTGCTGAACGCGACGTTGTGGACGTCGGCGGGCGTCAGCGGCATCGGATCACCTCATGCAGTCCTCGGCGGCGGCACCGTGTGACTGGGGCTCACAACGGCGTCGGCTGGGCAACGTTCATCAGTATGAACACCACCAGCAGTAGAACCATAATCGACAGGTCCAGTCCAACGCCGCCGATCCGGAGGACGGGGATCACTCTCCGCAACAACTTCACGGGCGGGTCGGTTGCAGTGAAGATCAGCTCGAGAGCGACGGCGCTGGGCCCCGCCGGCACCCACTGGCGCGCGAAACTGCGCACGAGCTCCACCACGATCCGGCCCACGAGCAGGAGCCAGAAGAAGAACAGCAGGTAGTAGAGGACGAACTGGATGGCGAGCGGCACATCGCCGATCCTAACCGGGACCGGTCCTCACTCCCCGCGGAAGCCGCGGTCGGGGTCGGCGGTCGCCCCACCGGAGACGCTGCGCTGCGCGAGCATCCGCGCGTCGTCCGCCGACACCTCGACGTCGGCCGGGGTCAGCAGGAAGACCCGGCTCGTGACCTTGTCGAAGCCGCCGTGCAGGGCGAACACGAGGCCGGCCGCGAAGTCGACGAGCCGCTTGGCCTCCGCGGCCTCGAGCTCGGTGAGGTTCATGATCACCGGGACCCCGCTGCGGTACCGCTCGCCGATCGTGCGCGCGTCCCGGTAGCTGCGGGGCTGCAGCGTGGTGATACGGGCGAGCGCGGCGGCCCCGGTGGCGGCGCGGTCGCGCTGCTCGGGCACCGTCGCCGGCACCTGCGGCACCGACCGGAGCGGTTCCTGCAGGTCAGGATCCATGGCGAGGGCCCCGCGCACCGGAGATCCGACGCCGCGGGCCACCGCGCGCTCGGCCACGACGGGACGCGCCGGGCGGCGGTCCCACTCGTCGTCGTAGCGGTCGCGCCGGGCGTGCTCGGAGTCGTCCTCGTAGGCGAAGCGGTCGTCCCAGCGCTCGTTGGCGTAGTCGCGCGCCGAGCGCTCGCGCCGGGGCTCCGGGTACCGGTCGGCGAGCGCATCGTCGGAGTACTCGCCCAGCTCCTCGGCGGGCACCATGCCGAAGTAGGCCTTGAGCCGGTACATCGCGCCCATCCGCGCTCCCATCATCGACTGCCCCGACGGCCGGCCGCTGCACCGGCGACCGACGATCACCGCGAGGTTAACGGTCGTTCCCCCACAAGGGCCGTTCCGACACGCACCACGCCCGATCCATGCCTGATCGCGGCCTCCAGATCGCCGCTCATGCCGGCCGAGAGGACCGTGGCCTGCGGAAACCGCTCGCGCAGCTCGGAGCCGGCCGCGGCGACGTCCGCGAACGCGGCGTCCGGGTCGGCGCCGAGCGGGGCCACCGCCATCAGTCCGGCGAGCCGCAGCCCGGCGCACGTGGCGACGTGTTCGGCGAGGCGCAGGAGACCCGCTCGGGGCACGCCTCCTCGCAGTGGGTCACCGTCGACGCTGTACTGCAGCAGAATCGGTAACCGATCGGTGCGCCCACCGGTCTCTTGTTCGCGCCGTGCGGCCATGTCCAACGCGTCCGCGAGGCGGGTGGAATCCACCGACTCCACCCGATCGGCCCAGCGCACCACGGACCTGGCCTTGTTCCGCTGCAGGCTCCCGACGAGGTGCCATCGCGGATGCGCGTCCGGGCGCAGTTCCGCGACTGCGGCGACCTTCTTCTCGGCCTCCTGCACGCGGTTCTCGCCGAAGGCGGTCAGCCCGAGGTCGAGCAGCACCGCGACATCCGAGGCCGGCACCGTCTTCGTCACGGCGAGGAGCTCCACGGAGTCGGGCTCCCGCCCCGCCGCGACGCAGGCGCGGGAGATCCGCGAGCGCAGCGCGGCGAGCCGCCCCGCGAGCTCGTCCCGCCGGTCAGCGCTCACGAGCAACGCCCCTGGTTGTACGAACGGCACATCTGTACCGCTCTATCGGACGAGGGTGCCGTTCGTCCAGCGCCGTGCACGAAGCTCACCGCGGGTCGAGCCACGTGATCGCGGCCTGGCGGCCGCTGCGCGGATCGCGGCGGTGGCTGTACAGCTCAGGGGTCTCCCTCGTGCAGCGCGGGTCGCCGCCGATGCGCGCGACGCCGAGCTCGGTGAGCTGGTGGTAGAGCCCGGCGCGCAGGTCCAGCCCGGGCGTGCCGCGCCGCGTGCGCACCGCGCTGCCGGGCAGCCGCGCGTCGACCTCGGCGCGCATGGTCTCGGGCACCTCGTAGCAGCCGCCGCAGATCGCGGGGCCGAGCAGCACCTCGAGCGCGGCGCGCCGCGCTCCGAGCGCCTCCATGGCGGCGATGGTGGCCGGCAGTACCCCGGCCGCCGCGCCGACGCGCCCGGCGTGGGCGGCCCCGACGACCCCCGCGACCGGGTCGGCCAGCAGCACCGGCACGCAGTCGGCCGCGAGCACCGCGATGCCCACCCCCGGCAGGGCGGTGACGGCGGCGTCGGTGGCGGGCACGTCCGGCGCGTCGGGCCCGGGCACGGCGTCGATCGTGGCCACCCGGGTGCCGTGCACCTGCTCGAGGAACACGACGGGCACCCCGAGCTCGCGCCGCAGCCGGGCCCGGTTGGCGGCCACGGCCTCCGGGTCGTCCCCGACCAGCGCGGACAGGTTGAACGAGGCGAAGTCGCCGCGGGAGCGGCCGCCCGCCCGGGTGCTCACCACCCGCCGGACGCGAGGGCTCACCTCTTCATGAACGGCGGCACGTCCACGTCGTCGTCGAGGTCCGCGACGTCCACCGGCTGGGTGTAGAGGGGGGCCGTGGAGCGTTCGGCCACATGCGGGCGCTGGGGCTCCGGCACCGAGTCGAACGCCGTCTCCCGGCGCTGGTCGGACGGGCGCTGGGCGGAGGTGTACGCACCGCCGGGTCCCGCGGCGGGCGGGGCAGCGGGCGGCAGGGTGCCGGCCTGGTTCGGCGTGCTCGGGGCGGCGGGCTGGCTCGGCGCGACGGGCACCCGCGGGCTCGTGTACGGCGCGGTCTGCGCGGCGGCGACCCCGGTGCCGTTCCCGGTGGCCGTTCCGTTCCCGGTGGTGCCGCCGTTGCCGACCGGGGCACCGCTCGACGGCGCGGTCGCCGCCGTGGGCGGGGGCGCGGGCGCGCTCGGCGCGGTGGCGGCGGGCTGCGCCCCGGTGCCGGCCGGCGCACTGCCGTTCCCGCCTGCCGGCGACGTCGTGCCGCTCACCCCCGAAGCGATCACCCCGGAGGGCTGCTGCTTCTCCTGCGACTTGAACGCGGTGGGTTCGAGCTTCTTGTGCGTGGGCCCACCCGCCTCGAAGCCCGCGGCGATGACGGTGACCCGGACCTCGTCGCCCAGCGAGTCGTCGATGACCGTACCGAAGATGATGTTGGCCTCGGGGTGTGCGGCCTCCTGCACCAGCGAAGCGGCCTCGTTGATCTCGAACAGACCGAGGTCGGAGCCACCCGCGATGGACAGCAGCACGCCCTGCGCGCCGTCCATCGACGCCTCGAGCAACGGCGAGTTGATCGCCTTGCCCGCTGCCTGCACGGCCCTGCCCTCCCCTCGGGAGGACCCGATGCCCATCAGCGCACTGCCCGCGCCGGACATGACGGACTTGACGTCCGCGAAGTCGAGGTTGATCAGACCGGGCGTGGTGATCAGGTTCGTGATGCCCTGCACACCGGAGAGGAGCACCTCGTCGGCCGAGCGGAAGGCGTCCATCAGCGAGACGCCCACGTCGCCGAGCTGCAGCAGCCGGTCGTTGGGGATCACGATGAGCGTGTCGCACTCGTTGCGCAGGGAGGTGATGCCCTCCTCGGCCTGCCCCGCGCGGCGGCGCCCCTCGAAGGTGAACGGCCGCGTGACGACGCCGATCGTGAGGGCACCGAGCTTGCGGGCGATCGACGCGACCACGGGCGCGCCGCCCGTGCCGGTGCCGCCGCCCTCGCCCGCCGTGACGAAGACCATGTCGGCCCCCTTGAGGACCTCCTCGATCTCCTCGCGGTGGTCCTCGGCGGCCTTGCGGCCGACCTCGGGGTTGGCGCCGGCGCCGAGGCCTCGGGTGAGCTCACGACCGATGTCGAGCTTGACGTCGGCGTCCGACATCAGCAGGGCCTGGGCGTCCGTGTTCACCGCGATGAACTCGACACCCTTCAGGCCGACCTCGATCATGCGGTTGACGGCGTTGACGCCGCCGCCACCGATGCCGACGACCTTTATCACGGCCAGGTAGTTGTGCGGGGGCGTCATACGGGCGCACCTTCCAGTCAAGCTCGGGTCCGTCCCCGGGGGTCCGGGCCATCGGGGGAGAACGCTAGGTCTCGTCCCGGTCTCGGTCCAGCAGGCGCGCCGCTGGCGCGCCAGCCCCCAAAGGGGTTGATCTTCAATGCTGATCTTCCCCTCCGGCCCGCGAGAACGGGCGCGCGGGGGCCGGTCGTCACCATAGCGGGCGATCCGACGACACCCGATCAGCGACGGATCGTCGGCAGGTCGGGGCTCGTGACGTCGTAGACGGTGCCGGGCTGCGTGAGCAGCGCGCCGAGGGCGGCGGCCTTCTCCCCGTCCCGGTCCGGGGTGCCCCAGCGGACCTCCTTCCCGTCCGCGAGGCTCAGCGTGACCTGGCCGGGCGCGCCCGGAGCGACGACGCTGGCCCCCGCGGTCTCGACCTGCGCGCGCAGGGCGTCGGGCAGGGAGGCGAGCACGGCCACGGCGGCGAGCGTCGCCGGGTCGCCGGAGCGCGGCGTCGTGGTCAGCCGGGGCAGGCCCTCGGCCGGCGCACCCCGGTAGACCACCCCGGAGCGGTCGACGAGCGCGGGGCCCTGCGCCGTCGAGACGGTCGCGACGGGCACCCGTTCCGTCACGACGACGGTGACCGTGTGCGGCCACGACCTCCCGACGGACACCGACTCGACCGGCGGCAACGCCGCCACCCGCGTGGCAACGGCGTCCGTGTCGATCGCGGCGAGCGGGACCCCCGTCGGCACGGCGGCCGCGGCGAGCACGTCCGCCTCCGGCACGGTGGCCGTGCCGGTGACCTGCACGGCCTCGACGTCGAACAGGCCTGCGTCGTACACCAGCACTCGGGCGCCGAAGGCGAGGCCGACGAGCAGCACCGTCCCGATCAGCAGGGCGGCGAGGCGCCGGCGACGGTAGCGCTCCCGCGACACCGGGCGCGGCGGGATCCGCTCGGGATCACGGGGTGGGCGGGCGACCGGCCGCTCGGCGAGCGCGCGGTCACCCCGGCGCGCACGACCCGGTCGCCCCATCACGGGGCCCGCCGCTCCAGCTCGACCAGGATCTCCGGCGCCAGCACGGTGACGTCACCGGCGCCCATCGTGACGACGAGGTCGCCCGGGGCGGCGATGTCCGCCACGACGGTGGGCACGTCCTCCCAGCGGGGCACGAACCGCACGCGTTCCGCCGGGAGCGGCACCGCGTCGGCGATCAGGGCCCCGCTCACCCCGGGCTGCGGGTCCTCCCGCGCGCCGTACACGTCCAGCACGACGACCTCGTCGGCGAGCCCGAGCGCGGCGCCGAACTCGGCGGCGAAGTCGCGCGTGCGGGAGTAGAGGTGCGGCTGGAACGCCACCACCACGCGGCCGTGCCCGTCCACCACCTGGCGAGCGGCCCGCAGCTGAGCGGCCACCTTGCTCGGGTGGTGGGCGTAGTCGTCGTAGACCGCGACGCCCGCGGCCCGGCCGCGGAACTCGAACCGCCGCCGCACGCCGTCGAAGGCGGCGAGCCCGGCGAGCAGCGCGCCGACCTCCGCTCCGAGCTCCACCCCGGCGAGCAGCGCGCCGAGCGCGTTGAGCGCCATGTGCTCGCCGGGCACGGCGAGCCGCAGGTGGTGCTCGCGGCCGTCGTGGCGCAGCACGACCCGCGCGCCGGTGCCGTCGGGGCGGAAGTCGACGAGCGCCGCGTCGGCGCCGTCGGCACGCCCGTAGCGGCGCACCCGGATGCCGCGCGCGCAGGCGCGGTCGGCGAGCGCGGCGGCGCCGGGGTCGTCCACGCAGGTCACGAGCGTTCCACCGGGCACGATCCGGGCCAGGAACTCGTCGAACGCCGCGACGTAGGCCTCGGCGCTGCCGTAGTGGTCGAGGTGGTCGGCTTCCACGTTCGTCACCACGGCCACCGCGGGCGAGAACGCGAGGAACGAGGCGTCGCTCTCGTCTGCCTCCACGACGAACACGTCGCCGCTGCCCTCGTGCGCGCCCGAACCGGACGCGGCGAGGTCGCCGCCGATCGCGAACGACGGGTCGAACCCGCAGTGCTGCAGCGCGACCGTGAGCATCGACGTGGTGGACGTCTTGCCGGCCGTGCCGGTGACGGCGGCGAGGCGCCGCCCCGCGGTGAGCGCGGCGAGCGCCTGCGCCCGGTGCACCACCGGGATGCCGCGCTCGCGGGCCGCCGCGAGCTCCGGGTTGCTCTCCCGGATCGCGGAGGAGACCACCACGGTGGCGGGCGGCTCCGGCAGGTGCGCCGCGTCGTGGCCGACGGCGACGTCGGCGCCGAGCGCGCGCAGTGCCAGCACGGTGCGGGAGTCCTTCGCATCCGAGCCGGACACCACCGCGCCCCTGGCCACGAGGATCCGCGCGATGCCGCTCATCCCGGCACCGCCGATCCCGATCAGGTGCACGCGCTTCTCGAGCTCGATGCTCATCGGTCCCTCCACGGTGGCAGCACCTCCGTCGCCGGCTCCGGTGACGCCCCGACCAGCTCCAGCACCACGCGGGCGAGCGTGTCGGCGGCGTCGGCGTGCCCGGACGAGCGGGCGGCGGCTCCGGCGGCGGCCAGCCGCCGGGGGTCGCGCAGGAGCGGCACGAGCTCGGTGACCACCCGCTCCCCCGTGAGGTCGGCATCGTCCACGAGCACGCCCCCGCCGGCGGCGACCACGGGCCGGGCGTTGAGCGACTGTTCGCCGTTGCCGTGCGGCAGCGGTACGTAGACGGCGGGCAGGCCGACCGCCGACACCTCCGCGACGGTCGTGGCGCCCGCCCGGCAGAGCACGGCGTCGGCGGCGGCGTAGGCGAGGTCCATCCGCTCGATGTAGGGCACGCCGAGGTACCCGCGCGCCGGCGGCGCGGGCTCTCCGGCCTTGCCGTGCGCGTGCAGCACGGCGATGCCGGCCCGCAGCAGCTCGGGCAGCGCGGCCGCCACGGCGGTGTTGAGCGTGCGCGCGCCGAGCGAACCGCCGAACACGAGCAGCACCGGCCCCTGCGGCGGCAGCCCGAAGAACTGCCGGGCCTGCGCGCGCAGCGCCTGCCGGTCCAGCCCGGTGATGGAGCGCCGCAGCGGCATCCCCACCACGCGCTCACCGGGCAGCCCGGTGCCGGGCACCGCCACCGCGACGATGTCGGCGAACCGGGCACCGACCTTGTTGGCCAGGCCGGCGCGGGCGTTCGCCTCGTGCACGACGATCGGCACGCGGCCGCGGGCACCGAGGTAGGCGGGCAGCGCGACGTAGCCGCCGAAGCCCACCACCACCTGGGCGCCGACGCCGGTGAGCACCTCGCGCACCCGCGCGACCGCACCGCGGACCCGGCCCGGCAACCGCAGCAGGTCGGCCGTGGGCTTGCGCGGCAGCGGCACCGGGGGGATCAGCTCGAGCGGGTAGCCGCGGGCCGGGATCAGCGTGGTGTCCAGGCCCTTCTCGGTGCCCAGCGCGGTGATGCGCGCGTCCCGGCGCAGCGCGCGCACCGCGTCGGCGAAGGCGAGCGCGGGCTCGATGTGCCCCCCGCTCCCCCCGCCTGCCACGACGATGGACGGCCCGGTCATCGCAACCGCCCGCGCTGGACCGGCGCCCGGTACGGCTGCGGCGGCGGCAGCCTGAGCAGCCGGGCGATCTTGCCCTCCCCGTGCTGCTTGACCGCCGCGATGGCCTCGGGCTCGTGCCGCGCCGCGTTGGCGAGCACCCCGAAGACGAACATCGTGACCACGAGGGACGTGCCTCCCGAGGAGATCAGGGGGAGCTGCAGCCCGGTCACCGGCAGCAGCCCCACGACGTACCCGATGTTGATGGCGGCCTGGGTCACGAGCCACGTCGTGGACGTCGCCACCACGAGCCGCAGCCACGGGTCGGCGCTGCGCGCGGCGATCCGGAAGCCGGTGTACGCCAGCGTGGCGAAGAGCGCCAGCACCGCGAACGCGCCGATGAAGCCCAGCTCCTCGGCCACGATCGCGAAGATGAAGTCGTTGTGGGCGTTGGGCAGGTAGCTCCACTTGGCGCGGCCCTGGCCGAGGCCCTGCCCGAACAGCCCGCCGTCGGCGAGCGAGTAGAGCGCCTGCCGCGCCTGGAAGCCGGCCTGCTGCGGGTCGGCGCTCGACGGCGAGAGGAAGGCCGTGATCCGGCTCATCCGGTACTCGGCGGTGAGCGCGAGCGCGACGGCCCCGCCCGCGGCGCCCGCGGACATCGCGAGGATCAGCCGCATCGGCGCGCCACCGAAGTAGAGCAGCGCGACGAGCACCACGCCGAGCGAGATCGTCATGCCCAGGTCGGGCTGCAGGACCAGCAGCGTCAGCAGCACGACCGTGACCGGCACGACCGGCGAGAGCGCGTACTTCCAGCGGTGCATCACGGCACGGCGGGCGACGAGCACGTGGGCGCCCCACAGCGTGAGCGCGACCTTCACCGCCTCGGACGGCTGCACGGAGAACGACCCGACCCCGAACCAGGCCCGCGACCCGTTGCGGGTCTGGCCGACGAACAGCACCGCCACCAGCGCCAGCGCGCCGACGACGAGCGCGGCGGGCGCGAGCGAGCGCAACCTGCGCGGGGAGACGCGCAGCCCGAGCCAGAACATCAGCAGGCCGGGCACGCAGAACATCAGCTGCCGGGTGAACACCGAGTACGACGAACCGTCCGCGGTGAGCGACTCCACCGACGACGCCGACAGCACCATGACCAGCCCGAACAGCGTGAGCAGGCCGAACACGCCCAGCGCGAGGTGCAGCGAGGTGAGCGGGCGGCGCAGCCACTGACCGAGCGCGGCGGCCGTGCGGCCGATCGCGAGCCACAGCGTGTTCGGGCGCACGCCGATCCCGCGGGCCACCGCGGTCCTCGCCCCACCGCCCCGCGCCGTGCCGCCGCCGGACGCCGCACCTTTGGACGCCGCGCCCTTGGACGCCGCACCCTTGGACGCCGCACCCTTGGACGCCGCACCCTTCGGCGCCGCACCCTTCACTGCCGCACCCTTCGCCGCGCCCTTCGACGCCGCGCGCACCCGGTCCCGCTCCCCGCCGCGGGGCGACGGCACCTTCACGGCGCCGTCCCGGGCGTCGTCCCCAGCGCGGTGGCCGCCTCCGCGAACCTCAGGCCGCGCTCCGCGTAGTCGGCGAACTGGTCCATCGATGCCGCGGCCGGGGCGAGCAGGACGACGTCGCCGGGCCTGGCCAGGGCGGCTGCCCGCCGGACGGCGCTCGTCATGACCGTCGTCGACGTCGCTGCGTCCGATCCGGCGTCCGGCGGGTTGGCATCCGACATAGTCGCATCGTCGCCCGGCACGACCTCGGCGACGGGGAGATCGGGCGCGTGTCGCGCGAGCGCGGCGATGATCTCGGCGCGTTCGCTGCCGATCACGACCGCGGCCCGCAGCCCGCGGGCGTGCCGCGCGACCAGGTCGTCGACGGAGGCGCCCTTCAGCAGCCCGCCGACGATCCAGACGATCGGAGCGGGGGCCTGCGCCGCGAGCGACGCCGCGGCGGCGTGCGGGTTGGTGGCCTTGGAGTCGTCGACGTAGCGGACCCCGCCGACGGTGGCGACCACGCCGCCGCGGTGCGGGCCGGGCCGGAAGTCGTCCAGGCCCGCGTGGACGGCGTCCGGGCCGACGCCCACGGCCCGGGCGAGGGCGGCGGCGGCGAGCGCGTCGGTGATGCCCGGCGCACCCGCCGGGTGCACCACGGCGGCCTCGACGAGCGGGCCGCCGTCGAACGCGCGGTCCACGAGCACGCCGTCGACGACCCCCAGCTGGTCGGGTGCCGGTTCGGCGAGGGTGACGCCGATCCGCCGCGGCGCGGGCGCCGCGGCGAGCAGCGCGGCGGCCGCGGGATCGTCCACCCCCGCGACGGCGACGTCCGCCCGCAGCGCCCTGGCCTTCGCGGCGGCGTAGGCGGCGAGCGAGCCGTGCCAGTCGAGGTGGTCGTCGGCCACGTTGAGCACGCACCCGGCGAGTGGCCGGATCGACGGCGACCAGTGCAGCTGGAAGCTGGAGAGCTCCACGGCGAGCACCTCGTGGCCCACGCGCACCGCCTCGACGACGGGGTAGCCGATGTTGCCGCACGCCACGGCGTCGCGGCCGGCGGCACGCAGCATCGCCGCCAGCATGCCGGTGGTGGTGGTCTTGCCGTTGGTGCCGGTGACCGCGAGCCACACCGGCGGACGCTGCATGGCCCGGCCGAGCCACCAGGCGAGCTCCGGCTCCCCCACCAGCGGCGCGCCCGCCGCGGCGGCCGCGGCGACGAGGGGGTGGTCCGGGCGGCGGCCCGGCGAGGTGACGACGAGCGCGGTGCCGGCCGGCACGCCGTCCGGGTCGTCACCGGGCTCCGCGCCCGGGGGGAGATCGGCCAGCGCCGCGGGCCGGGCGTCGGTGACGGTGACCCGCGCCCCGACCTCGACGAGCGCCGCCGCGGCCGCGAGCCCCGACACCCCGGCCCCGGCCACGAGCACCGGTGCACCGGACAGGTCCTCGGGAGTCATCACGCGGTCACACCCCAGGGTCATCGACGATCGAGAAGGCCGTGGCAACTCATGCCGTGAGTGGACAAGAGTGCTACAGCCCTCGTATCCACTCACGACCCCCCGGGTCAGCCGCCGCCCGCTGCCGTGAGCCACTCCTGGTAGAACAGGCCCAGGCCGAGCGCGGCGCACATCGCGGCGAGCAGCCAGAACCGGATGATCACGGTGGTCTCGGCCCACCCGGCGAGCTCGAAGTGGTGGTGGAAGGGCGCCATCCGGAACACGCGGCGGCGGGTCGTGCGGAACACCGCGATCTGCACGGCCACCGACAGCACCTCCACCACGAACACGCCGCCGATCACCACGAGCAGCAGCTCGGTGCGCGTGACGATCGACAGCCCGGCGATCAGCCCGCCGATGGCGAGCGAGCCGGTGTCGCCCATGAAGATGCGGGCCGGCGCGGCGTTCCACCAGAGGAACCCGATGCAGCCGCCCATCGCCGCGGCCGCGACGAGTGCGACGTCGAGCGGGTCGCGCACCTGGTAGCAGCCTGCTGCGCTCGCGATCGCGCAGTTGTTGCGGAACTGCCAGAACCCGATGATCGTGTAGGTCGCCAGCACGATGGCGCCGGTGCCGGCCGCGAGCCCGTCGAGCCCGTCGGTGAAGTTCACCGCGTTCGACCAGCCGGCGATGATGAGGTTGGCGAGCAGGACGAAGCCGATGGCGCCGAACGACAGCACCGTGATGTCGCGCACGAACGAGAGGCTGTCCGACGCCGGGGCGAGGCCGTCGGCATTGGCGAACCGCAGCGCGAGGATCCCGAAGATCGTGGCGGTGAGCACCTGGCCCACGGTCTTGGCGGTCTTGTTGAGGCCCAGGTTGCGGGCGCGGCGGAGCCCGATGAAGTCGTCGAGGAACCCGACGATGCCCAGTGCCGTGGTGAGGAACAGCACGAGCAGTGCCGACGCGGTCATCGGCTCCCCCGTGAGCAGGTGCGAGAGCAGGTAGCCCAGCCAGATCGCGGTGAGGATCGCGACGCCGCCCATGGTGGGCGTGCCGCGCTTCGCCTGGTGGCTCTGCGGGCCCTCGGCCCGGATCTCCTGCCCGAACCCCTGCCGCGCGAAGAACCGGATGAGGTAGGGGGTCATCAGGATCGAGACCGCGAGCGCGACGCCCGCGGCGATGAAGACTCCTCTCACCGGGGCACCGGTCCCGGCGCGCGCAGCAGCGCATCGGCCACCCGTTCCAGCCCGGCCGTCCGGGACGCCTTCACCAGCACGACGTCACCCGGCCCGGCCTCGGCCCGTAGGAGGCCGACGGCCTCGTCGACGTCGGCGGTGCGCCGGGCTCCCGGGTAGTCGGCGGTGCCGACGGCGACGAGCCGGTCGATGCCCAGCTCCCTGGCCAGCGCCGCGACCTCGGCGTGGGCGGCGGCGGCGCCGTCACCCTGCTCGGCCATCCGGCCCAGCACGGCCCATGTTCGCCGGTTGCCCTCCCCGAGCGCGGCGAGCGCGGTCAGCGCGGCCCGCATCGACTCGGGGTTGGAGTTGTAGGCGTCGTTCACGACGGTGAGCCCGTCGGCGCGGTCGGTGACCTCCATCCGCCACCTCGACGCCGGCTCGGCGGCGCTGAGGGCGGCGGCGACGCCGTCTGCCGTGCCCCCGAGCTCCAGCGCGACCGCCGCGGCGGCGAGCGCGTTGCCCACGTGGTGCTCGCCCACGAGCCGCAGCGCCACGGGCGCGCGCCCGGAGGCGGTGACGAGGGTGAAGCGGGCCCGTCCACCGTCGAGGCGCACGCCCTCGGCGCGGATCTGCGCATCCCCCCGCCCGACGGTCACCACCCGGGCCGCCGTGCGGCTCGCCATCGCGGCGACCAGCGGGTCGTCGGCGTTCAGGACGGCGACCCCGTCCGCGGGCAAGGCCTCCACGAGCTCGCCCTTGGCCCGCGCGATCGCCTCGACGGAGCCGAACTCGCCGACGTGCGCGCGTCCGACGTTGAGCACCACCCCGATCCTGGGCGGGGCCACGGCGGCCAGCCGCGCGATGTGCCCCGCGCCGCGGGCGGAGAACTCCAGCACCAGGTGGCGGGTGCCCGGGTCGGCGCGCAACGCCGTCCAGGGCAGGCCGAGCTCGTTGTTGAACGACCCGGGCGGGGCGACGGTCGGCCCGAGCGGGGCGAGCACGGCGGCGAGCAGGTCCTTCGTGGAGGTCTTGCCGGAACTGCCGGTGACGCCGACGACGGTGGTGGCCGGCAGGGCCCGCACCACGTGCCCGGCGAGCGCCGCGAGCGCGGCGAGCACCGCGGCGCCCGCACCGTCGTGGTCGGTCTCGTCGAGGTAGGTGCCCGCCTGCCGGGCCACCGGCGCCGCGATGACGGCGGGCGCGTCGACCTCGCGCCCGGCCAGCACGCCCGCGGCCCCGGCGGCCACCGCGGCCGGGGCGTAGGAGTGGCCGTCGACCCGCTCGCCGGGCAGGGCGACGAACAGGCCGCCGGGCCCGATCGCGCGCGAGTCGAACTCGACGGCGGTGACCCGCTCGTCCCCCGAGGCCCGGTGGAGGCGCCCACCGGTGACGGCGGCGACGTCGGCCAGCCGCATCTCGATCATGCTCTCGTCCTGCTCATCGCTCAGGCGGCGCTTCGGGTGACGCAGCGCGCGGGCGCTGTGACTGTGATTCGCACGCAAGCTCGCTCATTGGGCATATCCGATCATCCGTGGGCACGAGGCTCGCTACCGCGTGCCCTGCAGCGCGGCGCCGAGGGCCGCCGCCACCTCGGCGGCGTCGTCGAAGGGGTGTTTGACCCCGGCCACCTCCTGGCCCGTCTCGTGCCCCTTACCGGCAACGACGACGGCGTCCCCCGGTTTCGCGGACGCCACGGCGGCGGCGATCGCGGCGCGGCGGTCGCCGATCTCCATCAGGTCACCGGCGCCCGGCTCGGCCCGCGCGCCGGCGAGCATCTCGGCGCGGATCCCGGCCGGGTCCTCGGTGCGCGGGTTGTCGTCGGTGACGATGAGCAGCTCCGCGCGGGCAGCGGCGGCCGCACCCATCACCGGGCGCTTGCCGCGGTCGCGGTCGCCGCCGCAGCCCAGCACGACGATCAGCCTGCCCGGCACCTGCGGGCGCAGCGCGTCGAGCAGCGCGGCCACCGCGCCGGGCTTGTGGGCGTAGTCGACGATCGCGAGGAACGGCTGCCCCTGCTCGATGCGCTGCATCCGCCCCGGCACGGCCACCCCGGCGAAGCCCTCGGCGGCCACCGCGGCGGGGACCCCGGCCGCGTCGAGGCACGCCAGCGCGACCACGGCGTTGGCCACGTTGAACGCGCCGGGCAGCTGCAGCCGCACCGGCAGCTGCGCGCCGTCGGGCGCCACGGCGGTGAAGCTCTGGGTGCCGTCGGGGCCGGTGTGCACGTCGACCCCGCGCCACGCCGCGGGCCCCCCGGTGGACACGGTGACGGCGCCCGGTGTGCGGGCGGCCAGCCGTCGCCCCCACTCGTCGTCGACGCACACGACCGCGTGCTCCGCCCGGCCGTCGAAGAGCGCGGCCTTGGCCTCGAAGTAGTCCTCCATGTCGCGGTGGAAGTCCAGGTGGTCCTGCGACAGGTTGGTGAAGGCGGCCACCGCGAAGCGCGTACCCGCCACGCGGCCCATGGCGAGCGCGTGGCTCGAGACCTCCATCGCCACGTCGGTGACGCCGTCCTCGGCCATCACCGCGAACAGCGCCTGCAGGTCGGGCGCCTCCGGCGTGGTGAGCGCCGCGGGCAGGCGGCTGCCGCGGATGTGGGTGCCGACGGTGCCGAGGAGCCCGGTGGCGCGCCCCGCGGCCGCGAGCCCTGCCTCGAGCAGGTGGGCCGTGGTGGTCTTGCCGCTGGTGCCGGTGACGCCGAGCACGCGCAGGTGCGCCGTCGGGTCGCCGTGCACGAGCGCCGCCAGCGCCCCGAGCACCTCGCGCGGGTGCGGGTGCACCAGCAGCGGGACGCCTGCGAGCGCGGGCCGCCGGGCGCCCGCGGGGTCGGTGAGCACGGCCACCGCACCCCCGGCGACGGCGACCGCGGCGTAGTCGGCGCCGTGCGCACGGGTGCCGGGGAGGGCGGCGAACAGGTCGCCGTGCCGCGCGTCGGACGCCCGCAGCGTGACGCCGGTGACGGTCGCCGGGCCGCTCGCGGCCACCCCGATGGCGGCGCCGAGGACGTCGAGCGGCACCGGGCGCACCTCCCGCGGCCGCGGCGGTGCGCCGGCCGGGGCAGGAGGAGCTTCGCGCGCGGGCGACACGTCGGGGAAGGCTACCGGCGGGCCACGCGGCACCCCTGCGCGCACCGCCCGCGCGTCACCCGTCCGCGCGCCGGACGGCCCAGCGTGCGCGTCCGTCGGTACGAACGCGCCCGGAGTGTGATCTTCGCGAGGTCCACGGGCACGGTGGGGACCGCACGGCGCGCGCAGCGAGTCATTTGTCGGCGGTGTGCTCGAGCACCTCGGCCACCAGGACGTCCCACACCTGCGGTGGCGGCATCTGGTGGCCCATTCCCCGCAGGGGGACCAGCCGGGCGCCGGGGATCTCCTTCGCGAGCGCCTCCCCGTGCCCGTACGGGAGGAGCGGGTCGGCCGTGCCGTGCAGCACCAGCGTCGGCGCGGTGATCGACGCGATCCCGGCCCGGATCGGCGGCCCGGGCTCGGCGATCCAGTGGTTCTTCCACGCGGCCGCCATGTCCGGGGTGCGCTCGAAGGCCCGGCGGACGAGCGCGGCCAGCCGCTCCTCGTCCACCGCCAGCGTGCCGGCGAACAGCCGCTCCCCCGAGACGACGTGGTCGACCACCGCCTCGCGGTCGGTCCAGTCGGGCTCGGGCGCCGGCTGCGCGAACGACGCCGCGACCGCCTCCGTGGACGGGGGCAGGTCGTCCCACGGCACGCTCGCCGGGCCGCCGAACGACGTGGAGACCAGCGTGAGCGTGCGGACGCGTTCCGGGTGCTCCACGGCGACCTGCTGGGCGATCGCCCCGCCTGACGAGATGCCGAGCACGTGCGCCGCGGCGATGCCGAGGCCGTCGAGCACCCGCACGGCGTCGTCGCGGAGGTCCGCGCCGGTGTAGCCCGGCTTCCCGGCGGGCCACTGCGTCGACCGGCCGGTGTCGCGCGAGTCGTAGCGCACCACGTGCCGCCCGCCCGCGGCGAACCGCGCGCACAGCTCGTCGTCCCACCAGTCCATGGAGCCCGAGTTGCCGCAGATGAGCAGCAGAGGCGGGTCGTCGGGCGATCCGAAGCCCTCCACGCAGAGCGTGACCTCTCCGTCCCGGACGAACCGCTCCATGACGCCCTCCCTGCTCAGGGCCGCACGCTACGGCAGCTGCAGGGTCTGCACCGGCGGCGGCTGGTCGCTCACCGGCAGCCGCTCGCGCTGGGCGATGTAGGTGGCGATGTCGTGGAACAGCGGCGCCGCGCTCGTGCCGGTCTTCGGCGCGTCGAGCATGATCGCGATGACGTAGCGCGGGTTCTCGGCCGGCAGCATCCCGGCGAAGGTGATCCAGTGCAGCTGCCGGGAGTAGCAGCCGCACCGCGGGTCCACCTGCTGCGCGGTGCCGGTCTTCCCGGCCACGACGTAGCCCGGCACGGCCGCCTGGTAACCGGTGCCGCGCTGGCCGTGGGCGTCCTGGGTGACGGCGGTGAGCATCGTGCGCAAGGTCGCGGCGGTCTGGGGCGACACCACCCGCACGGGCTCGGGTGCCGGCGGGGGCACCCGCACGCCGTCCGGGCCCGTCGTGCTCGCGACGATCCGGGGCGGCACGCGCAGCCCGTCGTTCGCGACCGTCTGCAGCATCCCGGCCATCTGCAACGTCGTGACCGTGAGCCCCTGGCCGATCGGCAGGTTCCCGAACGTCGACCCGGACCACGACGCCCGCGGCGGCACCTGGCCCGGCTCCTCGCCCGGCAGGCCGACACCCGTGCGCTGGCCGAGGCCGAAGCGGGCGAGCATGTCGGCGAACCGCTCCTCCCCCACCCGCTGCGCCGTCATGATCGTGCCGACGTTCGACGACTTCGCCAGCACACCGGTGAGCGTGAACTGCTCGGTCCCGTGGTCCCACGCGTCGCGGATCGTGCGGTCGGCGACGCGGATGCTGCCCGGCACCGTGAGGACGTCGTTCGGCGTGGCGATCCCGTCCTCCAGCGCCGCGGCCATCGTGACGACCTTGTTCACCGAGCCCGGCTCGAACGTGTCCTGGACGGCGGTGTTGCCCAGCTGCGCCGGCGCCGCCGCCGACAGGTCCCGCGGGTCGAACGTCTGGCCGTTCGCCATCGCGAGCACCTCGGCGGTGTGCGCGTCGAGCACCACGGCCGACGACGTCGCGTCCGCGCCCGTGCGCTGCACGTAGTCGGCGAGCGCCTGCTGCACGGTGTACTGCAGGTCGGAGTCGATGGTGAGCTGCAGGTCCGAGCCCTGCACTGCGGCCCGCTCGAAGCGGGTGCTCCCCGGGATGACGGCGTTCGAGTCCTCCGCAGTGTCGACGACGCGCAGCCCTTCGAAACCGGCGAGCAGGTTGTCCTGGGAGCTCTCGAGGCCCACGCGGCCGGTGAGCTTGCGCTCGTCGGCGTTCCAGGTGGCGGCGCCGATCACGTTCGCGGCGAGCGTGCCCCCGGGGTACTTCCGGTCCTCGCGCCGCTCCTCCGCGATCTCGGGGAACCGGTCCCGCAGTGCGCGCGCGACGTCGGGCGTGACGAGCTTCGCGAGCACGACGTACCCGCGGTCGCTGGTGAGCAGGCCGAGCAGCTCGGCCTGGTCCTGCCCGGTGGCCTGCGCGATCGCGGCCGCCATCTCCGCCGCGTAGCGCGGGGTGTCGGGCCCCCGGGTCTGGGCGATCATCCGCGGGTTCGTGACGAGGGCACGCGCGTCCACGCTGAACGCGAGCGGCTCGCCCGTGCGGTCCGTGATCGCGCCGCGCTCGGCGGGTAGCCGGATGTTCGTCGTCGACTGGCGCTGCGAGGCCTCGCGCAGCTCGCCGGCCTCCACGGTCTGGACGACCACGAGCTTGAGCGTCGCGACCGCCAGCACCACCACGAGCAGCACGCGGCCGATCCGGAGCCTGCGCGCTGTCAGCACCGCCTGGTCCGGCGGCCTGCGAGGCGCGGGAGGCCGCGGCGAGGACTGCTGGCGGGCCGCCGCTCCGGCGGCCCGGGGCCGGGGCGGGGCCGACGGCATCAGCCGGCGCCCGTCGCGCCGTCGCCCGCGCGGGCCTCGGCGGCCCGCTCGACCGCGCCACCGCCGGCACCGACCCCGTGCTGCCCGGACCCGTCGCCACGGGCACCCTCTGCCGGCGCGTCGCCGTCGACCCCGGGAGAGCCCTCCTCCGTGTCCGAGGCGGCGAGCCGTGCCGAGCCGTCCGACGCCGTGCCGCCGGGCGTGCTGTCGCCCTCTGTCGCGTCCTCCGGTGTCGCGTCTTCCGGCGCCGCATCCTCCGGGGCAGCGCCGTCCGGGTTAGCGCCGTCCGGGTTAGCGCCGTCCGGGTGAGCGCCCTCCGGAGTCGTGCCCTCCGGCGCGGCCCCCTCGGTGCCGGGCGCGGGCGGTTGCGCGCCCGCGGGCGGCGCGGGCGGGGGTGGCGGCGGCGGGGCGACCGCGGCGCGCGGTTGCCCGACCACGTCGACCGCGCCGTCCACGGCCACCACGAGTCGCGCGGGGTCCCGCACGGGGACCATGCCCAGCTCGCCGGCGCGCCGGGCCAGCTCGGGCGCCGACTCGAGCACGGCGACGTCCTGCTTCAGCCGCTCCGCCTGCTCGCTGAGCACGCGTGCGTCGGCGGTGGCGTCCTGGAGCCGGTACGAGTCGGCGGCGGCCGCGGTCGACAGCCACAGCGTGGCCACCAGCCCGACCGCGAGCAGCACCATGATCAGGAGCACGAACTGCGGCCGTCCCGCGGTGGCCACGGCCTTCGCCGGGCGCGCCCCCGCGCCGCGCCGCGCCCGCTGGTCGGCACGCGTGGACGCCTTCTGCGTGGCCGGCCGCCGCGCGCCCGCTGCCGGCTCGACGGAGGGCGCGAGGGCGGCGGCGACGGCGCCCGCGAGGCCCCGCTGAGCCGGGATGGCCGCCGTGCGGCCACGGACGGCGGTGCGCCCGCGCTCGGTGACTGGAGCACTCATGACACCACCACTTCCTGCTGGTCCGTCACGCCGCCTCCCGGATGCGTTCGGCGGCACGCAGGCGGACCGGGGCCGCCCGCGGGTTCTCGCTGATCTCCTCCGCGCTCGCCTGCTCGGCCCCGCGGGTGAGCAGGCGCAGCTCGGGCCCGTGCCCGGGCAGCTCGACCGGCAGGTCCACCGGCGTACGGGACGACGCCCGCGCCGCGAGCTCCCGCTTCACCATGCGGTCCTCCAGCGAGTGGTAGGCGAGCACGACGATCCGGCCCCCGACGGCGAGCGCGTCGACCGCGGCGGGCAGGGCGGCACGCAGCGCGTCCAGCTCGCCGTTGACCTCGATGCGCAGCGCCTGGAACGTGCGCTTCGCCGGGTGGCCGCCGGTGCGCCGCGACGCCGCGGGCACCACCTCGTAGAGCAGTTCGACGAGCTCGGAGCTGCGCCGCAGCGGCGCCTTCGCCCGCCTGCGGGCGACGGCGGCCGCGATCCGGCCGGCGAATCGCTCCTCCCCGTACTCGCGCAGCACCCTGGTGAGCTGCGGCACCGGGTAGGAGTTGAGGACCTCGGCGGCGGTGGGGCCCGTGGTGGGGTCCATCCGCATGTCGAGGTCGGCGTCGCGCGAGTAGGAGAAGCCGCGCTCGTCGGCGTCGAGCTGCAGGGACGAGACGCCGAGGTCGAACAGCACGCCGTCGACCCGGGGAAGCCCCAGTTCCCCGATGACGTCGGCGATGCGGTCGTACACGGCGTGCACGAGGTGGACCCGGTCGGCGTGAGCGGCGAGCCTGCGCCCGGCCATGGCGAGCGCATCCGGGTCCCGGTCGAGCCCCACCAGCGTGAGCCGGGGGTGCTCGGCCAGTAGCGCGGCGGCGTGCCCGCCGAGCCCGAGGGTGGCGTCGACGAGCACCGCGGGCCGGTCGGCGAGCGCGGGCCGCAGCAGTTCGGCGACCCGGGGCAGGGCCACGGGGACGTGCCTGGCCCCAGCTGGCCCGCCCTCGTGGTCGTGCTGCCCCACCGCACACCTCCCTGCCCCGTGTCGCCGCCCCCGCGCCCCCGCGTCGTTCGGCCGGTCCGCCCACAGCGGCCCGTTCACGCTGGCCCGTACGATCCACCGATGCCTCCACCCGGCAGACCTGGCACCGGGGAAGGTGCGCCAGGGCTACCGGGTGGGGGCACCGTCGGGTCGATGTCACCCACGTTCGCCTCGTGTGTCCTCGTGCTCAGATCAGTCCGGGGAGCACCTCCTCCTGCGCCTTCGCGTAGGTGTCCTCGTTCTGGTCCTGGTACCGCTGCCAGGCCTCGGCGTCCCAGATCTCGGCGCGCGTGAACGCGCCGATCACCACGCAGTCCTTCGTCAGCCCCGCGTAGCGGCGCAGCTCGGGGGTGATGGCGATGCGGCCCTGGGAGTCGGGGTTCTGCTCGTCGGTGCCGGAGAAGAGGTTGCGCTGGAAGACGCGGGCCGACTCGCTCGTCAGCGGCGCCGACGCGACCTTCTGCGCGAGCTCCGTGAAGGCGTCGCGCGTGAACACGTACAGGCAGTGGTCCTGCCCCTTCGTGATCATCAGCCCGCCTCGCAGCTCGTCGCGGAATTTCGCGGGCAACGTGAGCCGCCCCTTGTCGTCCAGCTTCGGGGTGTAGGTGCCGAGGAACACCGGCCCCACCTCCACCTGCGGCCCGTTGTGCCCCAGCGATCACCACATTACCCCACTTCGCCCCACCGTCAACTCCGACAACCGCTCACCGCTCGGGAAAGAAGACGGAAAACACCTGGTCAGACGAGGTGGGGGAAGGTGGGGGACCACCCGCTCGCGCGACAACTGACGACCACGGACGGTGAGCGGCGGCGCGTGTCGAGGCACCGATTCACCCTGCTGCTGCTCGCTCCCCGCCCTCCGTACGGCGCACGGAGAGCGCACGGACGGACGAGGTGGGGCAGAGTGGGGAAGCTCTGCGGCACCCATCGAGGGGAGGCGCGAGCAGCTGTTTGACAGACTGGACGCGCGTCTCGCCCCAGGGGGCGCGTGAGAAGACCACGGAGGAGGGCACGTGGCCGAGCTGGCGAGGTCTCCGGAGGAGCACTCGTGACCGCGACGAGCAGCCGTCCCGGGCTGGACGGCGACATGGGTCCCGGGCTCGGTGACGTGGCGGACCTGTGCGGCCGGATCGCCGGCAACATCCAGCGGGTGATCGTCGGCAAGCCCGACGTGGTGCGCGTCGCCATGGTCACGCTGCTCGCCGAAGGTCACCTGCTCGTCGAGGACGTCCCGGGCGTCGGCAAGACGTCGCTCGCGAAGGCGCTCGCCCGGTCGATCGACTGCTCGGTGAGCCGCGTGCAGTTCACGCCCGACCTGCTGCCGGGCGACATCACCGGCCTGTCGGTCTTCAACCGGCAGACCACCGAGTTCGAGTTCCGCCCCGGCCCCGTCTTCGCCAACATCGTGATCGCCGACGAGATCAACCGCGCCTCCCCGAAGACGCAGTCGGCGCTCCTGGAGTGCATGGCGGAGCACCAGGTCACCGTCGACGGCGCCACCTACGCGCTCGCCAGCCCGTTCATGGTCGTGGCCACGCAGAACCCCGTGGAGATGGACGGCACCTACCCGCTCCCCGAGGCCCAGCGCGACCGCTTCACCGCGCGCGTCAGCGTCGGCTACCCCGATCTCGCGGCCGAGCTCGCGATGGTCGACGAGCACAGCGCCGCGGACCCGCTCGACGTCCTGCGCCCGGTCACCGACGCCCGCCGCGTCCGGGCGGTGGTCGACGCCGTCCGCCGCGTGCGCGTCGGCCCCGAGGTGCGCCAGTACTGCGTGGAGCTGGTCGGCACCACCCGCCGCATCCCGGACGTGCGGCTGGGCGCGTCCCCCCGGGCCACCCTGCAGCTGGTGCGGGCGGCGCGCGCACAGGCCGCGCTCGCCGGCCGCGGCTTCGTGGTGCCCGACGACGTGCAGGCCGTTGCGGTCCCGGTGCTGGCCCACCGGCTGCTGCTCACGCCCGACGCGCTGGCCTCCCGCCGCAGCGCCGTCGACATCGTCCGCAGCCTGCTCGGCCGCCACCCGGTACCGGCGCCCAGGGGCGGGTGAGGGGTGGGCCCCGGCGGCCGCATCTCCGGCCTCACCACCCGCGGGCGCTGCCTGCTGGCGGGCGGCGGCGCCACCTCCGTGTGCGCAGTCATCCTGGACGAGCGCGACCTCCTGCGCGTCGGCGTGTTCGTGGCGGTGCTGCCGCTGCTCGCGCTGCTGCTCGCGTCCCGCACCCGCCGCACGGTCCGGGCAGAGCGCACGCTCGAGCCGCCGCGGGTGCCGGTCGGCGCAGGCGTCGACGTCGAGCTCCGGCTCGCGGGCGGCCCGCTGCTCGGTGCGCTGCGGCTGGCCGACGCCGCGCCCGACGCCGCGGGGCCGCAGGCCGACGCCCCACCGCGGTTCACGGTGCACCGGCTCTCCAGCCGTGGCACCGCCACCCTGACCTATCCCCTGCGGCCGGTGCTGCGCGGCGTGCACCGGGTCGGCCCGCTCACCGGCACCGCCACCGATCCACTCGGGCTCGCCGAGTTCGACCAGGAGCTCGCGGAGCCGCAGCGGCTGGTCGTACTCCCCCGCGTCGTCCCGCTGCGCGGCGTGCCACCCGCCATGGGTGTGGGCGAGGGCACCGCGGGCGCCGCGCTCAACCACCAGGGCCAGGGTGCCACCGACGTGCTGATCCGGCCCTACCGGCAGGGCGACGAGCTGCGCCGGGTGCACTGGCGCAGCTCCGCGCGGCACGGCGACCTGATGGTGCGGCTCGAGGAGCGGCCGTGGCGCGGCGGGATGACCCTGCTGCTGGACCGCCGGGACTCCGCCCACCGCGGGCGGGGCGCCGACTCGAGCCTCGAGTTCACCGTCAGCCTCGCGGCCAGCGTGTGCATGCACCTCTTCGCCCGCGGCGAGCCCGTCACCCTCGTCACCGAGGACGGCGTCGAGCTCACGCCGCCCGGCTCCGCATCCGGTCGCGAGCAGCTGCTCGACGCGCTCGCGGGCCTGCGCCCCTCCGCCCGCGGCGACCTCGGCGGCCCCGAGCTCACCGCGGGCAACGAGGTGCTCGCCCTGCTGGGTGCGGTCGCCCCCGGCCAGGTCGACGCGCTGTGCGCCCGCCACCGCGGCGGGGGCCACGCGGTGCTCTGCGACACCGCCACCTGGGACCCGGCGGGCGGCCGCAGCACCGTGGCCGAGAGCGCGTCCGCGCTGCGGCGCGCCGGCTGGCACGTCGCGGTCGCCACCGCGGGGATGACCCCGTCCGATGCGTGGGACCAGCTGGTCGCCGGCGCCGTGCCCGGCTTCGTGGGGCGGCCGTGACGAGGTCCACCACGCCGCCGCCGCACCGCGATCCCGCGCCCCCGCCACCCGCGGCGGCCGCGGCCACGAAGGCTCCCCGCCGTCGTCCGGCCGCCCCGGCCGCCCCCGCCGGCGGGGTGCCGGCCACGCCGGAGCCGCCGCCACCGGCCCCGCCGAAGCCGCCCGGCCCGGTGCGGCGGGTGCCGTGGCTCGCGACGCTCGCGTCCGGGCTCGCGGTACTGCTCGCCGGTGGCCCGGTCACGGCCGTCGTCCAGGGGGTCTCCTGGATCGGCTACGCGCTCGCGGCCGTCGCGGTCGTGGTCGCCGCCGGCCTGCTGCTGCACCGCTTCGGCGCGATCGTCACCGTGCTCGGCCAGTGCGTCGGGGTGCTCCTCGTCGTCACGATCTTCTTCGGCGACGGCGCGCTGCTCGGCTTCCTGCCCGGGCCCGCCGCGCTGGGACACTTCGGCGCGCTCCTCGGCGGCGCCGGGCAGCAGATCGACGCCAGCACGGCACCCGTCGCCGCCACCCCCGAGATCCTCTTCCTCGTCACGGCCGCGTTCGGGCTGCTCACGGTGGGCGTGTACGGGGCCGCGGTGGTCGCGCGGGCCCCGGCCGCCGCCGGCGTGCCGCTGCTCGCGGTCTTCGCGGTGCCGGCGGCGCTGGCCGACCAGCTCCTGCCGTGGTGGGCGATGGCCGGAGCGGCCGCCGGGTTCGGCCTGCTCCTGGTGGCCGCCGGCGGCTTGCACAGCCAGCTCACCGGCGGCACCGCGCTCGTCGCGGGTGCCGTCGTCGTGGCGCTCGGCATCGGCCTCGTCACGCCGTTCATCGGCACGGCCGGACGGTTCGCCTCCGGCGGGGGCAGCGGACCGACGGGCTCCATCGGCCTCACCCCGTTCGCCGCGCTGCGCGGGCAGCTCGAGCAGAGCACGCCGGCACAGCTGTTCGAGGTCCGCGGCCTCACCCACCCCACCTACCTGCGCGCGCTCACCCTGCGGCAGTACGTCCCGGACAAGGGCTGGGAGGCCACCCGCCCCGCGCCCGGCATCCCCCTCCCCGGGCCGGTGCAGCAGCAGCCCGACGTGCCGGGCGACTTCGTCGACGTCGACATCACCAACCTGAACTTCCGCGACTACTGGCTCCCGCTCTACGGCGAGCCGATCGACGTCGCCGACCTCCCCGAGACGCAGTGGCTGTACGACGCCGCCAGCGGCACCGGCTACACCGGGCGCCCCCGGCAGGAGGACGGGTGGCGGCAGCGCGCGGTCCTGCCGACCCCGTCGATGCAGCAGCTGCGCGCCGCCCAGGGCATCGACGGTGTGGGCCTCGAGTACCTCGACACCACCGGTGTCGACCCGCGCGTCGGCCAGATCGCGAAGGAGGTCATCGGCAACGCCGGGCCCGGGTTCGACCGGGTGTTCGCGCTCCAGAACTGGTTCGCAGGCCCCGGGTCGCAGTTCACCTACAGCCTCCAGACCGCGCCCGGCTCGGGCGACGACGCCCTCGTCGAGTTCCTGACCACCGGCAAGACCGGCTACTGCGAGCAGTTCGCCTCGGCGATGGCCGTGATGCTGCGGACGGTCGGCGTGCCCTCCCGGGTCGCCATCGGGTTCACGGCCGGGGTGGACGAGGGCGACCACCGCACGATCAGCACGTCGGACGCGCACGCGTGGGTGGAGGCGTGGTTCCCGGGCATCGGCTGGACGGCCTTCGACCCCACCCCGCTCACCGACGGCCGCCGGATCGACCCGCCCTACGTGGAGGAGGCCGAGGCCGAGCTGGCGAGCCAGGAGAGCGCCCCGGCCGACGAGGCGCCCGCGCCGGAGCCGCTGTCCGGCGACGACCAGGCCCCCGAGCCCGCCTCGCCCGAGCCGACGCAGCCGGACGCGGCGCCGTCCGTCGAGTCGCCGGGCGTGGACATCCCGGTGTGGCCCTTCGTCGCGGCACTGCTGGCCGTGGTGATCGCGCTGGTGCCGGCCGCGATGCGGATCCGCGATCGCAGGCGCCGCCTCGCCGCCGTGGCAGGTGGCGGTCCCGAGGCGGCAGGTGCGGGCTGGGACGAGCTGCTGGCGGAGTCGACCGACCGCGGTGCCGACACCCCGCCCAGCGACACCGTCCGCGCGGCCGCCCGCCGCCTGGTGCGCGAACACCACCTCGAGCCGGACGCGCAGCAGGCGCTGCGCCAGGTGATCGGCGCCGTCGAGGCCAGCTGGTACGGCGGAACCCACCCCCGTGCGGGTGAGCTCGACGAACCGGTGCGGGCCGTGGCGGCGGGGATCGCGGCGGGCAGCGCCCTCTCGCTGCGGGGCCGGCTGCTCCCCCGATCGGTGGTGCAGCGGGCGCGGGATCGCCGGGCCGAGGCCCGGGCGAGCGGCGGCGGCCGCTCCGAGGCCGTCACGTCACGCTGAGCGCCCCGGACACCACCACCGGGAATCCAGCCAGTCACATCGAACAGCAGTAACCCCACGCACACCGAGCCGGGATGCGTGGGGTCCGCGGAAGGCCTGCTGCGGATTACTCCTGCTCGAAGCGGCGGCGGAAGCGCTCTTCCATCCGGCCGGTGAAGCGGTTCTTGTCCGGCTCGGCGTTCTTCGCCGGTGCGGCCTGGCCGTTCTTGCCCACCGAGGTGACTGCGAGTACGGCACCTCCGAGCATCATGAGGAACCCGACCACGCTCAAGACCGGGAAGCTGCCCAGCCACAGCTGGGGCACGGCGACGCCGACAACGAGCAGCACGAGACCCACGACGAACAGGGCCACGCCCTGGAGGCGACGGCGGCGGGTTGGCTTGCGCAACCGCCCACCGCGCACCGTCGACGCGAACTTGGGGTCCTCGGCGTAGAGAGCGCGCTCGATCTGTTCGAGCAGCCGCTGCTCGTGCTCGGAGAGGGGCACGGCTTCACCTCCGGCACTGTTCATCCTGTCGGGTCATATTCCATGGTGCCGGAACGACGCGACGAGCGCCCAGGCTGGGCGTCTGATGATGAGGATACGAGCCTGAACGCCCGCCGACTACCCGGACTCGTCGAGCGGACGGGTCGATCTTCGCGGATCATCGGACGCACACCGTGATCACGACCCCCTCGCGCTCCCCCGATCGGCATCGCCGCAGGTGCGAGAGCCGCGGGCGGATCAGGGACCGTACCGGGCACCGCGCGTGCCTACTCCATCACATCGAGTCCGTTCGGCGCGACGATCCCGTGTCCCCGCCGTGACCACCTCGTGATCGACCACGCGCCGTCGACGAACGGCACATCCGCTGCGCCGAGTGCGCATCGGCCGACGTCAGACGCGACGGGCCAGCGCGTGCAAGCGGGTGGCGACGTCGAGCAGGGGCGGAGCGGCGGCCGCGAGGTGCTCCAGCTCGGCGATCTCCCGGGTGGCCGCGGGGCCCCCGTCGCGGACGGCGCCGGGGACCCAGCCGTCCAGCACGCCGTCGCCCTGCAGGATCTCGACCCGCAGGGCGGCTGCGGACTCCAGGAGCGTACGCAGGGCGCCGGCGTCGAGGCGCCTGCGCAGCGCGTCCCCGGGCCCGAGCCGCCCGTCCGGGTCGACCAGCAGCGCCCGCGCCTCGGCGAGCCTGCCGGCGAGGGTGCGCGCCAGCACCGCCGCGTACCGGCCGGTGACGAGCACGGAGACCGCGCCCCCGTCGGCCGTGGCCGTGGCGAGGGCCGACGCCGCGGCCGCGGCGTCGTCGACGACCTCGAGCAGCCCGTGCCCGAGCACCAGGTCCGCCCCGCCTGCCGGCGCGACGTCGGCGAGCGCGTCCACGTCGCCCTGCACCGGGGTGACGAGCTCGTGCACACCCGCGTCGCGGGCCCTTCGGTGGAGGGCGGCGAGCGCGTTCGGGCTGTTGTCGACGACGGTGACCGCGCATCCGAGGCGGGCGAGCGGCACCGCCCACGCGCCGCTGCCGCCACCGACGTCGAGCACGCGGGGAGTGCGCCCCGGCCTGCGGTCGAGCACGCCGGTGATCTCGGCCGCGAGGGTGCGGTGCACCGGGCCACCGTCCACGCCGGCCACCTCGGCCGCCGGACCACTCACCATGCGAGCCTCACGGCGGCAGCCTAGTGCGGATCCCACCGCGCGCGGTGCCCGCCTTGCCGGGGCACTGGCCATCACCTGAAGGAGGTAGGTTGATCGCCGTGCTGGTCGTGGCCACATTGAGCTTGAAGGGCGGGGTCGGCAAGACCACCGTCGCACTCGGGCTTGCCGGTGCGGCGCTGCAGCACGACGTGCGCACGCTGGTGGTGGACCTGGACCCGCAGGCCAACTCCACGATCGCACTCGACACCGCGCCCACCACGGCCACCGTGGCCGATGTGCTGGACGAGCCCCGCCGCTCCGTGCTGCACGGCGCGATCGCCCGGAGCGGGTGGGGCGACGGGCTGGACGTGCTCGTCGGCGCCGAGCAGACCGAGCGGCACAACCACCCCGACCCGAGCCCCAAGCAGCTCGACCAGCTGCGGCGGGCGCTGCAGCGGCTCGTGCACGCCGACGGCCTGCTCGGCGACCACATGGCGGGCGAGGGCGACGACCCGTACCAGCTGGTGATCATCGACTGCCCGCCGTCGCTGGGCCAGCTCACCCGCAGCGCGCTCGCCGCGGCGCACCGCGCCGTGCTCGTGACGGACCCGACGATGTTCGCGGTGGCCGGGGTGCAGCGCGCCTTCGACGCCGTGCAGACCGAGCGGCAGCGGGGCAACCCCGACCTGCAGCCGCTCGGCGTGCTGATCAACCGGGTGCGGCCGCGCAACACCGAGCACGAGTTCCGGATCAGCGAGCTGCGCGAGATGTTCGGCCCGCTGGTGCTCACCGGGGTGCTCCCCGACCGCTCGGCCATCCAACAGGCCCAGGGCGCCTGCATGCCCATCCAGCGCTGGGACACGCCGGGCGCGCGGGAGGCGTCGGCGGTGTTCACCCTCCTGCTGGGCCGGGTGCTGCGCAGCGACCGCCGGCGGGACCCGGCCGATGCGGTGACCGCACCCCCCACCACCCGCTGATCGCCTCCAGGCGCACCGCACACATCCAGTCCACACCGCACACATGCCCCGCACCGTGTGCCGGCTCGGGTCGATGTGTGCGGCGAGCCCCAGGCCGCCTCAGCGCACCGGCACCGACGCCGTGACCAGGCCGACGAACTGCTCGGCCTGGCGCAGCATGTCGTCGGCGTCGCGCTGCCCGACGAGCCGGGCGATGCCCGCCTCGGCCGCCGCCCGGGTGTCGGAACAGGACGAGAAGAAGGCGGCCCACTCGGCGAACTCCGGCGCCACCTCCGCCAGCAGCTCCCAGACGTTGCGGGTGGCGCCGCGCCGGGGCTGGGGGCGCGCCCTGACCGCGAGCACCGCGGCCCCCGCCCGGAGCGCCGCGAGGTAGGCGGCCGGGTAGCGGAGCAGGGGCTCCTCGGTGCCGTGGGCCTCGGCGAGGCCGTCGGCGGCCTGGCGCAGCAGACCGAGCGCCGCGCGCGACGTGGGTGCCGGGGCCGGGCGGCAGCCCGACCGCGCGGCCGTCGAACCGGTGTGCCCGGGTGCGCGCGGTGCGGGCACCCGTGCCGTGGTGGTGACTGCCGTGGTGGTGATGGTCATCGTCGCGTCCTCCAGGCCTCGCGGCCACGTTCCTCAGTCGGCAACCCGCACGAGGTCCCACACGCCGGGGCCGGCGCGCATGCGCAGCACGAACTCCCGGGCCGGTGCCTGCGGCTCACCCGCCGACCGGGCCAGCACCCGCCAGCAGCGCAGCTGGTCGCCCCCGACCGGCATGGGCGACGGGAACGGCCACGGCGACTCTTCGATCCACCGCTCGCGGACGTCGGTGATCAGGTAGCGGGGACCGCGCCGCATCGGCCTGCGCTGGAACTCGACGGGCTCGCCGTCCTGCCACCGCACCTGCACCGGCGTGGGCTGCCGCGATCCGAACAGGCTCAACGGACTCATCGCAGACCCTCACTCACCGGCATACGCTCCTCCCGACCGGCACGGTTCGCCGCACCCGGCGGCGGGGCGCTTCCCCCACCCCACCCACCGGGGCGTCGAGATCGAACACATGTTCGATCGATGTCCAGTGAAGCGCGCCGCGGCCTCCACGTCAAGTCGGGGCCACCGTGGTGTGCCTGTGACCCCGGACGTGGTGTGATGGACGGGTGACCAGGGCACCGGCGCGCCAGCTCGTGCGGCTCGGGCCGGACGACCTCGCCGACCGGCTCACCGAGGCGCTGCACGTCTACGTCTCCGCGATGGGCTATCCCCCGAGCACCGCGCGCCACCGGCGCACGCTGTGGCTCGAACACGTCCGCAGGCCGGGGTGGCGGGCGGTCGGCTGGCTCGACACGGCGGGTTCCCTGCTCGGCATCGGCTACGGCTACGCGGGCGGGCCGGGCCAGTGGTGGTACGAGGAGGTGCGCCGCGGCCTCGCCACCGCGGGCCCGGAGGCCCAGCGCTGGCTGGAGGACTACTTCGAGCTCACCGAGCTGCACGTCCGCCCCGACGCGCAGGGCCACGGGCTCGGCGAGTCGTTGCTGCGCGCGCTGCTCGCCGACGTCCCGAACGCGCGCGTGCTGCTGTCCACGCCGGAGTACGGCACCGACGCCCCCGGCCGCGCGTGGCGCCTCTACCGGCGCGCCGGCTTCGAGGACGTCCTGCGCCGGCACCGGTTCACCGGCGACGCACGCCCGTTCGCGGTGCTGGGACGCACCCTCCCCTTCCCCCGCTGAGCACACGCCCGCGGATCGCGGGCCCGCACCACGGATCCGTACTGCTCCGAGCGAGCGCCCGAACACACGCCCCGGTCGTGCGGGTGCGGGGTCCTCGGCCCGGCGGCACGGGTTTGGCACGATGCACCCGTGCCCTCCTCCCGCCCCCGGATCCTGCCGCTGCTGGGCCTGCTGCTCGCCGCGCTCGCGCTGAGCGGGTGCGCGCGGGTCCAGGCCGCGCTCGCGGTGCAGCCCGACGACACGGTCACCGGGCAGATCGTCGTGGCCACTCCCGAGAAGGGGCCGGACGACCCCGGCCCGACCATCGCGCTCCCGCCCGACGTGGCGTCCGACGTCGACGTGTCGGAGTACCGGCAGGACGGCTACGCGGGCTCCGTGCTGAGGTTCGAAGGGCTGACGTTCGCCCAGACCGCGGAGCTCACGCAGGCGGTCGGGCCCGCGGGGAGCAAGGTCCGGTTCGAGATGCGCCGCGCGGGCAGCCGGGTGCTGGTGGGCGGGGCCGTCGACCTCACGACGGTGGCGGTCGACCGCGCCGACTTCCAGCTCAAGATGAACTTCCCCGGCCAGGTGCTCGAGTCGAACGGCGACGCCGACTCCAGCGAGGTGGCGTGGACGTTCACGCCCGGCGAGGTGGGCGACTTCTCGGCCGTGGTGGCCTACCCCGACCCGCAGGCCCCGTCGCCGGTGAACTGGACGCTCGGCCTCGCGGCGATGGTGGGGCTCGCGTCGGCCACGGTGGTGCTCGTCGCCCGGCGCACCCGCAACCCACCGGTCGACGGCCGCGCCGCGCGGAGCGGCAGCGACGCGGGCATCAGGTGAGCGCGGGAACGGCGCGGCGCGCGCCGAGGCCCAGCCGCTGCACCAGCTCCACGGTGGCGAGCGAGCGGTTCAGCGTGTAGAAGTGCAGCCCGCGCACGCCCTCGGCGAGCAGGCGGGCGCACATCTCCGCGGTGACGTCCATGCCCTCGGCGCGGAACCCGGCCGGGTCGTCGGCGTAGCGCTCCATCCGCTCGACGAGAGCGGACGGCAGCGGTGCCCCGGACAGCTCCGGGCCGCGCCGCAGCGTGCGCACCGTGGTGAGCGGCATGATGCCGGGCAGGAGCGGGACGTCGCAGCCCGCTGCGGCCATCCGGTCGCGCAGCCGCAGGAAGCCGTCGGGCTCCAGGAACAGCTGGCTGATCGCGAAGTCGGCCCCCGCGCGCACCTTGGCGACGAGCCGGGCGAGGTCGGTGTCGAGGTCGGGGGAGCGCGGGTGCCCGTACGGGAACGCGGCCACACCCACGCAGAAGTCGCCGAGCCTGCGCACCAGGCGCACGAGGTCGTCGGCGTAGGTCAGGCCCTCCGGGTGCGGCACCCACTCGCCGAGCGGGTCGCCGGGCGGGTCGCCGCGCACCGCGAGCACGTTCGAGATGCCGGCCGCGGCGTACGCACCGATCACCTGCCGCAGCTCGGCCACCGAGTGCGACACCGCCGTGAGATGCGCCATCGGCACGAGCGTGGTGTCGGTGGCGATGCGCGCCGTGGTGCGGATCGTGCGGTCGCGGCTGGAGCCGCCGGCACCGTAGGTGACGGACACGAACGCCGGGTCCAGCGGCTCGAGGCGCCGGATGGCGCGCCACAGCTCGGCCTCACCCGGCTCGTCCTTGGGCGGGAAGAACTCCACCGAGAAGACGGGCCGGTCGCCGCTGATCCGCTGGGTGACCTTCACACACTGGAGCGTAGTCGTCGGCCCCGTCGCCGCCGTTTCGCTCCGGCATCCGCGGATCCGACGACTCGCGGCCCCGGTGACCCGCGGTTACGCTCGCCCCCGTGGCCCGCCCGATGCGATCCTGGCTCCCCCGAACGCGACCCGCGGGGTGGTCCCCGTGAGCCGCGCGGGCGCCGTGCACCACCCGCCGTCCGACCCCGGGGACGGCAGGCAGCCCGACGACCCCGGGGTCACCGCCGCGATCGAGGCGGCGCTCACCACCTACCTGCGCGGCCGCACGGCCGATGCCGGCACGATCGACCCGGTGTTCGGGGAAGCCACCGAGGCGCTCGCCGACTTCGTCCTGGGCGGTGGCAAGCGGATCCGCCCGACGTTCGCGTGGTGGGGGTGGCGGGGTGCGGGAGGGCCCGTCGAGGCGCCCGAGGCCCTCGCGGTGCTGCGCGCCATCAGCGCGCTGGAGCTGCTCCAGGCCAGCGCGCTCATCCACGACGACCTGATGGACGCATCGGCCACCCGGCGGGGCCGGCCGACCGTGCACGTCCAGTTCGCGCGCAAGCACGCCACGGCGCGCTGGCGCGGTCAGCCCGCCCGGTTCGGCGCGGCCGCCGCGATCCTGCTCGGCGACCTCGCCCTGGCCTGGGCCGACGACATGCTGCACGCCGCGGGCCTGTCGCCCGCCGCGCTGCGCCGCGCCGCGCCGGCGTGGCGGGCGATGCGCACCGAGGTGCTCGGCGGGCAGTACCTCGACGTGCTGCACCAGTCCACGGGCGACACGTCCGTGCGCGCCGCGCTGCAGATCGACCGCTACAAGACCGCCGCGTACACCGTCGAGCGGCCGCTGCACCTCGGCGCGTCGATCGCCGACGCGCCGCCCGAGCTCGTGAGCGCCTACCGCCGGTTCGGTGCCGACATCGGCGTCGCGTTCCAGCTGCGCGACGACCTGCTCGGGGTGTTCGGCGACCCCGACGTCACGGGCAAGCCCGCCGGTGACGACCTGCGCGAGGGCAAGCGCACGCTGCTGGTGGCCGTCGCGGTGGAGCGGGCCGAGCAGCGGGGGCAGCACGACGCCCGCCGGGCCATCCTGGACGCCGTCGGCGACCCCGCGCTCGACGACGACGGCGTCGAGCGGGTGCGCGGGCTGCTCACCGAGCTCGGCGCCGTGCAGGCGGTCGAGCAGCGCATCGCCGCGCTCACCGGCTCCGCGCTCGACGCGCTGTCGGCGGCGGACGTCACCGAGCCGGCCGCGTCGCAGCTCGCCGAGCTGGCGGTCACGGCCACGCGGCGGCGCAGTTGAGCAGGGCCCGAGGTTGAGCAGGCGCGTGCCGGGGCCCACGGATCACGTCGTGGTCGTCGGCGCCGGGCTCGCGGGACTCTCGGCCGCGCTCCACCTGCTCGGCGCGGGCAGGCGCGTCACGGTGCTGGAGCGCTCCGGCCACCCGGGCGGCCGGGCCGGGCGCCTCGACCTGCGCTCGCGCCACGGGACCTACCGCATCGACACGGGCCCGACCGTGCTCACGATGCCCGAGCTGCTCGGGGAGGCGTTCTCCGCCGTCGGCGAGAAGCTCGACGAGCGCCTCGACCTCGTGCCGCTCTCCCCCGCCTACCGCGCGCGCTTCGCCGACGGCTCCACGATCGACGTGCACACCGACGCCGCGGCGATGACCGAGGAGGTCCGCGCGACCTGCGGCCCCGCGGCCGCCGCCGGGTACGAGCAGATGCGGGAGTGGCTCACCCGGCTCTACCGGGTGGAGATCGACCGGTTCATCGGTGCGAACCACGACTCCCCGCTGGGCCTGCTCGGCCCCGACCTCGCCCGGCTCGCCGCGCTCGGTGGCTTCGGCAGGCTCGGCCCGCGCGTGGCCCGGATGCTGCCCGACGAGCGGCTGGCGCGGATCTTCTCGTTCCAGGCGCTGTACGCCGGCGTACCGCCGCACCGCGCGCTCGGCGCGTACGGCGTGATCGCGTACATGGACACGGTGGCCGGGGTGTTCTTCCCCCGCGGCGGCATGCGGCGGGTCGGCCAGGCGCTGGCCGACGCCGCCGTCGAGGCGGGCGCGCGGATCCACTACGGCCGCACGGCTACCGGTCTGGAGCGGCGCGGCGGCCGGGTCACCGCGGTCCGGCACATCGGCGACGGCACCGGTGGAGAGCGGGCCGACGCGGAGCGGCTGGCGTGCGACGCCGTGGTGCTCACCCCGGACCTGCCCGCCGTCCACCGGCTCGTCGGGCGCGCTCCGCGTCGGCCGGTGCCGCTGCGCTGGTCACCCAGTGCCGTCGTGCTGCACGCCGGCCTGCGCCGGACCCACCCGGAGCTCGCGCACCACACGATCTCGTTCGGGGCGGCGTGGGAGCGGACGTTCCGGGAGGTCATCGACGAGGGCAGGTTGATGAGCGACCCGTCGCTCCTGGTCACCCGGCCCACCGCCACCGATCCCGGGCTCGCGCCCGCCGGGTCGGACCTGCTGTACGTGCTGGCGCCGTGCCCCAACCTCGCGCGGGGCCGGATCGACTGGGCCCGCGTCGGCCCCGCCTACCGCGACGAGCTGCTCGGGTTGCTCGCCCGCCGCGGAATCGACCTGGCGGCGCGCGACGGTGCGGGCGACCTCGACGTGGCGCGGCTGGTGACGCCCGCCGACTGGGCCGCGGCGGGGCATGCCGCAGGCACCCCGTTCTCGGCGGCCCACACGCTCGCGCAGACCGGGCCGTTCCGCCCGCGCAACCTGGTCCGCGGGCTGGAGAACGCCGTTCTCGCCGGTTGCGGCACCACGCCGGGCGTCGGCGTCCCACCGGTGCTCATCTCCGGCCGGCTGGCCGCACAGCGCATCACGGGTGCCGTCCACCGGCCATCCTCGCGGGCGCGCAGGGTACCCACCGGGGGCTGACAAGGGTCGTGCGAGCATGGATCGCGTCATGAAGCCACCATCACCGGTCGACGGGTCGACGCTCCCCGACACGGCAGCGGAACGCGCAGCCGCGCCGGACGGCGCGCACGACATCCTCGACGCGCCGCCCCCCGTCGAAGCCGGTCCCGCCGTGCGGCGGTCGTGGCGCGATCGGTTCGGCAACCCGGCCCGCGGGCCGCTGCTGCTGGGCCTCGCCGCCTCGCTGATGCTCCTCGTCGGCGGGTTCGGCGCGGGCGGCGTGCTGATCCACGACCCGCTGCTCACGAACTCGCCCATCGGTTTCTGGCGGTACGGCCACGGCCGTGACATCGCCGGCGCCCTGATGTACGCGGGCGTGGGCCTGATGGTGTGGGCCTGGATCCGCCTCGGCCGCGAGGTGCTCGCCAACGGGGCGCGCGGCCGCGCGGTGCTCACGACCGCCGCGGTGTGGACGGCGCCCCTGCTGCTGGCGCCGCCGATCTTCACCCGCGACGTGTTCAGCTACCTCGCCCAGGGCGCGCTGCCGCTGAACGGCTTCGACCCGTACGCGGTGGGCCCCGAGGCGATGCCGGGGATCTTCACCGACAACGTCCACTACTTCTGGCAGGACACCCCCGCGCCGTACGGGCCGCTGTTCATCCTCATCGCGAAGGCCGTGGCGTGGGTCACCGGCGACACGATCATCGTCGGTGTCGTGCTGATGCGGCTCGCGCTGCTGCCGGGCCTGCTGCTGTTCGTGTGGGCGCTGCCCGAGCTCACCCGCAGGCTCGGCGGCCGCGTGCCGGTGGCGCTCTGGGTGGCCGTCGCCAACCCCGTGATGGTGATCCACCTGGTCGGCGGGGGCCACAACGACCTGCTCGTCGTCGGGCTGCTCGCCGCGGGGTCGCTGGTCGCGCTGCGCGGTGGCCACATCGCCGGGATCGCGCTCGTCACGGGCGCCATGGCCGTGAAGGCCAGCGCGGCGATCGCGCTGCCGTTCCTCGTGCTCGTCTGGGCGGCGCACCTGTCCGGCTCGCAGCGGGCCCGCATCACCAAGGCGATCGCGGCCGGCAGCGGGATCTTCGTGGTCGTGTTCGCCGCCTGCACGGTCGCCGCGGGCGTCGGGCTCGGCTGGCTGCCCGCCCTGAGCGCCCCGTCGATGATCGTGAACTGGATGTCGATCCCCACCGCGGTGGGCGAGTTCACCCACACGCTGCTCAGCGCGCTCGTCAACGTCCCCAAGCAGCCGTTCGTCAACGTCGCCCGGGTGCTCGGCGGGATCCTGCTGGTCTACATCGCGGTCCGGCAGTGGTGGGCGGCCCGCGACGGCGGACCGGACGCCGTGCGCCGGGCAGGCGTGGTGCTCCTGGCCACCGCCGTGCTCTCGCCCGCCATGCTCCCGTGGTACGTCAGCTGGGGCATGGCGTTGGTCGCGGCCGCCGCGTGGTCGGTGCGCGGCCTGCAGATCACCGTCTTCGTGTCGGTGATGCTCACCATCTGCTACTACTCCAACGGCGAGGACGCGCTCTACAACCCGCCCTACCTCATCGCGTGGGGGCTGATCGCCGTGCTCGCCGCCGTGTCGCTGGTGCGGCCCGACCCGCTGCGCCTGTCCACACGCGTCCTGCAGCGCGCCCGGACACCGTCCCCGGCTCCCGTCCCCGCAGCGTCGTCCGCGGGCTCGGTCATCGTCGACGGTGCCGACCGCGGCACGAGCTGAGCTCGACGCCGCCGGGATCACCGATCCGGCGTTGCGGGCCGGCTACACCGTCTGCCGGGAGCTCAACGCCCACCACGGGCGGACGTACTTCCTCGCCACGCGGCTGCTCCCCGCCGCGCGCAGGCCCGCCGTGCACGCGCTCTACGGGTTCGCGCGGTACGCCGACGACATCGTCGACGACCTCGGCGACGCCCGCCCCGCCGCGGAGAAGGCGGCCCGGCTCGACCGGCTCGGCGCGCAGCTGCAGCGCGCGCTGACCGGCGCGGGGTCCGAGCACCCCGTGCTGGCCGCCGTGGCGGACACCGCCGGGCGGTACGAGCTCGACCCCGCCCACTTCGCCGACTTCCTCGCGTCGATGCGGATGGACACGGAGGTCACCGAGTACGCCACCTTCGACGACCTCGGCCGGTACGTGCACGGCTCGGCCGCGGTGATCGGCCTCCTGATGCTGCCCGTCCTGGGCACCACCGTCCCCCGGGAGGAGGCCGAGGAGCCGGCCGCGGCACTCGGTGTGGCGTTCCAGCTCACCAACTTCCTGCGCGACGTCGGTGAGGACCTCGACCGCGGCCGCCTCTACCTGCCCACCGAGGAGCTCGCGGCGTTCGGTGTGGACCGGCAGCTGCTGGCCCGGTGCCGGCGCACCCGGCGGCCGGACCCGCGCGTGCGCCGGGCACTGGCCCACCTCGTGGCGCACACCCGCGCGATCTACCGGCGCGCCGCACCGGGCATCGAGATGCTCGAGCCGGTGTCCCGCGCGTGCGTGGGGTGCGCGTTCACCCTCTACCGCGGGATCCTCGACCAGATCGAGGCCGCCGACTACGACATCCTGCACCGGCGGGTCTCGGTGCCCCGCCGCAGACGGGTGGCCGTGGCCGTCCCCGGCCTGCTCCGCGCCCTCGCGACCCGCGCGTGAGCCGGCAGGCCCGCGTCAGAAGGCCATCGCCTGCGCTCTGCGCTTGACCTCCCGGTGCCTGCCTGCGCGCAGGGACGCGACCGGCGTGCCCGGCAGGGAGTCGTCCTCGGCGAAGAGCCAGCGCAGGATGTCCGGGTCTGCGTAGCCCCCGTCCCGCAGGACGGTGATCGTGCCCGACAGGCCCTTGATCACCGCACCGTCGTCACCGATGAACTCGGACGGGACGACGACGTCTCCCTCGCGCCGGAACGACAGCAGGTGTCCGTCCCGTACGAGCTGATGGACCCGGGATACGGGCTGGCCCAGCCGCTGTGCGACCTCCGCGACGGGCAGGGTCGCGATGTCGGCCGACAGCCCGACAACCTCGTTCACGGGGCGATACGATGCCACAGGCGCGCCGCGTGGGAGAAGCGGAAGGCGCGACGGTACCGTCATCGCGTGAACGCCCCGCCTGCCGCGCTGCTCGACGCGCGCTACCGGGTGGGCTCGCTGCTCGCCCGTGGCGGGATGTCCATCGTGTACCGGGGCACCGACACGCGGCTCGACCGGCCGGTCGCGATCAAGGTGATGGATCCCCGGCTCGCCGGGGACCCCGCGTTCCGCGGCCGGATCGAGCGCGAGGCCCGTTCGGCAGCGCGGATCGATCATCCGAACGTCGTCGACGTCTACGACCAGGGCGCCGTCCCCAGCGGTGCCGGCACCGGCCTGGGTGGTGATGGGCCGCTGCTGTTCCTCGTGATGGAGCTGGTGGAGGGCGGCACCCTGCGCGACGTCGTGCGCGCGCGGGGCGCGCTCGGGGTGCCTGCCGCGTTCGCCGTGGCGGAGCAGGTGCTCTCCGGCCTCGCGGCGGCCCACCGGCTCGGCCTCGTGCACCGCGACGTCAAGCCGGAGAACGTGCTGATCAGCCGCTCCGGTGAGGTCAAGGTCGCCGACTTCGGCCTGGTCACGGCGAGCGCGCAGGCGGGCGCCAGCACGGCCGGCATGATCATGGGGACGGTCGCGTACCTCTCCCCCGAGCAGGTCGCCACCGGCAGTGCCGACGCCCGCAGCGACGTGTACGCGGCCGGGATCATGCTCTACGAGCTGCTCACCGGGGCGCCGCCGTACAGCGGCGACTCCGCGATCTCGGTGGCGTACCGGCACGTGAACTCGGACGTGCCGCCCCCGTCGGAGATCGCGGGCGAGGTGCCGCCGGAGCTGGACGACCTCGTGCTGCGCTCCACCCGCCGCGACCCGGCCGCCCGGCCCGCCGACGCCGCGGCGATGCTCGCGGAGCTGCACCGCGTCGCCGTGCGGCTGGACGTCCCACGCGTGCCACCGCCGGTGCCGCCCCCGCGTCCCGTCGAGGAGCAGGACACCGTGCCGGCGGGACCGCAGCGCATGGCCCCGGGCGCCACCGCGGCCACCGCGGTGGCCGCCGCCGGGAGCACGGCGATGAGCGCGGCCCTGCCCGGCCCTGGCCCGCGGGGCACCCGCGCCCTCCCCCGCCCGGACGACGGCGGCCCGGCGCCGCACGTACGCGCCCGCCGGCGCAGCCGCCGGACCTTCGTGGTGGGCACCGTGATCGTCCTCGTGCTGGCGCTGCTCGTCGGGGTGGCTGCCTGGTGGCTCGGCAGCGGGCGGTGGACGGCGGTGCCGAGCCTCGTGGGGTTGGAGGCCACGGCGGCGCAGCAGCTGCTCGCCGACGCCGATCTCGTCGCGCGCGTCACCGAGGCCTACGACGACGAGGTCGCCGACGGCCTCGTCAGCGCCACCGACCCGGCCCCGCAGGTGGAGCTGCTGCGCGGCAGCACCGTGCGGATCACGGTGTCCTCGGGACGGCCGACGGTGCCGGACATCGCGCCGGGCACGCCGGTCGCGGACGCCGAGCGGGCGGTGCGCGACGCCGGCCTCACTCCCGTGCACGAGGCGGGCGACACCGACGACAGCGACTCCGTGCCCGAGGGCGCCGTGCTGCGGACCGACCCGGAGGCGGGCACCGAGCTGCGGGTCGGGGAGCCGGTGACGATCGTGGTGAGCAGCGGTGAGTCGGACACCGTCGAGGTGCCCGACGTCGTCGGCAAGGACTTCGACGACGCCTCCGACATCCTCGGCGAGCTCGACCTCGACGCCGAGGGCCGCAGTGCGATCCCGTTCCTCGGTCGCAGCGACGGCCAGGTGGTGGAGCAGCGCCCGGCACCGGGCACGACGGTGGAGCGCGGCACGACGGTCACCCTCGTCACGGTCTGACCGCAGCTCGGCGTCAGCCGCGCAGCATCTCCGCCACGAGGAAGGCGAGCTCCAGGGACTGCTGGGTGTTCAGCCGCGGGTCGCAGGCGGTCTCGTAGCGGCCGGACAGGTCGGCGTCGGAGATCTCCTGGGCGCCGCCGAGGCACTCGGTGACGTCCTCGCCGGTGACCTCGACGTGGATGCCGCCAGGGTGGCTGCCCAGCGCGCGGTGCACCTCGAAGAAGCCCTGCACCTCGTCGACGATGCGGTCGAAGTGGCGCGTCTTGTAGCCGGTGGTGGACTCGTGGGTGTTGCCGTGCATCGGGTCGCACTGCCAGATGACCTTGTGCCCGGACGCCTCGACCTTCTCCACGATCGCCGGCAGCACGTCGCGGACGCGCCCGTTGCCCATGCGGCTCACGAGCGTGAGCCGGCCGGGCGTGCCGTGCGGGTCGAGCCGCTCGACGTACTCGACGGCCAGCTCGGGAGTGGTGGTCGGGCCGATCTTGAGCCCGATCGGGTTGGACAGCAGCTCGGCGAACGCGATGTGGGCACCGTCGAGTTGGCGGGTGCGCTCCCCGATCCACAGGAAGTGCGCCGAGAGGTCGTAGAGCCGCGGCTCGGGGCGGGTGGTGTCCAGGCGCAGCAGCGAGCGCTCGTAGTCGATGAGCAGCGCCTCGTGGCTGGCGTAGAACTCCACGCTGTGCAGGTTGTGGTCGTCCACCCCGCAGGCGTGCATGAAGTTCACCGCGCGCTCGATCTCGGTGGCGATGTCCTCGAACCGCTCCCCCGCGGGCGAGCTGCGCACGAAGTCCTTGTTCCAGTCGTGCACCATCGTCAGGTCGGCCATGCCGGTGGCGGTGAGCGCGCGCACCAGGTTCATCGCCGCGCCCGCGTTGGCGTAGGCGCGCACCATCCGCGACGGGTCGGGCACCCGGGCCTCCGGCGTGGCCACGAGCGAGTTGACGATGTCGCCGCGGTAGGACGGCAGGCCCAGCGCGTCGACCGGAGCGCTGCGCGGCTTGGCGTACTGCCCGGCGATCCGCCCGACCTTCACGACCGGCATCGATGCGCCGTACGTCAGCACGATTGCCATCTGCAGCAACGTGCGGATCGTGGCCCGGATGTGCGGCTCGGTGTTGTCGACGAACGTCTCCGCGCAGTCGCCGCCCTGCAACAGGAACGCCTCGCCCCGGGCGACCGCGGCGAGGCGCTCCCGCAGCCGGTCCACCTCCGGTGGCAGGGTGACCGGCGGCACGCTCTCGAGCACGGTGCGGACGTGGGCGACGTGGTCGGCGTCGGGCCACTCCGGCTGCTGCGCGGCCGGGCGGCCCAGTGCGTCGTCGAGCCGGGCCCGCAGGTCGGAGGGGAGCGGGGGCAGCTCGGGCAGCACCTCGACCGGTGCGTCGACCGTCCAGTTCACGGTGTCCAAGAGTAGGCCTCAGGGCCACGACGGGACGAAACGGACCCGGAGGTGGCCGTGATCACCCATTCGGCCCGATTCCGGAGCACGGTTCGGGGCACAGACGCGTCATGGCTACTCTGTTGTGGATCCTGGCAGTGATCCTCGTCGTCGCCGGCATCTTCGCGATACTCAGGCGACAGCTGATCTGGGGCATCGTGCTCATCATCGTCGGCCTGCTGGTGGGGCCCGGCGGCGTGAGCATCTTCAACGTCTGACGTCCCAGGGCCGACCGTTCCGTGACCGATCGCGGCGGTGGCCCCGGCCCGCTCAGCGCGGCCTGATCGCTCCGCTCAGCGGGCGGCCACCGCCGCCTCGATCGCGTCCCACCGCCTGCGGTTCAGCCTCGCGTCGGCGAGCGCGTCGTGCGCGTCGGGCGTCGGCGGCGGCAGCGGTGGCCGTCCGGCCTCCTCCCAGCGCTGCCGCAGCTCCCGCGTGAAGCGGGGCAGCGCGCGGGGCAGCGCCGGCATGGCCCCCCACAGCTGGCAGAGCGCGACGTGGTCGTACGCCGCGATCCACGCCCACAGCTCGACGTCACCGGGCGCCGAGGTCAGGAACTCCAGCAGGTCGGCGCGCAGCCGGGAACGCGACCGCCACACCGGGTCGGCCGGTGACGGCAGCTTGGGCAGCACGTTGGCCCGCACCCACGGCCCGGCCCGGGTGGGGTCGAACTCCGTGGACACCGCGTAGAACTCGCGCCCGTCCTCCCCGACCACGCCGATCGACACCAGGTCGATCGTCGTCCCGTCCTCGATGAACTCGCAGTCGTAGAAGAACCGCACGTCGAGAGGTTAGTTGACGATGCCGGGCTGGCGTGCGCCTAGTCGCCGGAGTCCCCGTCGTCGCCGGACTCGTCCGTGTTCTTCGCGCTGGTCTTCGCGCTGGTCTTGGCCGCGCTGCCGGTGGCCGCACCGTCCGCGGCGTCGCCCTTCTCCGCCGCTGCTGCGGCGGCGCCCGGCCCGGCCGTCGGCGGGGTCTGCTCCGCCTTCTTCTTCTCCGACGTGGTGGGCGCCCTCACGGCAGCGGCGGGCGGGGGCGCGGCCGGCGCGCGCGTGGCCCGCGGCCGCTGCGTGGGCCGGGCCGCGGGCTCCGGCTTCGGTTCGGGTTCCGGCGTGGGCTCGGCCGCGGGGGCCGACGTCGGCGGCTCGGCCTGTGCGGGCGGGGGCGCGGAGGCGGTGGCGGTCGGTACCTGGAGCAGCCCGGTGAAGCTCTGGCGCTCGGCGGTGGGGCCCTGCAGGACCGACGCCAACGTCGACGTCGCCGCGATCACGACCACGGCGACGACCGCGAACACCGCCCACGGGGCCACCCCGGCGAACCGGCCGCGCGGCTCGGGTGCGGGGGCCACCACGACGGCCGGCATCTCCATCGTGGGCTGGTCGTCCAGGGCCGCGACGGACGTCGGGTACTCGTCGGCGTCAGCGGGGGCGGAATCGGCGTACGGGACGTCCGGCTCGGCCTCGTCCGCTGCGGCGGAACCCAGGAGGACGTCCTCGTGCTCGCCGCCGACGAGTGCGTCGTCGGCGCGCAACGGGTCGTCCGGCTCTCCCACACCCGACCATCGCGCCACGCCAGCACGGTATTACTCGCTGCGACGCGGATGTGGCGCGGCCTACTCACCTCAACTGGCGCGCGTGCCGGGGACCCGGCTGGCGCCGCGCCCGTCCTCGCCCTCGGTGGGGATCGGCGTCGGGCCGGCCGCGGCGGCGGATGCATCCGCCTGCGCCGCCTTCTCCTTGACCGAGGCGGCGTAGAGGTCGACGTAGGTCTGGCCGGACAGCTCCATCAGGGCGTACATGATCTCGTCGGTCATCGAGCGTTCGATGAACCGGTCGCCCGCCATGCCGGAGTAGCGGGAGAAATCCAGGGGCGGGCCGATCTTGACGCGCACCTTGCGCGGCCGCCAGATCCGCGACCCGATCGGGTTGACCTTGTCGGTGCCGATCATCGCGACCGGGACCACCTGGACGTCCGCCTCGAGCGCCATGCGCGCCACGCCGGTCTTGCCCTTGTAGAGCCGCCCGTCCGGGGATCGGGTGCCCTCGGGGTAGATGCCGAGCAGGTTGCCCTCGCGCAGCAACCGGACGGCGGTGTCCATCGCGGCCTGCGCCGCCGATCCCCCGGAGCGGTCGATCGGCACCTGGCCCACCCCGGTGAAGAAGATCTTCTTGAGCCACCCGACGAGGCCCGGTTGGGTGAAGTACTCGCGCTTGGCCAGGAACGTGATGCGCCGCGGAACGAGCAACGGCAGGAAGAACGAGTCGGCGACGGCGAGGTGGTTGCTCGCCAGGATCGCCCCTCCACTCGTGGGCACGTGCTCGAGGCCCTCGACCGAGGGCCGGAAGAACAACCGCAGCAACGGGCCGAGGAGCACGAACTTGGACCACCAGTACAGCACCTGGGCGTGCCCCCTCCAGCTCGACCGCGCCAGCCTACGGAGCCGCGCGAGCCGCCGACAACGGGCACGACGGTATCGGAGCAGAACGGGCGGCCGAACTCTTCCCTCTTCGGGGTGCTGCCGTGTCAGGATGGTGCTCCCGGCGAGCCGTCGCGCAGCGAGGGAGGAGGCCGCGTGGACCGCGATCCCGACGAGCGCCCGCAGCCCGACGGTGCGGCGCCCGACGAGTTCGACGCGATCGTGGCGCTCTGGCGCGACGAGGGCGACGTTCCCGAGTGGCCGGACGACGACGCCCCGGAGGCAGCCGCCCCGCCCACCGACCTCGACGACCCGGCGCCCGCTGCGCAGCCCCCGCCCCCGATGCCACCGCGCTCCTACTCACCCCCACCGCTGCCGGAGGACGAGCACTTCATCCCGCCGGAGCCGCCGCCCCTGCCCCGGCTCGGGCCACCCGCGCTCGTCGGGCTCACCCTGATCGTCGTGGGACTCGTGCTGGTCGTCGCGCCCGGGTGGCTGGGCGTCGCCTCCCCCTACGGCCTCCCGCTCGGCCTGGTCGGGCTCGCGTCCGGCCTGGGGTGGCTGGTGCTGCGCCTGTGGCCCGACCCGCCGGACCGCAGCGACGACGACGGCGACGACGACGGCGCGGTGATCTGAGAACGGCGCTCAGGCGCGGTGCGCGAGCTCGCGCGCCAGCTGGGCTGCGCCCACCACGGCGGCCGCCTCACCCAGCTGGGCGGTGCGGATCCGGGCCAGCGGGCGGCGACCCGCCCCCGTCACGGTGGCGGCGTAGTGCTCGCGCGCCTCGTCGAGGAAGAGCGGTGCCGACCCGGACACTCCCCCGCCGATCACCACCAGCTCCGGGTCGAACACGTCGGCGACGAGCGCGAGCCCCTCGCCGAGCCAGCGGGCGAGATCGTCCATGGCGGCGCAGGCCACCGGGTCGCCGTCGCGGGCGGCGGCGGCCACCCGTTGCCCGGTGACGCGGCCCGGGTCCCCCGCCACGAGCCTGCGCAGCAGCGGTGAGCGGCCCGGGTCGCGGGCGAGCAGCTCGACGGCCGTGGTGGCCAGGGCCGTGCCGCTGCAGTAGCGCTCCCAGCACCCGTTCTTCCCGCACGGGCACGGCCGTCCGTCCGGCACGACCCGCAGATGCCCCAGCTCGGGCGCCACCCCGAACGCGCCCCGGTAGAGCTCGCCGTCGATCAGCAGGGCCGAGCCGATGCCGGTGCCGAGCGCGACGAACACCACGGTGCCCGCCCCGGACGCGGCGCCGAAGTGCCGCTCGGCGAGCGCGGCGGCGTTCGCGTCGTGCTCGACGACGACCGGCAGGCCGATCTTGTCCGCGATCCGGTCCGCGACCGGCGCGTCCCGCCAGGACAGGTGCGGGGCGAACCGGACACCCCGGCGGTCGGGCGTGACGAACCCGGCGAGCGCGAGCCCGACCGCCCCGATGCGGTGCCGCGCCGCGAGCTCCCCGATCACGCCGGCCAGCGCGGCCTCCAGCGCGGTCTCGCTGCGCGGGGTCGGGGTGCGCGCGGTGTCGTGGACGTTCCCCTCGGCGTCGACGACACCGGCCCGGACGCTGGTCCCCCCGACGTCGACACCGATGGTGAGCACCGTCATGGCGTCCGCCGCTGCACGGGGATCCGCTGCACGCGGCGCGCGGGCGGCCGGCCGTCCCGGTCCGCGTCCTCGTCCACGTCCGGGGGCGGGGCGGGTGCGGGCACACCGTCGTCGAGGGCGGTCCGCAGCACGGCTACCAGCCCGGCGGCGTGCTCGGCCAGCCGCACGGCGAGCTCGGGCCGCTCCCCCCGCAGCGCGGCGATGACAGCGCAGATCGGGCACGAGGCGCACGGGTCCGGTGCGGCGGGGGGTTCCGCGGCGTCCCCTCCGCCCGCGGCCTGCTCCTCACGCAGCCGGTCGAGCACCGGGTCGATCCGGTCGAGCGCGGTGCGCAGGAGCGCCTTCAGGTCCTCCGCGATGCCCGCGTGCGCGCCGCAGCCGTCGGCCGCGGTCACCGGAGCCAGACCGCGGGGTCGGGGACGAACGCGACGCGCAGGTCGTCACCCGCCACGTAGGCGCCGGTGACGGCGCACCGGCGCAGCACGGACGGCAGCGCGATCATCCGCCGGGTGCCGCCGGTGGTGACGGCGAGGTCGTCGTCGAGGCGGACGAGGTCCACCGGCCCGGCCGCGACCCCGGGCAGCCGCAGGACCAGCTCGAACGCCGAGTCCAGTGCGGTGCCGGTCCCCGCCGTGCGGTTGACCTGCAGCAGCGGGGTGGCGGGTGCGTCCGGCGGAGCCGCGGGGTCGTCGGAGCCGTAGAGGGCGTGGGCGAGCTCCCGCAGCGCGGGCAGGCCGGTCGGCTCGGTCGCGGTGTGCTCCGTGACGCGCAGCGGCACCGGCAGCGCCTTCAGCTCGGCGAGCACGGCGCCCTGGTCGGCGTACCGCTCGCGCAGCCAGCGCCCGGCAGGCCCGCGCAGCGACGACGGCGCCTCGGGCACCAGCCGGTTGGCGACCAGCCCGTCCACGCGCAGTCCGTGCAGCGCCAGCGCGGTGAGCGTGCGGCGGGTCTCGGCGGCCACCACCCGCTCCGGGGTGAGCACGAGCCGGATCGACGTGGTGTCCTGGTCGGCGAGCAGCCGGCGCAGCCCCTGCAGCTCGGCGGCGAGTGCCTCCAGCGCGTTCACGGCGCGGTCCCACGCGGGCTGCGCCTCCCGGCCTGCGGCGAGGCCGCTGATCAGGCCCCGGACGGCCCTGCGGTGGGGAGGGAAGAGCCGCTCGATGTACGTCGAGAGCGCCTCGGGCAGGCCGAGCAGCCGCAGCGTCTCCGCGGTGGGCCCGCAGTCGACCACCACGACCTCCCACAGGCCGCTCTCGGCGAGGCGGCGCACCTCGCCCAGGGCCAGCAGGTCCTCGACGCCGGGCAGCACGGTGAGCTCGTCGGCCATCAGCTCGTCGACGCCCGCGCCCGCCAGCAGCGTGCCGAGGTGCTCCTGCAGCCGGGCCCACGCGCCGTCCAGCAGGGACCGCGTGTCGACGTGCGCGGCGGAGAGGCCCGGCTCGAGCTCGGTGGGGTCGCCACCCAGCTCGGCCTCGAAGGCGTCGCCGAGCGAGTGCGCGGGGTCGGTGGAGACCACGAGCACCTTGCGGCCGGAGCGCGCGAGAAGGGCGGCGGTGGCCGCGGCGAGGGTGGTCTTGCCGACGCCTCCCTTGCCGGTGAACAGGACGACGCGCACGACGCGGAAGGGTAATCGCGGGATCAGCGCGTGCGCGTCACGGGGCGCTCTCGACCCGCCGCTTCAGCCCCTTGAGTGCCGTATCGATGATCACCTTCTCCGCCTTTCGGCGCAGCATGCCGATCATCGGGATGTTCAGGTCGACGGCCAGCGAGTAGGTCACCGTGGTCTCCCCGCCCGAGCCGGCCAGGGTGTAGGAGCCGTTCTGCGCCTTCTGGATCTGCCCCTTCACGAGCGTCCAGCTCACGGAACGGCCGTCGGGCGCCCACGTGTAGTCGAGGGTGTAGGAGTCCTTGATCGGGCCGGCGTCCATCGTGAAGCGCACCCGCTCGGCACGCCCGTCGCCGTCGCTGCTCAGCACCTCCACCGTCTTCACCTGCTCGGCCCACTCGGGGTAGGCGGGGAAGTCGGCGATCACGGCCATCACGCGTTCCGGCGGCGCGGTGATGGTGATCGAGGAGGTCGTAGCGTCGGCCATGGCGGGCACGTTACAGCTGGGTTCACCAGCGGAGCACGTACGGAGCGCCGGTGGAGCGGAAGTGCCCGACGTTGACGCACTCGGTGCGCCCGACGCGCACCCGCGGGGCGAGCGGCTGGTGGACGTGCCCGAAGAGCGCCGCCCTCGGGCGGTCCCGGTGCACGACGTCCAGCAGCGCCGCCGAGGACGCCTCGGCCCGGCGCGTGACGACGTCGAACGCGAGCTCGGGGACGGCGGGCGGCACGTGGCTGCAGAGCACGTCGACCCGGTCGAGGGCCTTCACGGCCGCGGTGAAGTCCGCCGCCCGCAGCAGGTGCGGCGTCCAGGGGCCGCCCGGGCGCGGCTCCACCCCCGGCGGCAGCGGCGCGCCGCCGACGAACCCGAACCTCAGGTCGCCGATCTCCAGGACGCGCCCGTCGGCCAGCGTGAGCCCGGGGCGGGCGTAGCGCGGCCAGAGCCGGGGCATGTCGACGTTGCCGGGAATCGCGAAGGTGGGGGCGGTGAGGGCCCCGAAGAGGCGGTCGTACTGCTCCCGCACGGCCTCCTCCACCACGGCGGGCGCGTCGGGGACCCGCGCCCAGGCCTCCCGGATGAACCGGATCAACGCGTCGCGGCCGCCCGACGAGCGCAGCCGGGCGAACTCGGCGGTGACCTCGGGGCCGAGCACGCGCCCGAGGATCCCGCCGGTGGGGTCGCGGTAGTCGACGTAGTCGACGAGGTCGCCGAGCACGACGAGGGCGTCGGCCCCGTCGCCCGCCCGCGCGAGCGCATCGGAGGCACCGTGCACATCGGAGACCACGTGCACGCGCATGCGATCACGCTACCCCGGGCGGCTCCCCCGGCTCCCGGCCCGCTTCGAGCCGCTCCTTGCACGCGAACGCGATGGCCTTGGCCGCGCGTTGCCTGCGCATCGCCTCCGCCGCCGCGCGGCGGGGTGCGGCGGGTCGCGGCAGCCCGTCCCGGTCCGCGGGATCGGCGCGCAGGTAGTAGTGCAGCAGCGTGCCGTCCAGCACCGGCTCGAGCCACACCTCCATGCTCCCGACGAGCGCGCCCCGCACCGTCCACCGGATGCCCTCGACGCCGCGGTCGGCCATGACCTGCAGGTGCAGGTCCGGCCACAGCTGCAGCCAGCGGGACGGCACCGCGAACTCGGCCGCCACCACGGCGGGCGGCACGGCGAGGAACGTCTCGTCCACCACGTCGACCGACGGCACGGCGTCAGCCTAGTGACACGTCGTGCCGGCGATGCCTACTGCGAGGTAGGTTTCGGGAAACGGGAGCCAGTGCCGGCCAGGAGGTCACGACCGTGCGCGAGTACAGCGTTCCAGCCACCGCCCGCGTCGGTGACGAGGAGAACCTCCTCGACGTGGTGTACGCCAACGCCGAGGAGCACGGGCCGGTGGTCGTCTACCGGCGCCAGCTCGCCCCGGGCGAGTGGACGGACGTCACCTGCGCGCAGTTCGCCGAGGAGGTCGTGGCCGTGGCGCGCGGTCTCGTCGCCGCAGGCGTGCGTCCCGGCGACCGCGTGGTGCTGCTCTCGCGCACCCGCTACGAGTGGACCCTGCTCGACTACGCGATCCTCGCGACGGGCGCGGCCACCGTGCCGATCTACGAGACGTCGTCGGCCGAGCAGATCGGCTGGGTGCTGTCCGACTCGGGGGCGGTGGCCGCGGTGGTCGAGTCCGACAAGCACGCCGCGCTCGTCGACAGCGTGCGGGCCGACAACCCCGGTCTGCGGCACGTCTGGCAGATCGAACCGCCCGCGGGCGGACGGGGCGCCGTGGAGGAGCTCGTCGCGCTGGGCGCCGACACCCCCGCCGACGAGGTGCGCGCCCGCAGCGCGGCCGTGCGCGCCGACGACCTCGCCACGCTGATCTACACCTCGGGCACCACGGGCAGGCCCAAGGGCTGCGAGCTGACCCACCGCAACCTCGTCAGCGAGGTCAAGGGCACCGTCAGCATGCTCCCCGAGCTGCTGTCCGACCGTGGGTCGGTGCTGCTGTTCCTGCCGCTGGCCCACGTGTTCGGCAAGGTCATCCAGTGCGGCGCCCTGTACACCCGCACGGTGGTGGGCCACACGTCCGACGTGAAGCAGCTGCTCCCCGACCTCGCCTCGTTCCGGCCGACGTTCATCCTCTCCGCCCCCCGCGTGTTCGAGAAGGTCTTCTTCGGCGCCCGCCAGCGCGCCCACGACGGCGGCAAGGGCCGGATCTTCGACCTGGCCGCCGACACCGCCATCGCGTGGAGCCGGGCGCGGGACACCGGCGGCCCGAGCCTCGCGCTGCGGCTGCGGCACGCGCTGTTCGACCGGCTGGTCTACGGCAAGCTGCGCGAGGTCGTCGGCGGGAACGTCGTGGCCGCCGTGTCCGGCGCGGCGCCGCTCGGCGAGCGGCTCGGCCACTTCTTCCGCGGCATCGGCCTCCCGGTGCTCGAGGGCTACGGGCTCACCGAGACCACGGCGGGCGTCACGCTCAACGCGCTCGGCGCCCAGCGCATCGGCACCGTCGGGCGGCCGGTGCCCGGTCACTCCGTCCGCATCGGCGACGACGGCGAGGTGCTGGTCAAGGGCCCGATCGTCTTCCGCCGGTACTGGAAGAACGACGCCGCCACCGCCGAGGCGCTCGAGGACGGCTGGTTCCACACCGGCGACATCGGCGAGCTCGACGACGCCGGGTTCCTGCGGATCACCGGCCGCAAGAAGGAGCTCATCGTGACGGCGGGGGGCAAGAACGTCGCGCCCGCCGTGCTGGAGGACCGGCTCCGGGCCCACCCGCTGGTCAGCCAGTGCATGGTCGTCGGCGACGGGCAGCCGTTCATCGGCGCGCTCGTCACGGTCGACGCCGAGGCCCTCCCCGGGTGGCTCGAGCGCGCCGGGAAGCCGGCGGGCACGCCCATCGCGGACCTCGTCGACGACCCGGACCTGCGCGCGGAGATCGCCGGAGCGGTCGAGGACGCGAACCAGGCGGTGTCGCGCGCGGAGCAGATCCGCGAGTTCCGCATCCTCCCGGTGGACTTCACGGAGGCGGGGGGCGAGATGACACCCACGATGAAGGTCAAGCGCGCGGTCGTGGCGAAGACGTTCGCCTCCGACATCGCGAGCATCTACAGCGGGGCGAAAGCCCCGGCCTGAGGATTCGACGCACGGAAAGGGACCTGCCGTCGGTCGACGGCGGGTCCCTTTCCGTTGTGCTTACCGGCTAGAAATAGTGCCTGCGGGGACCGATGGCCCGGCCCGTGCTGCCCAGCAGGAACAGCACAACTCCGACGACGAGCAGGATCCCGCCCAGGTAGGTCAGCAGGGAGATCCCGAGCAGCCAGCCCAGGACCAAGAGAATTGCGCCAAGGACGATCACGATTCCTCCTCCTCATCCCGATCGCCCGACCGATGGTGTGACGGGAGCGCACACCCCGGCGACCGGATCTGCCCATGAGGTACCCGGTTCTTGCGAATGCAAATCGGGCGAGAGGACTTTTCAGCGGAGGCGGTGCGTGACGTCGTCGGTGCGTTCCGTGCACCCGGCGCGCGCGAGGTGCTCCAGCAGCGGCACCGCGACCCGGCGGGTGGTGCCGAGCGCCTGGCGCGCCTCGCTGAGGGTGAACTCGGGTCCGACGCCGCGCAGCCGGTCCACGGCCCGGTCCGGCGCGTCGGGCAACAGCACGACCCCGTCGGCGATGGCGACCAGCTCGCCCGCTCGGACCAGCGCGGCCAGCTCGCGCGCGCCGAGGCCGAGCTCGGCGAGCCGGCCCGCCTCGGGGGCGTGGAACGGGTTCGCGGTGAGGTCGGCGCGCAGCGCGTCCATCGCCGCGCGCACCCGCTCGGGGAGGCCACGGCTGCGGCCCAGGTGGACGCGGCCGTCGCGCAGCTGCGGCCGCACCGCGTCCGGTCCGGGCGGGAACGCGGCGAGCACCGCCGCCACCAGTCCCGCCGTCGGCAGGTCCGCGGCGCGACGCGCGGCTTCGATCGTGAGACCCGGGTCGAGGGGCTCGGCGGCATCGTGGGCGCGGACGGCCGCCGCGAGCGCGGACACCGCCTCCTTCGCGCGGGCCGGCGCGACGAGCCAGCCGTCCGCACGCACCGCGGGCTCCACCGCGTCGATCTCCGCGCGCGGCACGCCCATGGCCTCCAGGTCCACGGCCCGGACCGCGCCGCGGCGGCCCAGCTCGCCGCTCGCGGTGCCCCCGCCGGGCTCGGCGAGCTCGACGGCCCGGCGGGCGGCGGCCCCGCGCCGGCGCAGCGCGGGCGGGAGGACGTCGAGCACCTCCACACCCGCGACGACGGCGCGGCGGCCCGGGTCGCGCAGCACCGCCCGATCCCCGATCCGCAGCGGGAGCGGGCGTTCGGGGCGCAGCCGGGCGAACCCCCCGCCCAGCGGGCGGACGCGCACCGTGACCGCCGCCGAGCCGACGTGCAGCATCACCTCGCGGGGAAGCGGCTCGAGCTCCGCGCCGCGCACGCCGCGCAGCGCCACGTCGACCTCGGCGGGCGCGAGCCAGGCGTCCGGGGTGAGCAGCGCGTCGCCGCGGACCACCGCCTCGCGGGGGACGCCGCGCAGGTTCACCGCGACGCGTGCGACGCCGCGCACCGCCTCCGCCGGCGCGCCGAGGCTCTGCAGCCCCCGGACGTGCACCCGCCGTCCGCCGAGCTCCAGCTCGTCGCCGACCCGGACCGTGCCGGCGCCGAGCGTGCCGGTGACGACCGTGCCGGCTCCCCGGATGCTGAAGGCGCGATCCACCCACAGCCGCACGTCGGCGCCGGGGTCGGGGTCGGGGATGGCGCCGACCAGACCGTCGAGGGCGGCGCGCAGGTCGTCGAGGCCCTCGCCGCGCGGGGCGCACACCTCCACCACGCCGGCGGGGGCGAGCGACGACCGGGCGAGCTCGGCGAGCGCGTCCTCCCGCGCCGGCTCCGGATCGAGCAGGTCGCACCGGGTGACGACGAGCAGGCCGTGCTCGACCCCGAGGGCGTCCAGCGCGTCGAGGTGCTCCCCCGACTGCGGCATCCAGCCCTCGTCGGCGGCCACCACGACCAGCGCGGCGGGAACGGGTCCGGCGCCTGCGAGCATCGTCGTCACGAACCGCTCGTGCCCCGGGACGTCGACGAAGGCGAGATCGGTTCCGGACGGCAGGCGGGTCCAGGCGAACCCGAGGTCGATGGTCAGCCCGCGCCGCCGCTCCTCGGCCAGCCGGTCGGGCTCCATCCCGGTCAGGGCCCGGACCAGCGTGGACTTGCCGTGGTCGACGTGCCCGGCCGTCGCCACCACCCGAGAGGTCACGAACCGACCCGCGCCGCGCGGACGCACTCCGCGAGCGCCTCGTCGTCGGCGGGGGCGAGCGCGCGCACGTCGAGCAGGCAGCGACCGCCCTCGAGGCGTCCGAGCACGGCGGGCACGCCCGCGCGCAGGGCGGCCGCGTAGGGCTCGGGCAGGGACAGCGCGACGCTCGGCAGGACGACACCGGGCGCCCCTCCCCCGCCGACGGTCGCCTCCGAGTCGACGACCCGCACGTCCCGCCCCGGCAGCCGGGACGCGACGGCCTCCGCCCGCGCCCGCAGCTCGGCGACGGGCGCGTCGAGGGCCGCCCGGACCGGCGGGACGGGCCCGCGCAGCGTCGCCTCCAGCGCGGCGAGCGTCAGCTTGTCCACCCGCATCGCGCGAGCGAGCGGGAACCGGCGGACCCGCTCGACCAGCTCCCGGTCGCCGAGTACCAACCCCGCCTGCGGGCCGCCGAGCAGCTTGTCCCCCGACGCCGTCACCAGTGCCGCACCCGCGGCGAGCACGCCGGCGGCGTCGGGTTCGTCGGGCAGGAGCGGGTGCGGGGCGAGCAGACCCGACCCGATGTCGACGACCACGGGCACGCCGAGCCGGGCGAGCTCCGCGGGCCCGACCGCGCTGGTGAACCCGCTGACGGTGAAGTTCGACGGGTGCACCTTGAGCACGAACGCGGTGTCCGGCCCGACCGCGCGCTCGTAGTCGGCGAGGTGGGTGCGGTTCGTGGTGCCGACCTCGCGCAGCCGCGCGCCGGTCGACTCGACCAGGTCGGGGATCCGGAACCCGTCGCCGATCTCGACGAGCTCGCCCCGCGACACGATGATCTCCCGGCCGGACGCGAGCGTCGCGGCGACGAGCGCGAGGGCCGCGGCCCCGTTGTTGACCACGTGCGCCCCGCCCGCGCCGGGCACCGTCGCGAGCAGGGCGTCGACCACCCCGGCGCCGCGGCGGCCCCGGGCGCCGGTGGCGAGGTCGAGCTCGACGTCGCAGGTGCCGGCGGCGACGGCGAGGGCCTCGCGGGCGGCGGCGCCGAGCGGGGCGCGACCGAGGTTGGTGTGCAGCACGACGCCGGTGGCGTTGAGCACCGGGCGCAGCGTGGTGACGGCGGGCGGCAACGCCTCGAGCGCGGCGTCGACGACCTCCTCGGGCGGAAGGGCGCCCTCCCGGGCCCGCTGCTGCGCCGCGGTGACGGCCCGCTTGACGAGCGGCCTGCCGAGCCGGACGGCGGCCGCGGCGATCCGCGGGTCGGCGAGTACGGCGTCCGTGCGGGGAACGCGGCGGCGGTGATCGGGGCCGGCGACTGACACGGCCAGAGTCTGTCACCGTGCCTACGATCCGGCTGTGACCGATGCGACGATCGCGCCCACGCAGACCCAGCGGCTCACCCGCTTCAGCCACGGCGCGGGCTGCGGCTGCAAGATCGGGCCCGGCCGGCTCGCGGAGATCCTCGCGACGGTCACCCCCGCCACGCACCCCGACCTTCTCGTCGGCACCGAGACCGGCGACGACGCGGCGGTCTGGCGGCTCGACGCCGACCGCGCCCTCGTCGCCACCACGGACTTCTTCACCCCGGTCGTGGACGACCCGCGCACGTGGGGCCGGATAGCGGCGACCAACGCCGTCTCCGACGTCTACGCCATGGGTGCGCGCCCGCTGTTCGCGCTGAACATCGTGGCCTGGCCGAGCGAGGTGCTGCCCACGGAGATGCTCAGCGAGGTCCTCGCCGGCGGGGCGGACGTCGGCCGCGCGTGCGGTTTCGCCGTAATCGGCGGCCACTCGATCGACGACCCGGAGCCGAAGTACGGGCTCGCGGTCGTCGGCGAGGTCCACCCGGACCGGATCCTCACCAACGCCGGCCTGCGCCCCGGCGACGCCCTCGTGCTCACCAAGCCGCTGGGCGTCGGGATCGCCACCACGGCGGTGAAGGCGGGCACGGCGAGCGGAGAGCTGCTCGCCGCCGCGGTGGCCACGATGTGCACCCCGAACGCCGCGGCAGCGGCGGCGGCGCTCGCCGCGGGCTCGGAGGGCTGCACCGACGTCACCGGGTTCGGCCTGCTCGGCCACCTCCGCAAGATGGCCACCGCGTCCGGGGTCGACGCGGTCGTCGAGGTGGGCACCGTACCGCTGCTGCCCGGAGTCCGGGAGCTGGCGGACGCCGGCACCGTGCCCGGCGGCACCCGGCGCAACCGGGAGTGGGTGGAGGAGGTGCTCGACATCGGTCCCGGCGTCGACGAGACCGACGTCGTGCTGCTCGCCGACGCCCAGACCTCGGGCGGGCTGCTCTTCGGCGCCGAGCCCGAGCGGGCCGCCGCGGCCGTCGCGGAGCTGCGCCGGCAGGGCGGGCAGGCCGCGGTGATCGGGCGGGCCGAACCCGGGGCCGGGCGGATCCGCGTCCGGCGCTGAGGCCACCGCCAGACCGCACACACCGTCTGTGGACGACGCACACGGCCCGCGGTGTGTGCCGTCTCGACGCGGTGTGTGCGGTGGCGTCATCGCGCCCGTCGGGCCCGAGATCACTGCGGAGGCGGACGGGAATCGAACCCGCCTGACCGAGCTGCTCGGCCACGTCGGTTTTGAAGACCGCGGGGGCCACCAGGCACCCAGACGCCTCCCTGAGGAGTGCGCCCGACGTTACCCGATCTTCGCGGCTTCGGCCCGCTCCCGGTCGTCGAGCCGGCGGCGCTGCGGGACGATGGTGTCGGCCGGGTCGTCCGCCGATGCGAGGCCCGCGTGGAACACGGCGAACCGCGTGGCCAGCGAGCCCGCGAGCACGGCGAGCCCGGACGCCGCGGCCACGCCTCGGCGGCGGCGCCCGAGCAGGGCGCCGGCGGCCCCGGCGGCCGTGAGCACGGTGGCCGCCCGCCTCCACCGGCCGGCGCGGCCGGTGGTGTACCTCGTGCCGAGCCCGCCCAGCCTGCGCTCCAGCACCCGGCTCGCCACGAGCTCGGTGGCCGCCCCGGCCACGGCCAGCCGCGCCGCCGGCCCGTTCTCGCGCACGTCGGCGCCGACCAGCCCCAGCCCGCCGCTCGCCGCGACGGCGCTGCCGGCGAACACCACCGGCAGCTCGCCGCGCGCCTCGTGCCAGGCCGGCACCGCGGTGTCGCTGATCAGCACGGCGGTGTAGGTGGTCATCGGTCCGCCCAGCACGGCGGCACCCACGCCGGCCGCCCGGCCCAGCCCGCGGGCGTACCCGGTGATCTCCGACGCGGCGGCGAGCGCGGCCAGCCCGGAGAAGGGCGCGAGGATCCACGAGCCGACCGACAGCGGCGAGGTGACCTTGAGCATCCGGAGCATGTTGAGGAACCGGGCGGGCCGGCCGAGGTCGTGGACCAGCAGCCCGGCGCCGAGCATCGCTCCGCCCGCCGCGCCGAGCCGCGCGACCCGGGCCAGGGTCGGGCGCCCCGTCGACGCGGCGAGTTCGGCGAGCACGGCGGACGCACCGGCCGTCCCCCCGCTGAAGAGGTAGGTGGGTACGTCCGGGGTCTTCCAGGTGGGCCGGTTGAGGACGGGTTTCCCGTAGTACGAGCGGAAGGTCGCGTCCCGGTCCCCGTCGCGGCCGCTCATCGCCGTGCCCCGACGAACGCCGCGGCGACCGTGGCCACCACCCCGGCGGCGGCGAGGGCGGCCCGCTTCCACATCGCCGGGAGATCCCGGGTGGTCACGACCGGGTCCGGCGGCAGCCCGTAGACCTCCGGCTCGTCGAGCAGCAGGAAGAACGCGCCGGCGCCGCCCACCCCGTCGGCCGGGTCGTGGCCGTACAGCCGCGCGTCCGCGACGCCTGCCTCGTGGAGCACGTCGACGCGCTCCGCGGCGCGCTCGCGCAGCTCGTCGAGGTCCCCGAACTGGATCGAGTCGGTGGGGCAGGCCTTCGCGCAGGCCGGCTCCATGCCGGCACCGAGCCGGTCGTAGCAGAGCGTGCACTTCCACGCCCTGCCGTCACCGGGCCGGATGTCGATCACCCCGTACGGGCAGGCCGGGACGCAGTAGCCGCAGCCGTTGCAGATGTCCTCCTGCACCACGACCGTGCCGAACTCGGTGCGGAACAGCGAGCCGGTCGGGCAGACGTCCAGGCACGCGGCGTGGGTGCAGTGCTTGCACACGTCCGAGGCCATCAGCCACTGCATCTCGCGGTCGGACTCCCGCCCGCCCTGCGGCACCGACGGCATCCCGAGGTCGACCGCATCCGTCCGCGTCCGCGTCTGCTCGACGAACGCGACGTGCCGCCACGTCGAGGCACCCAGCCCGACCGAGTTGTCGTACGACATCCCGGTGAGGTCCATGCCGTCCTCCGGGATCAGGTTCCACTCCTTGCAGGCCACCTCGCAGGCCTTGCACCCGATGCAGACCGATGTGTCGGTGAAGAACCCCACGCGCGGCGGGTGCTCGACGTGGCCGGCCTCGGCCGCGGGATCCGCCAGCGGGCCGGCCAGCCGTTGCTCGAGGGTGAACTCACTCATCGCTCGGCCTCGCCGACGCTCGGCCGGCTTCGCCGGGCACTGTCCCCATGGCGCGCTCGCAAGCTCGCGCGCGGGGCGCGGGCGCTGCAACATGATTCGCTCGCAAGCTCGCTCATCCCCGCTCTCCCTCCGTCGTGGTCGCCGCCGTCCCGGTGCGCTCGGTGATGCCGGCCCGCCGCTGGTAGGACTCGACCAGCGCGAGTCGGGCGGCTCCGCGCGGGCGGCGTCCTGGGCGGATGTCGCAGGTGTCCGCCTTCGTCGGCTGGATGTGCACGTTCGGGTCGAGCACGATCGGCAGCAGCTCGTTCGCCGCGTCGCCGGTCGAGATGCCGTTCGGTCCCCAGTGGTAGGGCAGCCCGATCTGGTGGATCGTGCGTCCGCCCGCGCAGAGGGGGCGCATCCGCTCGGTGACCAGCACCCGCGCCTCGATCACCGCGCGCGCGCTCACGATCGTCGCCCATCCCATGTGCTCGAGGCCCCGCTCGGCGGCGAGCGCCGGGGAGACCTCGCAGAACATCTCCGGCTGCAGCTCGGACAGGTGCGGCAGCCACCGGCTCATCCCGCCCGCGGTGTGGTGCTCGGTGAGCCGGTAGGTCGTGAACACGTACGGGAAGACGTCCGATCCGGCCGATCCGGCGCTCGGGGCGTACCGGTTGAGCCGGTGCGGGAACACCCGGCGGGCCGGGTTCGCCTGCTGCCCGTAGAGCGCGTTCCCGACCGGCGACTCCGCCGGCTCGTAGTGGGCGGGCAGCGGGCCGTCGGCGAGCCCGGCCGGCACGTACAGCCAGCCGCGGCCGTCGGCCTGCATGATGAACGGGTCGGTGCCGGCGAGCGCGTCCTCCCGCTCGGCGTCCTCGGGCGGCCGGTAGTCGGGGCGTTTGGTCGCCTCGAAGTCCGGCACGTCGTGGCCCACCCATTTCTCCTGGTCGGCGTCCCACCAGACGTAGGCCTTGCGCTCGCTCCACGGCCGCCCGTCCGGGTCCGCGGACGCCCGGTTGTAGAGCAGGCGACGGTTGGCCGGCCACGCCCAGCCCCACTCCGGCGCCACCCAGCTCTGCTCCCGGCCGGGCTTGCGCCGCGCGGTCTGGTTGACCCCGTCGGCGAACGACCCGCAGTAGATCCAGCAGCCGCAGCGGGTGGACCCGTCGGCCTTCAGCCCCGTGTAGGACGACAGCGGCTCGCCGTCGCCGCCCCAGCCGCTGATCTCGGCGAGGACCGCCTCGGCGTCCGGCTCGGCCAGGGGGCCGGTCGTCGGGTAGTCCCAGGTCAGGTCGAGGATCGGCCGGTCGCGCTCGTCCGTCGACGCGGCGAGCTTCTCCCGGATCCGCCGCCCGAGGTGGTAGTAGAACCACAGCTCGCTGCGCTGGTCGCCCTGCGGCTCGACGGCCTTGTGGTGCCACTGCAGCAGCCGCTGGGTGTTGGTGAACGTGCCGTCCTTCTCCACGTGCGCCGCGGCGGGCAGGAAGAACACCTCGGTGCCGATGTCCCGCGTGGTGAGCTCGCCCGACTCGATCTCCGGGCCGTCCTTCCAGAACGTCGCGCTCTCGATCATGTAGAGGTCGCGCACCACGAGCCACTTCAGGTTGGCCAGGCCGACCCGGTTCATCCGCGAGTTGGCCGTGCCCACCGCCGGGTTCTCCCCCACCAGGAAGTAGCCCTCGGCCCCGCCCTCCACCTGCTTGATCACGGTGTCGTAGTTGGAGTGGCCGCTCGTCAGCCGCGGCAGGTACCCGAAGCAGAAGTCGTTGTCCGCGGTGGCCGCATCGCCCCACCAGGCCTTCAACAGGCTCACCGTGTATGCGTCCATGTTCCCCCAGAAGCCCTTGCTCCCGGCGCCGGAGGAGATGTACTCCCGCAGGTCGAGGTGCTCGTGGGCGTGGGGCATCGGCAGGTAGCCGGGCAGGATGTTGAACAGCGTCGGGATGTCCGTCGACCCCTGGATCGACGCGTGGCCGCGGAGCGCGAGGATCCCGCCGCCGGGCCGGCCGATGTTGCCCAGCAGCAGCTGCAGGATCGCCGCCGTCCGGATGTACTGCACCCCGACCGTGTGGTGGGTCCAGCCCACGGCGTACGCGATCGCGGTGGTCCGGTCGCGCCCCGAGTTGCGGGTGACGATCTCGGCGATCCGGAGGAACTCGTGCTCCGAGATGCCGCAGATGTCGGCGACGGTCGCGGGCGTGTAGCGCGCGAAGTGGCGCTTGAGCACCTGGAACACGCACCGCGGGTGCTGCAGGGTGTCGTCGCGCTCCGGGGTGCCGTGGAACGTCCCGCCGCCGGAGCCCGCCGTCTCGGTCGACGAGGAGGCCCTCATCCGCTTCCCGTGCTCGGCGCCGTCGACGCCCCCGGTGTCGCGCTGCATCACCGCCCACTGGTCGCGCTGCCCCGCCGCCGCGGCGACGTCGGCGCCCTCGTACTGCCAGGTCGACGGGTCGTAGTGGCGCCCATCGGCGTCGAACCCCGAGAACAGGCCGTCGAGGTCCTCGGTGTCGCGGAAGTCCTCGCGCAGGATCATCGGCGCGTTCGTGTAGTGGACGACGTAGTCCCGGAACCACTTGTCGTGCTCCAGCACGTGGTGGATCAGGCCGCCCAGGAACGCGATGTCGCTGCCGGCGCGCAGCGGGACGTGGATGTCGGCGAGCGCGCTGGTGCGGCTGAACCGGGGGTCGACGTGCAGGATGGTCGCCCCGCGCGCCTTCGCCTCCATCACCCACTGGAACCCCACCGGGTGGCACTCGGCCATGTTCGAGCCCTGGATCAGGATGCAGTCGGCGTTCTGCAGGTCCTGCTGGAACGTGGTGGCGCCGCCGCGGCCGAAGCTGGTCCCCAGACCGGGGACGGTGGAGGAGTGTCAAATGCGGGCCTGGTTCTCGATCTCCACAGCGCCGAGGGCGGTGTAGAGCTTCTTCATCAGGTAGTTCTCTTCGTTGTCCAGCGTGGCGCCGCCGAGGCTGGCGAAGCCGAGCGTCCGGTGCAGGACGCGGCCTTCCTCGTCGGTGTCCTGCCAGGTCCGCCGCCGCGTCTCGATGACCCGGTCGGCGATCATGTCCATGGCCGTGTCGAGGTCGAGGTCCTCCCACTCCGTGCCACCCGGGCGGCGGTAGCGGACCGTCGTCTGCCGGCTCGGCGCGGTGACGAGCTGGTGGCTGGCCGCGCCCTTCGGACACAGGCGGCCGCGGGAGATCGGTGAATCCGGGTCGCCCTCGATCTGCGTGACCCGCTCGCCCTCGACGTAGACCTGCTGGCCGCAGCCCACGGCGCAGTACGGGCAGACGGACTTCACCACCCGGTCGGCCGTCTCGGTGCGGGCGGTCAGGCTCCGGCTCCGGGCGGACTTGGCAGCCTCGCCACGGCCCAGCGGATCACGCCCGGCGAGCTGACGGACGACCGGCCAGAGATCGATGAAGGTCCGCGCACCCACGTCCCGTGACTTGTCCCGATCGGGCGCGGGGAAACATGCGATCGGCTAACGGTCGAGTAACGCCTGGTCCCCGGCGAGCAGGGCCCGCAGCCGGGCCACCCGCGCGGCCCACGTCCAGTCCTGCCGCATCCATGAACGGCCGGCGGCACCCATCGCTCGCGCCCGGTCCGGATCGGCGAGCAGGCCGGCCACCGCGGACGCGACGGACTCCACGTCCCGCCCGTCGACGACGCGGCCGGTGCGGCCCTCCCGGACCGTCTCGGGGGCCCCGCCCGACTCCCCCGCGACGACCGGCAGCCCGGCGGCCGCCGCCTCCAGGAGCACGATGCCGAGGCCCTCCACGTCGAGGCCGCCTCCGCGCGTGCGGCACGGGAGTGCGAACACGTCGCCGACCGCGTGGTGGGCCGGCAGGTCGACCGCCGGCACCGCTCCGGCGAACACGACGTGCTCGTCCACGCCGGCTGCCCGGGCCAGCCGCCGCAGCCGCGTGGCCCCCGGGCCGTCACCGACGAGGAGCAGCCGTGCCCCCGGCACCCGCTCGCGCACGAGCGGCAGCGCCCGGATCAGCGCGTCCTGCCCTTTGCGCGCCACCAGCCGGGACACGCACACCGCGAGCGGCGCGTCGCCGACGCGGTAGCGCCTGCGCAGCTCCGCGCGCGCGGCCGGGTCCGGCCGGAACCGCTCGGTGTCGATCCCCGCGGGCAACACCTCGAGGGCCGCGCCCGGCCCGAACGCCGCCGCGAGCCGGGAGCGGGTGTAGCGGGAGATGGTGGTGAGCACGTCGGCGTCCGAGCCGATCCGGCGCAGCGCCCGGCGCCCACCGGGCACCATCGACCAGCCCACCTCGTGGCCGTGCGTGCTCCCGACGACCCGCTCGACGCCCGCGTGCCTGCGCAGGTACGGGCCGAGCAGCGCCAGCGGCGCCGCCGCGCCGAACCAGACGGTGGTGGCGGCGTACTCGCGGGCGAGGGCGGCGGCGCGCGCGGCCACGGCCGGCACGGGGAGCATGAGCGACGTCGCGTGCCGGTGCACGGGCACCGGCGAGGCCGCATCCCACTCGGCGGCGCCCGGCCACGCGGGCGCGTAGACGGCGAGCTCTCCCGGCAGCCGCTCGGCGAAGGCGTGCAGGTAGGTCTGGATGCCGCCGGTGCGGGGCGGGAAGTCATTGGTCACGAGGAGCGTGCGCGCCACCGCGCGACGCTATCCCCCGCTTCCCTGCGATCGGGCGGCGGCCGGTCACCCTGGCCGGCCGCCGCCCGTATCCGGGGAGCGGACGGTCCGGGTCTACAGCCGGCGCGCGCCGGTGATCGGGCGGCTGGAGATGTCGGAGTACTTGACGACGTCGCCGGTCTGCGGCGCATTGATCATCTTGTTGTCGCCGACGTAGATGCCGACGTGGCTCACCGGCTTGTAGAAGAACACGAGGTCGCCGGGCCGCAACTGGTCGCGCGGGACGGGGGTGCCCACCCGGGCCTGCTGGCTGCTCGACCGCGGCAGCGTGACGCCGACCTGCTGGAACGCCCACGACGTGAGCCCCGAGCAGTCGAACGAGCTGGGCCCTTCCGCGCCGTACCGGTAGGGCTTGCCGAGCATCTTCATGGCCGCCTGCGCCGCCTGGACGCCGACTCCGCTGCCGGACAGCGAGGTCGGACCGCTGAGGGTGGGACCGTTGCGCTCGCGCCGCTGCTGCGGGCTCAACCGGTCGAGGAGGCGCTGGGCCTCGTCGATCCGCTTCTCGGCGTCACGCTTGCGGTTCTCGACGTCCTCCTCGGCCCGCGCCGCCTCGTCGGCGGCCGCCTGGGCCCGCTGGACGGCGGCGTCGGCCTCGACCCGCTTCTGCGCGGTGTCGTCGACCTTCGTCAGCAGCTGCTCGAGCGAGTCCCGGTAGCCGGAGGCGAGTGTCTCGATGGCCGACATCTGGTCGAGGAACTCCTGCGGCGACTTGCTCGCGAGCAGGGCGTTCAGCTGGTCGAGGTTGCCGCTCTCGAACGCGGACAGCGCCACGCTGTCGATCTGGACGCGGAACTGCTCCTCGTCAGCGACCGCGGATTCGAGGGCCGCCTGAGCGGGCTGGACCGCCTGCTGCAGCGTGGTGAGCTCCGACTGCCGGGCCGCGAGCGTGTCCTTCGCGGCGTGCCACTCCTCGGTGAGGGACTCCGCCTCCCGGTTCACCTGCTCCAGCTGCCGCGCGGCGTCCTGCGCGTCGGGCGGGTCCTCCTGCGCCGCGGCGGGGGACGCGGCGACCAGCAACGACAGGACCACCAGCAGAACGAGCGAGCCGACGGAGGACACCGACCGGCCGTGGCGGCGCATGCGACGCACGCGCGGACGGACGGACTTCCGAGAACCCGACGAGGTGCGTCGACGCGACTCCACGCGGACGGATCTCCTCTCGCCACCCCGCGCGAACACACGATCGGGGTACTGGGGAGCGCCGATCGGGGTATCGCGCGGTGACCTCGCGTTGCCACTCGCTGTCGAATGGCTGACACGCCACAAGGTCTCGCGGAGATTACGGAGCAGCCCGGCGCGCGACCAAACCGGGGGTGCCTCGGCGTGGCGCGCCGCGCGACGTCACCCACATGCACGGAGCGCAGCGGAAATTCGTGCTAAGTGGACTTTTTCTCACCCTGCGTCACGGACGGCTCCCCCGCTCCCCGCATCCGGAAGCGTTCGGCGCGGTGTGGTGGCCACCAACCGCAATCTCGGCACCAGGCCTTGATCCGCCAGCACGGCGAGCGCACGCCGCTCCGGTGCGTCGAGCTGCACGATCGGCGCGCCGGACGGCACGTCCGCCGCCGCTTCCGCGCCGCCGTCCGCAGGGCCCACCGGCGCCGGCGCACCCAGCAGCACGCCGATCACGCATTCGCCGCAGGCCGCGCCGCGGACCGCGCACCCCTCACAGTCGATGATCATCGCTGCTCCCTGTCTCTGCTCCCTGGACGGTTCGGACGGGCCGTCGCCATCCGATGCGCGTCACGCTAGGGACGCCCTCCGACAGTTCCCGGCCCCGTTCCCGCCTCGACGGACTCGAGACATCCGAGGGCCGCCAGGATCGCGACCGTCCGCACGGCATGGGTGACCTGCCACAGGTCGCGCACGCGCGCCCAGTCCGCCGGGGGTGCCTGGACGTCCCATGCGAGCTGCTCGACGTTGATCGGGCCGTTGGCGAGGATCGTGATCACGACGGCGAGCAGGAGCAGCGCGAGCGCGGCGGCCGCACGCCGCGCACCGGCGCGCCCGCGGGCGAGGACGGCGAGCGTCGCCACCGCGACGAGCGTGGGCACGAGGACCGCGCCGATGAACCCGGTGAACCAGCCGAACTCGGCGTGGCGGACAGCCACGTACTGCGGGCCGTCGAGCCGGCGCAGCGCCAGCTCGAGCACGAGCACGGTGAGGGCGACACCCGCGAGCACCGCGCCGCCGAGCCTGCTCACGCGCCGGGTGATCGTGAACGCGCGGCCGTCCGCCATCGGGCGAGGCTCCCGGCCTACCCGCGCACCAGCCGGGTGAGCAGCACCGCCGACGCCACGGCGTGTGCACCGCCGCGCCGGACCGACTCGACCACCGCCCGGTCCGACGTGGCGACCACGACCGGCCTGCCCTGCGGCTCGGCCGCCACGAGGTCGCGGATGACGTCGTCGGCCAGCACGCCGGGGTCGCTGAACAGCACCCGCACGCCCCGGGAGCCGCGCGGCGGCGCGGTGATCACACCGGCGCCGTCGAACACGACGGTGACCTCCACCCCGGTGCGCGCGGCGAGAGCGCCGAGCTGACCGACGAGCCGGGACCGCTGGTCTGCGAGCGGGAGCTCCGGGTAACCGGTCTTGCTGACGTTGTAGCCGTCGACCACGAGGTGCAGCGACGGCACGGCCAGCATGGCGTCCAGCTCGGCGACCGTGCCGACGGCGGTGCCACCCCGTGCGCTGCGCGCGCCCGCGACGAGGTCGCCGGGGCGGGGCCCACCACCACCGATCGCGAGCTCGCGGCGCAGGCCGGTGAGCGCGCCGCCGAGGGTGTCCATGAGGAGTGCGAGGCGCACCTCGTCGGCCTTGCGCGCCTCGCGGGCCGCCTGCCGGGCGGCGGCCACCTCGGCTGCGGCGCGGTCGGCCCGCCTGCGTTCGGCCTCGGCGCGCTCCCGCTCGCGGTCCCGCTCGGCCACGGCGGCGGCGAGGTCGCGCTCGGCCGCGATGCGCAGCTCCTCGGCGGCTTGCTCGGCCGCGGCCTGCGCGTCGCGCGCCGCCCGCAGCTTGGCCCCCTGCTCGGAGACCCGGCGGCGCAGCTGCTGGTACTCGTGGTCACGCTGCTGCCCGGCCGTGCGCGCCTGGGCACGGGCCTCGGTGAGCTCCCCGCGGAGCCGTTCGAGCTCGGTGGTGAGCTTGTCCACGCGGGACAGGGCCGCGTCCCGCTCCGCGCGCAGCTCCCCCGCCTCGCCCCGGCGGGCGGCCGCGGCGACGGCCTCGCCCGCGTCCGCGTCGTCGTTCAGGACGGACGCGGCGGCCGCCATGAGCGGGTCGTCGGACGCGGTGGTGAGCTCGCCGGGCCGCTGGTCCTCCCACCAGGCCACCACGGCGGTGCGGAACGCCGCCGACGCCTCGAGCTCCGCCGTGAGCGCACCGGCACCGAGCTTGGCCCGCTTGGCGGGGGTGAAGCGCGCGAGCCTGCGCAACGGCACCGGGACGTCCGCGGACGGCATCGCGCCGACGGCGGTGGCCGCGAGCTCGGCCAGGCGGGAGCGCAACGCATCGGGGAGCTTGGCCCAGTCCACCAGCCCGGGCGGCGGCGCGGCCGCACCCCGCTGGGGTGAGCCGGTGTCACCGCCGGACCTGGACATCGCACCAGGTTATCTGCGTTCGCTCCGGTTCACCGGTGACGCGGCGGTCACAATCCGTGCGGGCGGCCGCGCGGACCCGGTCGCGCGGTTCTGTCGGGGACCGTCGCTAGCGTCCGCGCCCGTGCCTGCCCGGTCGTCCCAGCTGACGTTCGACGAGCTCGGCACCCCGCTGCGCGAGGTCACGTTCGTCGTGCTCGACCTGGAGACCACGGGCGGCTCGGCGGGCACCGACTCGATCACCGAGATCGGGGCGGTGAAGGTGCGCGGCGGCGAGCGGCTCGGCGAGCTCGCCACGCTCGTCGACCCGGGCACCGGCGTGCCGCCCGGCATCGTGGCGCTCACCGGCATCACGTCCGCGATGATCGCGGGCGCGCCCCCGCTGCGGCAGGTGCTCCCGTCCGTGCTGGAGTTCCTGCGGGGCACGGTGCTGGTGGCCCACAACGCCCCGTTCGACTCCGGGTTCCTGCGCGCGGCGTGCGAACGGCACGGCCAGGTCTGGCCGCGCCCGCCGGTGCTGTGCACGGCGCGGCTGGCCCGGGCCGTCCTGCCGCACGACGAGGCGCCCAGCGTGCGGCTGGGCGCCCTCGCCGAGCTCTTCGCCACGGCCACGCGCCCCACGCACCGCGCGCTCGCCGACGCCCGCGCCACGGTCGAGGTCCTGCACCGGCTGCTCGAACGCGTCGGCAACCTCGGCGTGCAGAGCCTCGAGGAGCTGCTGGCCCTCGCGCGGGCGTCCGCCCCGCACCGGCCCACGCAGCAGCAGCGGCGCAAGCGGACGCTCGCCCAGGGCGTGCCGTCGGCGCCCGGGGTGTACCTGTTCCGCGGCCCGCGGGACGAGGTGCTGTACGTCGGCACCAGCGGTGACCTGCAGCGACGGGTGCGCAGCTACTTCACCTCCGGCGAGCGGCGCCGCCGGGTGCGCGACATGGTGGCGATCGCCGAGCGCGTCGACACCGTCGTCTGCGCCCACGCGCTCGAGGCAGCGGTGCGGGAGCTGCGGCTCATCGCGGCGCACCACCCGCGCTACAACCGCCGTTCCAAGCGCCCGAACCACACGTGGTGGGTCGTGCCCACCACCGAGGCGTTCCCCCGGCTGTCCGTCGTCACCTCGCCCCGCGACGGTGCGCTGGGGCCGTTCCCGTCCCGGCGGGCCGCGGCCGCGGCCGTCGACACCGTGCTCGACGTCGTGCCGTTGCGCCCGTGCACGCAGCGGATCGCGGCGAAGGGCGCCTCGGCCACCCCGTGCGCGCTGCACGAGATGGGCCGTTGCGGGGCGCCCTGCGCCGGCCTGCAGACGCCCGAGGAGTACGCGCCCGGCGTCCGTGCACTGGCCGACCTGGTCGAGGGCCGCGACGACGCGCCGCTGCACACCGCCGCCGCCGAGATCGACGCGCTCGCGGCGAAGCAGCGGTTCGAGACCGCGGCGCGGCGGCGCGACCAGCTGGCGGCGTTGGTGCTCGGGCTGGGCCGGTCGCAGCGGCTCACGGCGCTCGCCGCGTTGCCGGAGGTCGTCGGCGCGCGGCCGGACGGCAGCCGCGGCTGGGAGATCGCCGTGGTGCGGTACGGGCGGCTGGCCGCCGACTGCGTCGCCCGGCGCGGCGTCCCGCCGATGCCGGTGATCGACGCGCTGCGGCTGGGCGCCCAGACCGTCCTGCCCGGCCCGGGCCCGCTGCGCGGGGCGCCGGTGGAGGAGGTCCGGCTGCTGCACCGGTGGCTCACCACCGGCGGCACGCGCCTCGTCGCGAGCGAACCGGCGTGGACCGAGCCCGCCCGCGGCGCCGGCGCGTGGGGCACGTGGGCGGAGAGGGCCCGGCCGATCGAGGTCGAGGTGGACTAGGGTGAGCGGCGTGATCACGGCGATCGTCCTGGTGCACACCGCTGCCGACCGCATCCCCGAGACGGCGCAGGCCATCGCCGACCTCGACGGGGTGGCCGAGGTCTACTCGTGCGCGGGCGACGTCGACCTGATCGCCGTCGTCAAGGTGCCCGAGCACGAGCAGCTCGCCGACGTCATCGCGGGGCGGCTCAGCAAGGTCGAGGGCGTGCGGCGCACCGACACCCACATCGCCTTCCGCTCCTACTCCCGCGCCGACACCGAGGCCACGTTCTCCGTCGGCCTGGACTGAGTCCGGCCCGACTTCCCCACCCGCGAGTCCCGCAATTCATCAGGGCGAGTCCCGCAATTGCTGGGCCCCGAACGCGCAACGGGTCGTCGTAACGCGGAACTCACCTGCGCAAACGCGAGACTCGCCCCGACAGAATGCGGGACTCGGCCCGTCGATGCGAGACTCGCGGGTGTCGGGGTCGGGCCGCTGCAGCTAGGGCTTCTGGGCGGTGGAGACCTCGACCCAGCGCGTCAGGAGGCGTTCCGCCGCTCCCGAGTCGACGGCGGCGGCGGCCCGTTCCAGCGCCCCCGCGAGGGCGCCGGCCAGGTCGGTGGGCGGCCCGTCGAACGCGACCAGCGCGCCCGCGGCGTTGAGCAGCACCGCGTCGCGCACGGGGCCGGTGCGGCCCTCGACGAGCGCGCGGAAGACCTCGGCGTTCTCCGCCGGGCTGCCGCCGCGCAGCGCCTCCCGGATCGCGGGGGCGAGGCCGAGCGCGACCGGGTCGACGCTCTCCCGCCGCACCTGCCCACCGGCGACGACCCACGCCGTGCTGGTGGTCGTGGTGGTGAGCTCGTCGAGGCCGTCGTCACCGCGGACCACCAGCGCGGACGCCCCGCGCCCCGCGAGCACCTCGGCGATCACGGGGGCGAGCCGCGGGTCGGCGCAGCCCACGAGCGCCGCGGGCGGCTGGGCCGGGTTGGTGAGCGGCCCGAGCACGTTCATCGCGGTCGGCACGCCCAGCTCGCGGCGGGGCGCCGCGGTGTGCCGGAAGCTCGGGTGGAAGACGGGTGCGAAGCAGAACCCGATGCCCACGTCCGCCACGCACGCCGCCACGCCGTCCGGCGGCAGGTCGATCGCGACGCCGAGCGCCTCCAGGACGTCGGCCGCACCGCTCGACGAGGACGCGGCGCGGTTGCCGTGCTTGACGACCGGCGCGCCCGCGGCCGCCACGACGACCGCGGTCATGGTGGAGATGTTCACGGTGTGCGCCTGGTCGCCGCCGGTGCCGACGACGTCCACGGCGCGGCCGGGCACGGTGATGCGCCGGGCGTGGCGCAGCATCGCCTCGGCGAGACCGGCGATCTCGGCGGCCGTCTCCCCCTTCGCCCGCAGTGCCACGAGGAAACCGGCGAGCTGGGCGGGGGTGGCCTCGGCCGAGAGCACCCGGTCCATCACCCACGCCGTGTCGGCGGCGCCCAGGTGCTCACCCCGGATCAGCCGGCCGAGCAGACCCGGCCAGCTGAGGCCGCTCTCAGCCACGGATCGCGACGGACGCCGAGCGCCGCAGCACGTCGGCCACCGTCTCGGCGGCGGTGAGCGGGTCGAGCGGGTGCACGAGCACCGCGTCGGCCTGGGACCAGGTGGCGAGCCAACGGTCGTCCCGCCTGCGGACCGTGACGATGATCGGCGGGCAGTCGTCGATCTCGTTCTTCAGCTGCCGGGAGATGCCCATACCGCCGGTGGGCTGGGCCTCGCCGTCGAGGATGGCCAGGTCGAAGTCGCCGGAGTCGGCGCCCTGCAGGACCTCCGCGATCCCGCTCGCCTCGTGGAAGCGCACGCGGGGGAGGTCGGGCGCCGGACGCCGGCCGATGGCCGTGATGATGGCCTCCCGGACCTCGGGACGGTGGCTGAACACCAGCACGGTCAGGGACTCGTGCGCGACAGGGCTGCTCACAGCGACGAACTGTAGTGCGACGTGCTCGTCCGCCCGGTCCCGGCCGCCCCCGGGGGTAAAGACGACAGCCTGTAGAAGATGGTTCATACTGCCCCGGTGACGACTGCGGCTCCCACCATCAGCGCGCGCATCCACTCGCTGAACCGCCCCAACCTGGTCAGCGTCGGCACGATCGTCTGGCTGTCCAGCGAGCTGATGTTCTTCGCCGGGCTGTTCGCGATCTACTTCACAGCGCGCGCGCAGAACCCGCCGGACCTGCCGTGGCCTCCCCACACCCACCTCGACGTCCCCTACGCCCTCGTGGTGACGATCGTTCTCGTCGCGTCGTCGTTCACTTGCCAGTTCGGGGTGTTCGCGGCGGAACGCGGCGACGTGTACGGGCTGCGCCGCTGGTACCTGCTGACCCTGATCATGGGCACGATCTTCGTGCTCGGGCAGGCCAACGAGTACCGCACGCTGGTCGAGGAAGGCACCACCCTCTCCTCGGACGCGTACGGCACCGTCTTCTACCTGGCCACCGGCTTCCACGGCCTCCACGTCACCGGCGGGCTGATCGCGTTCATCTACCTGATGATCCGCACCAAGCTCACCAAGTTCACGCCGCAGCAGGCCACCGCCGCGATCGTCGTGTCCTACTACTGGCACTTCGTGGACGTCGTGTGGATCGGCCTGTTCACCGTCATCTACTTCATCCGCTGATACAGAGCCTCCCCAACTACTGCGACCGTAAAAAGGTTGGACGACGCCGACGATGACCACCACACCCCCTTCGAGGAAGCCCCGCGGGCCGCGCAGCCGGTTCCGCCGCCGCGTGGCAGGCGCGCTGGCGCTGGGGATCGGGCTGCTCGCCGCGGGCGGCCTCTACACCGCCTTCGCCCCGCAGCCGCAGGTGGCCACGGCGCAGGAAGGCGACACCGCGCTGATCGCGCAGGGCGAGCAGATCTACAACAACACCTGCGTCAGCTGCCACGGCGCCAACCTGCAGGGCGTCCAGGACCGCGGGCCGAGCCTCATCGGCGTCGGCGACGCCGCCGTCTACTTCCAGGTGTCGACCGGCCGGATGCCGCTGGCCCGCCAGGAGGCGCAGGCGCAGCGCAAGCCGCCGAGCCCCCAGTTCGACCCGCACACCGAAGAGGGCATGGCCAACATCGACGCGCTGGGCGCGTTCATCCAGTCCAACGGGGGCGGGCCCACGCGGCCTGCCGCCGAGGGCGAGGCCCTGCGGGGCAGCGACCCGGCGCGCGGCGGCGAGCTCTTCCGCCTCAACTGCGCGTCCTGCCACAACTTCACCGGACGCGGCGGGGCGCTGTCCTCCGGGAAGTTCGCGCCGACGCTCGACCCGGCCACCGAACTGGACATCTACACCGCGATGCTCACGGGCCCGCAGAACATGCCGAAGTTCTCCGACCGGCAGCTCGCGCCGGACGAGAAGGAGGACATCATCGCCTACGTCAAGTCGGTGACCGACGGGAACAACAACCCGGGCGGCAACCCTCTGGGCGGGATCGGGCCGGTGTCCGAGGGCCTGGTCGCCTTCATCGTCGGCATCGCCGCAATGGTCGGCGTCGCAATGTGGCTGGGAGCCAAGTCATGACCACGTCACACCAGCAACCACCCGCGCCCACCGCGGCCGAGGTCGAGGACATGACCCTCGAGCAGCGCGCTCGGCTCGCGGGTGAGCTCGACGACGTCGACGTCGTCCACAACCAGCCCAAGTGGCCGCTGTCGGGCACGCGCGCGGAGAAGCGCGCCGAACGGTCCGTGGCGCTGTGGTTCGTCATCTCGGCGGTGTCCGGGCTGGCCTTCCTCGCCGCGTTCCTGTTCTGGCCCTTCCAGTACGTGGCGCCCGGCGAGCCCGGCTACTCGCTGTACGCGCTCTACACGCCGATCGTCGGCTTCACGTTCGGGCTCGCGGTGCTCGCGGTCGGCGTCGGCGTGATCGCCTACATCAAGAAGTTCTTCCCCGACGAGGTGTCGGTCCAGCAGCGCCACGACGGCGCCTCAGACGAGGTCGCCCGGCTCACCGTCACGGCCCAGCTGGTCAAGGCCGGCAAGGACACCGACATCGCCCGCCGCAAGCTGATCGTCCGCGCCGCGGGAGGCGCGGCCGGCGTGCTCGGCCTCGGGCTGGGCATCGCGGCCGTCGCGCCGCTGGTGCGCAACCCGTGGAAGGGCGGCGACGACGCGGCGCTGTGGGTCACCCCCTGGAAGCCCGTCAACGGCGAGACCGTCTACCTGCGCCGGGACACCGGCGACCCGCACGACATCTCGCTCGTGCGCCCCGAGGACCAGGACCCCGGCTCCATGGAGACGGTGTTCCCGTTCCGGGAGTCCGACCGGGACGACGAGGAAGCCCTGGTCCGCAGCCTCCGGGCCTCGGACGCCCCGGTCATGCTGATCCGGCTTCGCCCCGACCAGCAGGTCGTGCACCGGAGTGGCCAGGAGAACTTCAACTACGGCGACTACTACGCGTTTTCCAAGATCTGCAGCCACCTGGGCTGCCCCACCTCGCTGTACGAGGCGCAGACCAACCGGATCCTCTGCCCGTGCCACCAGTCGCAGTTCCTGGCCACGGAGTACGCGAGGCCGGTCTTCGGTCCGGCCACGAGGCCGCTCGCCCAGCTTCCGATTACAGTGAACGACGAGGGATACCTCGTCGCGAAGGGCGATTTCGCCGAGCCCGTCGGCCCGGCCTTCTGGGAGCGGAGGTACAACCCGTGAGTTCCCTCACGACGCCCACCGGGTCGGGCGCCAACGCCAAGGTGATCGGCGCGCTCGACGAGCTCGACCAGCGCTACCACCCGGCAGCGGGGATGCGGAAGCAGTTCAACAAGGTCTTCCCGACCCACTGGTCGTTCATGCTGGGTGAGATCGCGCTCTACAGCTTCATCGTGCTGTTGCTGTCGGGCACCTACCTGGCGCTGTTCTTCGACCCCTCCATGGAGGAGGTCGTCTACAACGGCCCGTTCGAGAACCTGCGCGGCATCCACATGTCGCGGGCCTACGAGAGCACCCTGCAGATCTCCTTCGAGGTCCGGGGCGGGCTGTTCGTCCGCCAGGTGCACCACTGGGCGGCGCTGCTGTTCATGGCCGCGATGGTCGTGCACATGTTCCGCACGTACTTCACCGGCGCCTTCCGCAAGCCGCGCGAGGCCAACTGGGTGATCGGCGTGCTGCTGCTGTTCCTCGGCTTCTTCGCCGGGTTCACCGGCTACTCCATCCCCGACGACCTGCTGTCCGGTACGGGCCTGCGGATCGCGTCCGGGTTCATGCTGGCGGTCCCGGTGGTCGGCACCTGGAGCCACTGGGCGATCTTCGGTGGCGAGTTCCCGGGCACCGAGATCATCCCGCGGCTCTACATCGTGCACGTGCTGCTCATCCCGGGCATCCTGCTCGCGCTCATCGCGCTGCACGTCGGGCTGGTCTGGTACCAGAAGCACACCCAGTTCCCCGGCCCCGGCCGCACCGAGGGCAACGTCGTCGGCGTCCGGATCCTCCCGGCCTTCGCCGCGAAGGGCGGTGCGTTCTTCGCCGTCACGGTCGGCGTCCTCGGGATCATGGGCGGGATCTTCCAGATCAACCCGATCTGGAACTTCGGGCCGTACAACGCCGCCCACGTCTCGGCGGGATCCCAACCCGACTGGTACGTCCTCTTCACGGAGGGGATGCTGCGGATCTTCCCGCCGTGGGACATCCACATCGGCGACTACAACATCCCGCCGGCGTTCTGGGCGAGCCCCGCGTTCCTCCCGATCCTCTACGTCCTCGCCGGGGCGTACCCCTGGATCGAGCGGCGGTTCACCAAGGACAACGCCCTGCACAACCTGCTGCAGCGCCCGCGGGACGTGCCCGTGCGCACGTCGCTGGGCGTCATGGGCATCTCCTTCTACACGGTGCTGGTCCTCTCGGGCAGCAACGACCTCATCGCCTACGTCTTCGACGTCTCGCTGAACGCCACCACGTGGGCGGGCCGCATCGGCGTCTTCGTGGTCCCGCCGATCGCCTACTGGGTGACGTACCGGATCTGCCTCGGGCTGCAGCGCGGCGACCGCGCGGTGCTCGAGCACGGCATCGAGACGGGCGTCATCAGGCGGCTGCCGCACGGCGAGTTCATCGAGGTGCACCAGCCGCTGGGCGGCGTCGACGAGCACGGCCACGCGATCCCCCTGGAGTACCAGGGCGCGCCCGTGCCCAAGCGGATGAACCAGCTCGGCATGGGTGGCAGCCCGGTCCCCGGGTCGCTGCTCAAGCCGGACCCCGCCGAGGAGACCGCGGCGCTCGAGCAGGCCCGCCACGAGGCGGCCGAGGCCGAGGCCGCTGCCCGCAACGGGCAGCGGCCCGCGGAGGTCGCGTCCCGCACCGAGGAGCGCGAGGCGATCGGGCAGCAGTAGGCAGTTCGGACCGAAGCGAGGGCCCCGCCGGGCGACCGGCGGGGCCCTCGCCGTTCTCCGGCGCCGGTGTTCCGCGGTTGTGCGGTGAGATCAGGCCGTCACACACCAACCGTGGCGCTCACACACGAGCTGCAGTTGGTGCGCCGACACCGGAGTTGGTGTGTGACGGGTCGAGCCACGCCAGCCCAGGCCGCTCACACACCAACCGTGGCGCTCACACACGAGCTGCAGTTGGTGCGCCGGCACCGACGTTCGTGTGCGAGCTGTCATCGTCGCGGGCGGCCCCGGCCGGCGAGGCGGCGAAGGCGCGCTTCAGGCGTTCGGTCACCGGGTCGAAGTCGTCGATCTCGGACCAGGTCCACCGAACCACCCGCAGCCCGAGGTCGCGGATCTCGTCCTCGCGCAGCTTCTCGGCCACCACGACGTCGGCCGGGTCCTGGCCCGGTTCCACCAGCCGCCCGTACTTGATCAGCCCGTCGAACTCGCCGACCGTGTGCAGCTCGGGCCAGCCGAAGTCGATCTCGTACACCCGCCCGTTGCCCTGCACCTTCCACTGCAGCACCGGCACCGGCAAGCCCGCCCGCTGGATCGCGAGCCGGCTGCGGGAACTCGCCGACGCTGTCGCTGTCGCCGTCCGCCAGTGCGACGACCCGGCGGGCCTGTGGCGCACCCGGCCACCCGGCGCAGCGGTGGACGGCCCGGGCGAGCTCGGCGGGGTCGGTGAGGTGCTTGTGGAGGGCGCTGTCGGCCACCACGACCGCGGCGTCGAGGCGGGCCGTCCGCGCGACGTCGACCACGGTGCGGGCAGGTGCGGTGACGCGCAGGCCGTCGATCTCCACGACCTCGTCGGGTGCGAGCGGAGCGGCGTGCACGTGCACACCCTCGCCGACCCGACCGCCGGTACGCCGGTCCCGCGTGCGGTGGATGCGGTCGAGCGGCAGCCCCCAGGTCGACAGGCCCAGCAGCACCGCGGCCGAGACGTGGGAGAGGACGCCGTCCGCGGCCTCGCGCTCGTCGCGCACCGCGGCGAGCAGGGCGTGGCGGGCCTCGAACCGAGGCGGCATGCCTGGGGCCGGCAGGTAGGCGCCCCGTCCGAGGCTGACGAGCTCCCCGGACCGCCGCCGCCGGCGCAACTCGTGATCGGTCCACCCCGCGGCGAGCAGCTGCCGACGTACGACAAGACGGGGAATCTCCACGCGAGGCAGCATCCCCGCCCGGCCGCGCCGATGGGCCCGAATGAGCGAATTGCCCACTCCCACACCAACATGGGCGCTCACACACGAACTGCAGTTGCTGTGCCAGCACCAGCCTTCATGTGCCAGCGGGCGCGGCGCACGTCACACACCAATCCTGGTGCTCAGACAGGAACTGCAGTTCGTGTGCCAGCACCAATGTTGGTGCGTGGGCGGGCTGCGGCGGCGAGCACCGCCAGGAAGAGCAGCAGGTAGGCGTCGGGCCAGAGGGAGATCAGGCCGGTGGCCGGGATCGGGCCGACCTGCGGGCCGGGCAGCGCCGTCACCACCGCGACGGTCGCGGCGAGCACCCCGGCCAGCCCGGCCAGGGCCCAACGGTCGCCGGCGACGGCCCGGACGCCGAGGAGCATCGCGAGGGGGACGACCCACACGTAGTGGTGCGACCACGCGAACGGCGCCAGCGCGGCGGAGGCGAGCCCGCACAGCGTCAGCGCGAGCACCTCGTCCCCGCGCCGGTGCGCCCGCACGGCCAGCACGATCGTGACGGCCCCGAGCACCGCGGCGCCGACGAGCCACGGCAGCCCCTCGACGCCCAGGCGGGAGAGCACGCCGTTCAGGGAGTGGTTGCTGGGACCGGCGACGTCGGAGATCCGGTCGGCCGCCGCGAACGTGCCCTCCAGCCAGAACGCCGCCGAGTCGGCGGGCGCGAGCACGAACCCCAGCCCGGCGGCGGCCGCGAAGGTCGCCAGTGCCGTGGCCGCCGCCCGCCACCGCCGCGTGGCCACGAGGTACACGACGAACAGCAGCGGCGTCAGCTTCACGGCCGCGGCGAGGCCGACCCCAACCCCGCGCAGCCGGCTCCCCGGCCTCCCGAGGAGATCCCCCACCACCAGCGCGAGCAGCACGATGTTGATCTGCCCGAGGTAGAGGGTGGTGCGCACCGGGTCGAGCGCGGTCGCCACCACGGCGAGCAGCACGGCAGCGGGCCACCCCGCGCGCGGCGCGCAGCGGCGCACCACGTAGGCGAGCAGCGCGATCCCCGCACCGGTCCACAGCACCTTGAGCAGGTCCGGCGGCAGCAGCGCGAGCGGTGCGAACAGCGCCGCGGCGAACGGCGGGTAGACGAACGGCAGGTCCAGCAGCACCCCGCCCGCGTACAGCGGCTCGCCGGCGAGCACGTGCCCCCCACCCGCGCGGTAGACCTGCAGGTCGATCAGCAGCGCGTGGGCGCCGGGCCAGAGCGCGAACACCACGGCCTGCGCGACGAGCACGACTGCCGCGGCCCCCGCGAGGAGATGGCGCACCTATTCGGGCAGGTCGAACTCGCCCGCGTCGACGCCCTTCACGAACGCCTCCCACTCGGCGGCCGTGTAGACGTGCGGCTCGCAGTCCGGGTCGCCCGCGCGGCGCAACGCCGCCCCGCCGTCGGGCAGCCGGGCGATCTCGACGGCGTCCTCGGCGGTGCTGGTGCTGCTGCGCATCCAGACGACGTCGGCGGGCACGCGTGATCTCATGGGCGGTCGAACTCCCCGTTCCGGACAGCGGTGATGAAGGTCCGCCATGCGTCGGCGGAATGGAGGTGGGGGGCGCGGCCGCGGTCCTTGGTGTCGCGTACGGCCACGCCGGTGGGGGTCGGGGCGACCTCGACGCAGCTGTTGCCGTTCTCGCCGCTGTGCGTGCTCGTTCGCCACCCAAGATGCTCGAAGTTCACGGCACCCCCTTCCGGTTACGGCTCACCGACGATCCGCCGGATCATCTCCCGCGACCCTGGCGGGGCCAGCGCGAGGGTGCGGAGCCGCTCGAGTTCGAGTCTAGCCAGCGCGACGGCCGGTTCTTTCTCCAGGCGGGTGGCACCGAGGGCGTGTTCCACGTAGGCCATGTCGGGCTCGCAGAGATCGCCGAAGCTGAGGATGGTGCACCCGGATGCGAGCGAAGGGTGCGCGCCTCGGCCGGTCGGCAGCACCTGCAGTGTGACTGTCGGCATTTCGCTGGTCGCCTGCGTCGTACAGGTCGAGCATGCTCTTGACCAGGTGCACGTCGGTCTTCTGCTGACCGTTCTCGATGCGGCTCAGCCTGCTCGCCGACGTTTCCCGCGCCGGGGCGGCCTCGTCGAGCGTCAGCCGGGCTCCCTCCCGAAGTTCCCGCAACCTGCGTGCCGGGATGGGCCGCCTGATCGACGCACCGTTCCGCTTCGCCCCCGTGCGCCCTCCGCGTCCGGCCGATGACGATCGTGGCACCGGGAACGGCAGCGGTGGGATTCCCACCCCCTTGATCACTGCGCCGTCGCGCTCCGGCACCGGCCGGACCGAGCCTCCGTGGTTGCCGTGTGTATCCGGCCGTCCGCCGAGGTCACCGGGTCGTGGCGATCTTCCTGGCAGCTTCACTCTTGACCTGCCGTGCGCGTGGGATCACGCTGGGTGCTCAGGGGAGCGGCAAGTCCGAGTGGAAGGGTCCGATCGGGGTGTTCGCGGCCGAGATCGACGGTTGCCCGGGCGAGGGGTACGTCGCCGTCCGGGTGGCCGGCGACGTCGACACGGGCACCCGCGCCGAGCTCAGCGAAGCGCTGGAACGGGCGCTCGCGATCGGCTCGCGGTCGGTACTCGTCGATCTCACGGGGGTGCAGTTCTTCGCCGCGGCCGGTGTGCACTGCGTCGAGCGCGCGGTGGGTGCGCTCGAAGCACGCGGCGGCGCGGCACACGTGGTCTGTCCCCGTCCCGGCGCCGCATGGCGGGTGGTGTCGCTGCTGGGGCTGCAACAGCAGTGGCGGGTGCACCAGGACGTCGAGGCCGCGATTGCGCGGTGCACCGCGCTCCACTAGTCAGGCCGCCCGGTCGGTGGACGCCACGAACTCGGCGAAGTCGCGGGGCGCGCGCTGCACCCCGTCGGAGACGTGGGCGTCGAGGCCGTTGCGCAGCGCGGCGACCGCGTCGGCGTGGTCCTCGGCGTCGGCCCGGGGCCAGCCGGCCGCGACGAGCTCGGGCACGAACTCGTCCGGCTCGACCGGGACGTAGCGCGCGTCCCGGCCCACCGCCGCCCCGATCGCGGCCGCGGGCATCGGCCATCGTCACGGCTCGGGGCCCGGACAGCGAGTACACCTGCCCGCCGTGCCCGTCCTCGGTGAGGGCGGTGACGGCGGCGGCCGCGATGTCCTCGGCGTCGACGAACGTGGCCGCACCCTCCCCCGCGGCGAGCCGGATCTCCCCCGCCCGCACGGCGTCGCGGAAGAATCCCTCGCTGAAGTTCTGGGCGAACCACGTCGGCCGCAGGATCGTCCGCTCCGCCCCGCTCTCCCGCACCGCCGTTCGCCGCGAACGTGGGGCGGGCCAGCGGCGCGTCCGGACGCCCGTACCCCGGCATGTCGACGCCCCGCCCGGACAGCACCACCCGCTCGACACCGGGCCGCGCTCGACGAGCGCACCGGTCAGCCCGGCACCGTCGAGCGGAACGACGTACATCCCGCGGACGCCGTCCAGCACGCGGTCCCAGGTGCGGGCTCGCCGGCGGCCCTCGCCCGCCGGTTCACCGAGCGGGTCGGCACGCCGCCGATGGCCTACCTGGCGGACTGGCGGATAGCGCTGGCCGCGGACCTGCTGCGGGAGTCCGACGAGACGGAGGGCGCGGTGGCCAGGAAGGTCGGCTACGCCGACGTGTCCGGCCTCAGCACGGCGTTCAAGCGCCGCCGCGGCACGACACCGACACAGCACGGGGCCGCGGCCCGTGATCCACTGGTCCGATGAAGGTCGACGCGATGCTGCGGGGCACGGGGCTGGCCGAGCTGGCGGCCGAGGCACGGGCGCGGGAGGAGGCCGGGGTCGACGGGCTGTGGAGCTACGAGGGCCCGCACGACCCGTTCCTGCCGCTGATGCCGGTGGCCGAGCACACCTCGCGGGTCGCGGTGGGCACCGCGATCGCCGTCGCGTTCGCCCGCAACCCGATGAGCACGGCCTACGTGGCGAACGACCTGCAGGTCCACTCGGAGGGCCGGTTCCTGCTCGGGCTGGGCAGCCAGGTCAAGCCGCACATCGAGCGCCGCTTCGCGATGCCGTGGAGCCACCCGGCGCGCCGCATGCGCGAGTACGTGCAGGCGCTGCGGGCCATCTGGAGCGCCTGGAACACCGGTGAGCGGCTGGCGTTCCGCGGCGAGTTCTACTCCCACACGCTCATGACGCCGTTCTTCTCCCCCGCGCCCAGCCCGTACGGGCCGCCCGCGGTGTACCTCGCCGCTGTCGGCGACCAGATGACGCGCGTGGCGGGCGAGGTGTGCGACGGGCTCCTCCCCCACGCCTTCACCACCGAGCGCTACCTGCGCGAACACACGCTCCCGGTGCTGGAGGACGGGCTCGCGCGGAGCGGCCGCACCCGGGCCGACGTCACGATCGCGTTCTCCGGGTTCGTGGTGTCGGGCACCACCGAGGAGGAGATGGCCACCGCGGCCCGGGGTGTGCGCGAGCAGATCGCCTTCTACGGCAGCACACCCGCGTACCGCCCCGTGCTCGACCTGCACGGGTGGGGCGAGCTGGGCGTCGAGCTCAACCGGCTCTCCCGCGCCGGCGACCCCGACCGCTGGCAACGCATGGGCGAGCTGATCGACGACGAGGTGCTCGCCGCGTTCGCCGTGGCGGCAGAGCCCGACCGGCTGGGCACCGCGGTACTGGGCCGCTTCGGCGGCCTCGTCGACCGGTTCACCTTCTACGCGCCCTACGCGCACGACGACGCCCTCTTCACACCCGCGACGGAGGCCCTGCAGCGGGAGTGATCGGCCGGGCCGGAGTGTTGGCATCACCCGTGGGTGCGCGACGGGCACGCCGTGTGCACCGGCGACACGACGCTCCGCAAAACGGCGGATTGTCGCCGTCACGCATGTTTATTGTAGCCATGGGGCAATCAGCCCCGATGGGCGTTTCGTCCGGATGAGAAGGGCATAGCTGAGCAGCGGGACGTATCTGGCGTTGTAGCCCGCCGACCGCGCCGTCTACCAGTGGTTGCTCACTCTGCCGTCGGCCATCGCATCATTCGGACATCCTGCCACTGCGTCATATGGGGATCGTCACCTCCGGGCCGTGCTCCGGTCGGGCGGACCTGCTTCAGTGGGTGTCGCGGCCGGGCCGATAGGAGCTGGCACCCGGCCGAAACAATTACTCGTCGCGGCCGTACGTCATCGGTCGAACGTCGCAGATCATCTGGCGTCGTTACGCTTGATGGGCGGGCCTGGACACGGCTCGTCCCCCGCTTCGGGTAGGTCACCGCCGGCGGTGACGCTCGTCGGGACCATGCGGGTGACGGTGTGAGACCGCGGAAGCGCCCTTCGGGGATCGGCGCGAGTATCGAGGATGGGGCTCCGCAGTACCGATTGCCCCGTCGGAACGCCCACAGAACCGTCGTGCAGGGGGACACCCATGCCGTCCGAAGGGGAGGGCGCCGGTTGGAGGGGGACGGGATGGAAGGTCGACCGCCACAGGAGTCGATGCACCGCACCGGCGACAGTCCGCGTCCGGTTCTGCGCCGGCTCGCTGCTGAGCTGGACGACCTGCTGCGCACCGTCGCAGAGGTCAAAGCGTCTCGTCTTCGGCAGCTAGCTGATACTCGATCTGCTCGACGCGGTCCCGCAGCTCCTGGATCTCCTGCCCCAGGCAGTCGAGCGCGTGCAACACCGGATCCCTGACCTCGTCCTCGTGGGGCTCCGGCGATTCGCCATGGAGCACGTGGTCGAGGTAGTCGGACGGCCACCCCAGGGCGTCCGACACCGCGGCGAGGGTCTGTGGTCGACGGCGGCGCGGGTTGAGGTTGTTCTGCAGCTCCCGGATGGTGGTCAGCGACAGCCGGGCACGGGACGCGACGTCCATCTGCGTCATGCGGGTCTCGGCCATGCGGCCCCGGATCGCCTCTGCGACGCGGTCCCAGCCCTCGCCGCTCGCCCGTTCCGCGTCGGTCACGCGCAGAGCCTAGGGGCAGGGGCGGCGTTGATCGAGCCCAACCTCGAACGACCTCAAAAACAGGCATCAATATTGAGTTAACTGGTGCTAGTCTGGCGTCGTGCGGAGGGGGATGATCATGTTGGGACACGCCGACCCACCCGTTGGCCCCCGCGTCACCGGCCCGCTTCCCGGGCCGGGCGCTGCCGGACTCCTGATCAGGCAGAGTCGGCGCGAGTCCAACGCCCGGGTCTACCCGCGCCACATCGCGATCGAGATCGACGAGGCATGGGGAAGCTTCGTCCGTGATCTCGACGGGAACGTCTTCATCGACTTCCTACCCGGAGCGGGCGTGCGCTCGCTCGGTCACAGCCGTCCAGAACGCGTTGTGACCGAGCAGCTCAGCCGGCCCGGGCACGGGCTCGGCCTGCCGACGCCGGCCACCCGTTCGATGAAGGGCGAGGTGTGGCCGGGGATCCCGTGGCGCAGGAACCTGCCACACAGATGTGCGAGCCCGAGACCAGCATCGACTCGGCGGCGGGCGGAAGCGCTCCATCACGGACCCGTGACGCTGCTCCTGACCCGGGGTCCACGGTAGGAGGCTGCACCCGTCCTCCTGCTGCGGACCGCGCCGATTCACGGATAGCTGGGTTTCCGGCCCAGCCTTCGTGACAGCCCTGGCAAGCGCGGATCTCGCTCACGCCGTTCAGCGCGCTTGTCGCACCGACCACTCCCGACTTTTCGTTCAAGGGGTCAATCGATGGGAATCCCCCGCGACGTCCTGACCACTGATCCGGCTGAAGAGCTGACCACTCTTGCCGAATGCGAGCGGCTTTTCGCCGAGGTGCTGGCCGGTGTCGTGGGCACCGAGCACGTGTCGATCGACGGTCACTTCTTTGATGATCTCGGCGCCGACTCGATGTTGATGGCCCGTTTCTGCGCGCGCGTGCGCAAGCGGCCCGACCTGCCGTCCGTGTCGATGCCGGACGTCTACCAGCACCCGACGATCCGGAGTCTTGCGGCGGCCCTCGCCGACGACGTCCTGATCACTGATCCGGCTGAAGAGCTGACCACTCTTGCCGAATGCGAGCGGCTTTTCGCCGAGGTGCTGGCCGGTGTCGTGGGCACCGAGCACGTGCCGATCGACAGCCATTTCTTTGATGATCTCGGCGCCGACTCGATGTTGATGGCCCGTTTCTGCGCGCGCGTGCGCAAGCGGCCCGACCTGCCGTCCGTGTCGATGCCGGACGTCTACCAGCACCCGACGATCCGGAGTCTTGCGGCGGCCCTCGCCGACGACGTCCTGATCACTGATCCGGCTGAAGAGCTGACCACTCTCGCCGAATGCGAGCGGCTTTTCGCCGAGGTGCTGGCCGGTGTCGTGGGCACCGAGCACGTGCCGATCGACAGCCATTTCTTCGATGATCTCGGCGCCGACTCGATGTCGATGGCCCGTTTCTGCGCGCGCGTGCGCAAGCGGCCCGACCTGCCGTCCGTATCGATGCCGGACGTCTACCAGCACCCGACGATCCGGAGTCTTGCGGCGGCCCTCGTCACCACGACCAACACCACACCCAGGCCTGCCTCGCGGCCGGCTCTCCCCCCGCCACCGAGTCGGGCCGACAGTGGTCAGGTCGCCTTCTGCGGGGCATTGCAGCTCCTGTTCCTCCTCGGTTACCCCGCCCTCACCTCGGTCGTTGCGGTGACGGGCTTCGAGTGGGTCTCGGCCGGCCCGAACCTGGTCGACGTCTACCTGCGGTCGGTCGCGTTCGGCGCCGCGATGTTCCTCGGCCTGTGCGCCCTTCCGATCCTGGTCAAGTGGGTGCTCATCGGACGCTGGGAGCCTCAGGAGATCCGCGTCTGGAGCACGGCGTACCTCCGCTTCTGGCTCGTCAGGACCCTGGTCCAGCGGAACCCGATGGTGCTGTTCGTCGGCTCACCGCTCTACGCGGTCTACCTCAGGGCACTGGGCGCGAAGATCGGGCGCGGCGCCGTCATCCTCTCCCCGAATGTGCCCGTGTGCACCGACCTGCTCAGCATCGGCGACGGCGCGGTGGTCCGGAAGGACTCGTTCTTCACCGGCTACCGGGCCCACAACCGCATCATCCAGACGGGCGTGGTGAGCATCGGCAAGGACGCACTGGTCGGCGAGGCGACGGTGCTCGACATCTGGACCTCGCTGGGTGACGGGGCCCAGCTGGGGCACTCCTCCGCGCTGCACGCAGGGCAGACGGTGCCCGACGGTGAGCGCTGGAACGGCTCCCCCGCGCAGCCGACGGACGTGGACTACCAGCAGGTCCCCTCGCTGGACGTCGGCACCCGGCGACGGGTCGTCTTCGCGACCGTGCAGCTGGCGAACCTGCTTCTGCTGGGTACGCCGCTGGCGTTCGTCGTCGCGGTCCTCGCGCTCACGGACGTCCCGCAGCTCGCTGCGCTGATGGACCCGGGAACGGTCTCCTTCACGAGCTGGGAGCTCTACCAGGACGCGCTGGTGCTGTCCGCCGTGCTCTTCTTCGGCGCCGCGCTCGTCGGCATCGTGTTCGTGGGAACCGTTCCGCGCGTGCTGAACCACTTCATCTCGTCGGACCAGGTCTACCCCTTGTACGGATTCCATTACTGGATCCACCGCGTGATCGTCCGTACGACCAACATCAGGTTCTACATGCGCCTCCTCGGTGACACCTCCGCCATCGTCCACTACCTGCGCTGGATCGGGTACGACCTTCGCGGGGTGCGGCAGACCGGTTCGAACTTCGGCGAGATGGTCAGGCACGACTCCCCGTTCCTCAGCGCGGTCGGCAGCGGAACGATGGCCGCGGACGGGTTGTCCATCATGAATGCCGATTTCTCGAGCACATCCTTCCGCATGTCCCGCGTGTCGATCGGGGCAGAGAACTTCCTGGGGAACCGGATCCCCTATCCGTCCCAGGCCAAGACGGGCGACAACTGCCTCCTCGGGACGAAGGTCATGGTTCCTCTCGACGGACAGGTGCGGGAAGGCGTGGGCCTGCTGGGCGCGCCGAGCTTCGAGATCCCGCGGAAGGTCAGGCGCGACGAGCAGCTCGACGTGGATGCGGACGAGCTGCGCCGCGGCCTCATGGGTAAGAACATCCACAACACCATTACCGTGACAATGATGCTGCTGGCGCAGTGGGCCTTTTCCTTCATCGTCAGCGTGCTCTATCTGGGTGCCGTCGACGTCTGGGACTCCGAGGGGGTGTCCACATTCGCACTGGCCACCGCCGGGGTATTCGTCCTCACGATCGCCTACAACGTCCTGATCGACGTACTGGTCCGGCCGTGCATGGCCTTGGCGCCGCAGGGCTGCTCGATCTACGACCGCGCCTTCTGGGGGCACGAACGCTTCTGGAAGATGTCCCTCGCCTCTTTTGTGAACGCCTTCAACGGCACCCCGATCAAGAACGTGCTGTGGCGACTGCTGGGTGTGCGGCTCGGCCGCGGCGTCTTCGACGACGGCCTCGGCATGCCCGAGCGGGCGTTCGTCACGATCGGCGACGACTGCACGTTCAACCCGGGCAGCACCATCCAGTGCCACTCGCAGGAGGACGGCGGATTCAAGTCCGACCGCATCGTGATCGGAGCCGGCTGCACGTTCGGCGTCGGCGCATGGGCCCACTACGGCGTGACGATGGGCGACGGTGCGGTGCTCGCCGCCGACTCCTTCCTCATGAAGGGCGAGGAAATGCCACCGAACGCCACGTGGGGCGGAAACCCGGCCAGGAACGTGCGTGAGCACTCGGGCGATCCCCAGGCCCGAAAGATCGGCATCGACGACAACCGCGCCGCCGTGCTCGTCAGCGGCGACTGACACCCGGCACAACGTGGAACGTAGGGACGATTTCTATGGACAAGCGGGGTGAAACCGGCCGGGAGTTCTGGCGGGCCGTCCTGGTCGCGGGCGGCGCGACCGCGATCCCGCGGTGGACGCTCGACCCGGCCCCGGGCGTCGCCGAGCACGTCGCGATCCTCGATGACGACCTGGCGGCAGCGGTGCGCCGGCTGGCCGATGGGCTGCGGCTGCCGCTGCACTCGGTGGCGCTGGCCGCGCACGCGAAGGTGCTGGCGGCGCTGTCCGGCGAGCAGGACGTGGTGACCGGCTACGCGGCCGGGCCGGGTGGGCGGCCGCTGCCCTGCCCGCTTACGACCGGAGCCCGCTCATGGCGGTGGCTGCTGCAGGACACCGCTCGGGTTGAGGCGGACCTGCTGCAGCACGGGGACTTCGCGGTGGGCGAGCTCGAGAGTGAGCTGGGCGTGGCCGGGCCGGCGTTCGAGACCGAGTTCGACCCGGTCGGCAGCCTCGACACCGTTGGCGAGATCGACAATGGCCTCGCCGGGGACGTCGTGCTCCGGGTAACGCTCGCGACCCCGGGCGGCCGGCTCGCGCTGCACCTGCGCTACCGCACCGACGCGCTCGATGCGGACAGCGCCGAGCGGATCGCCGGCTACCACCTCACCGCCCTCGCGCTGATGGTCGCCGACCCGGACGCCGAGCACGGGCCGGCGAGCCTGCTGTCGGCGGAGGAGCTGCGTTTCCAGCTCGACGGGCTCGCGGGGCCGCGCCGCGAGCTGCCGGACCGCCGCTTCCACGAGCTGTTCGAGCAGCGCGTGCGGATGCATCCGGACGCCGTCGCGGCCGTGCACCGCGACCGGCGCTGGACCTACCGGGAGCTCAACGCCCACGCCAACCGGCTGGCACGAGCGCTGCTGGCGCGTGGGCTGCGCCGCGAGGGCGTGATCGCGGTGGTGACCGAGCGGAACCTGGACTGGATGGCCTCCGTCATCGCGATCTTCAAGGCCGGTGGTGCGTATCTGCCGATCGAGCCGCACTTTCCGGCCGACCGGATCGCGACCACGCTGGCACGGGCCGAGTGCACGCTGGTGCTGACCGAACTCGGCAGCACCACCATGCTCGACAAGGCCCTCGACACGCTGACCGGCGTGCAGACGATCATCCTCGAGGAGGCCTGCGGCGAGGGCCATGCCGACGACGACCTGGGCGTCGCAGTGGCGGCCGACCAGCTCGCCTACATCTACTTCACTTCCGGCTCCACGGGCGAGCCCAAGGGCGCGATGTGCGAGCACGCCGGCCTGCTCAACCACGTCTACGCCAAGATCGACGACCTCGGGGTGGGCCCGGCGCACGGTGCGCCCGTGGTCGCCCAGACCGCGCCGCAGTCCTTCGACATCTCGCTGTGGCAACTGGTGTCGGCGCTCCTGGTCGGGGGACGAACCCTGATCGTCGAGCAGGAGGTGATCCTCGACGTCGAGCGGTACGTCGACACGATCGTCCGCGGCCGGGTCGGCGTCCTGCAGGTCGTCCCGTCCTATCTCGAGGTCGTGCTGACCTACCTCGAGCAGCATCCCCGGAAGTTTCCAAGCCTGCGGTGCGTGTCGGCCACCGGCGAGGCGCTGAAGAAGGAGCTCGTGCAGCGCTGGTTCGGGTTGCACCCCGAGATCAGGCTGGTCAACGCGTACGGGTTGACCGAGACCTCCGACGACACCAATCACGAGGTCATGACGCGGGTGCCCGACTCCGACCGGATCCCGCTCGGTCCCCCCATCCACAACGTGCACGTCTACGTTGTCGACGAGCACCTGTCACCAGTGCCCCTCGGTGCCCCTGGCGAGATCGTCTTCTCGGGCGTCTGCGTCGGCCGCGGGTACGTCAACGATCCAGAGCGCACCCGGCGAGCCTTCATGGCCGACCCGCACCGGCCGGGCCAGCGCCTCTACCGCGGCGGCGACCACGGCCGCTGGTTGCCCGGGGGCAAGCTGGAGTTCCTCGGCCGCCGGGACACCCAGGTCAAGATCCGTGGCTTCCGGATCGAGATCGGCGAGATCGAGAACGCGCTGCTGCGCGTCCCGGGTGTCCGTGACGGTGCGGTGGTGGTGGTCGAACGGGCCGACCAGGGCAAACACCTGGTGGCCGTCTACTCGGGCGAGCGGCCGGTCGAGGTCGACGTCATGCGGGACCGGCTGGGTGCGTCGCTGCCGAGGTACATGGTTCCGTCGGCATTCCACTGGCGGGACCGCCTTCCGCTGACCCCGAACAGCAAGATCGATCGGAAGGCGCTCACCGCGCTCGCCGCAGAGCTCGGCGCGGTCGACGTGGGTTCCGAGGGGCCGAGCACGCCCACCGAGCGACGCCTTGCGGCCGCGTGGGCGCAGGTGCTCGGCATGCGCGAGGAGCAGATCGGCCGGCGGGACCACTTCTTCGATCTGGGTGGCACGTCGCTCTCGGCGGTGAAGCTGGCGATCGCCCTGAACCGAGCGGTGTCCCTCGAGGACATCGCCGAACACCCGATCCTCGCGGACATGGCCGGGTCGCTGCACCGAGAGCACGCCCCCGAACTGCTGACCTCCTCCGGGGGGAACTGAAAGGAGATCGAGATGTCGTCCTCGCCATCGTTGCTGTTGGACGTGGATCTGCAGCCCGGCAGGGTGCCGTTGCTGCGAGCCGATGCCACTGGCGACGGACCGGGCTGGGCGGCCGCGCACCGCAACGCCTTGCGCGCCGTCGTCGCCGAGCACGGAGCGGTCCTGGTCCGCGGTCTCGGGCTTCGCGACGCGGCCGAGGTCGCTGCCGTGTTCCGTGGGCTGGCCAGCGGCGGCCTGATGACCGAGAGGGAGGCGTTCGCGGAGCGGCAGACCTACGCCGAGGGCGTGTACTCCTCGTCGAAGTGGCCGTCGAACCAGCCGATGTGCATGCACCACGAACTGAGCTACCGGCTCGAGTTCCCCGGCCTGATGCTGTTCGGGTGCCTGTCCGCGCCCACCGAGGGCGGGGCGACCGCTGTGGCGGACTCGACGGCCGTGCTCGACGCGCTGCCCGGTGACCTCGTCGAACGGCTCGAGCGGGAGGGCTGGATGCTCGTCCGCACCTACAACGAGGTGATCGGCGCGTCGGTCGGCGAGGCGTTCGGCACCGATGAGCGTGGCGCGGTCGAGACCTATTGCCGCGCAAATGCGATCGAGTTCGAGTGGCGGCCCGACGGCGGCCTGCGCACCTGGCAGCGCCGCAGCGCGGTGGTGCGCCACCCGCTCACCGGCGACCGCTGCTGGTTCAACCAGATCGCCTTCCTCAACGAGTGGACGCTCGACCCCGAGGTGCGCGAGTTCCTGGTCGACACCTACGGCGCCGAGGGACTGCCGTTCACCACCCGCTTCGGGGGCGGCGACCCGATCGGAGAGGACATCGTGGAGCTGCTCAACGAGGTCTACAAGGCCAAGACCGAGCGGGAGCCATGGCAGGCCGGCGACCTGATGCTCGTCGACAACATCCGCCGCGCACACAGCAGGGAGCCCTTCACCGGACCGCGTGAAGTCCTGGTCGGGATGGCCGACCCGGTGCGCCTGGCCGACTGCTCGCCGACCATCGAGGTGAGAGCCGGATGACCACATCCATCGTGCGACCGTTCGCGGTCATCTCCGGTTCCCAGGTCCAGCATGTGCTGCGAGGGCGCGAGAAGCAGATCGTGGAGCTCGTCGAGGCCGCCTACCGGTTGGACGGCGCCGGTGAGACGCTGAACCCGCCGTCCTATTTCCTGCGATTCCCCGAACGCCCGGCCTCGCGGATCATCGCCCTGCCGGCATCGCTGGGTGGGACTTTTCAGGTGACTGGCCTGAAGTGGATTTCCAGCTTCCCGGAGAATGTAGCGCGGGGGATCCCACGGGCTTCGGCCGTGCTGATCCTCAACGATCCCGACACCGGCTATCCGTTCGCCTGCCTGGAAAGCTCGATCATCAGCGCGACCAGGACGGCAGCGTCCGCGGTGTTGGCGGCGGACTGGCTCAGCCGCGGCCGCGAGCGCCCGACGCGTGTAGGCTTCTTCGGGGTGGGGCTGATCGCCCGCTATATCCACACCTACCTGTCCGGCACCGGCTGGTCGTTCGACGAGATCGGCATTCACGATGTGTCCGCCGAGAACGCCCGCGGTTTCCGTGGGTACCTCGAGCGGTCCGGCACCAGCGGTCGGATCACGGTTTTCGAGAGTCCGGATCAGCTGATCCGGTCGTCCGACCTGGTGGTCTTCGCAACGGTCGTCGCACAGCCGCACGTCAGGGACGTGTCGTGGTTCGCACACAACCCGTTGGTGCTGCACGTGTCGCTCCGCGACCTCGCGCCACAGATCGTGCTCGCCTCGACCAACATCGTCGACGACATCGACCACTGCCTGAAGGCCGACACCTCGCCGCACTTGGCCGAACAGCTCACCGGAAACCGGGACTTCCTGCTCGGGACGTTGGCCGACGTGATGGCCGGGCAGGTGACGATCGACGAGGGCCGGCCGGTGGTGTTCTCGCCGTTCGGGCTCGGTGTGCTCGACCTCGCGGTCGGCAAGTACGTCTACGACGAGGTGACCCAGTCCAGTCAGTTGCACGTCATTGGAGACTTCTTCCACGAGCTACGCCGGTACGGGTAGGCGGCCGGTACACCATTTCATGGGGAGGGGGATATTCGTGCCAGTTATATCAGTTCCACAGGCCTTCAACGAGGAGGAGCTCTACGTCGACCTCCAGTCGATCCTCGAGCACCCACTCTTCTTGAAATGCGAGGGCTTCAACTTCGCCGGGTCGATCAAGCTGAAGGCAGCGACCGAGATGGTGGAGGTTGCCGAGCGGGAGGGCGTCCTGACACCAGATTCGGTGCTGGTCGAATCGTCGTCCGGCAACCTGGGCGTGGCGCTCAGCACGGTCGCGGCGAGCAAGGGCTACCGGTTCGTGTGCGTGACCGACTCCCGGTGCAACCTGGCGACGCGGCGGCTGATGGTTGCGTTGGGCAGCCAGGTCCACATCATCGCCGAGCCGGATCCCATCGGTGGCTTCCTCGGCGCACGGCTGGACTACGTGCGGGCGCTGTGCGCCTCCGACGACCGGTACGTGTGGCTCAACCAGTACATCAACCCAGCCAACTGGCTGGTGCACTACCGCACGACGGCACCGGCGATTGCGCGTCAGTTCCCGCGGCTGGACGTGCTGTTCGTCGGCGCAGGCACCGCCGGGACCCTGATGGGCTGTGCGCGCTACTTCCGGGAGTGGCATCGGCGGGTGCAGGTCGTCGCCGTGGACAGCGTCGGCTCGGTGACCTTCGGGGAGGCGCCGGGCCGGCGGATGATTCCCGGGCTGGGCACCAGCATCCGTCCACCGTTGCTCGATACGTCCTACGTGGACGATGTGGTCCGCGTCGAGGAGACGGACACGGTCCGCGCCTGCCACCGGCTGGCCAGGCACGGGTTCATGTTCGGTGGATCCACGGGCACCGTGGTCAGCGGTGCGACGAGCTGGCTCACCCGCAACGGCGCGCCTGGCGTCACTGCGGTGGCGATCGCCCCGGACCTCGGCGACCGCTACCTCGACACCGTCTACCAATCCAACTGGGTGGAGGACCTCTATGGCCCAGAGGTGCTCGACTTCGCTGACCTCAGCACCGCCCACGGGCCGGGCTGACGCGCAATGAGTTGTCGAACTCCCGCGTCCATGGCCCGGGCGAGCCGGCCCTGCCCGCGGAGACGAGCGGCCGCGGCGCAGGGGCTGGGACTCGTCGGCTGCCAGGCGACAGGAACAGGAAGGAATCCGCCGAAATGATCATTCGGTGGCCGGACCTCGTCGCGAGGTCCGCCCAACGCAACCCCTGCGCGCCCGCCCTGACCGCGCGGACGACCACGATCTCCTACGCCGATCTGCACGAACGGACGGAGCTCGTGGCCTGCGGCCTCCGCGACATCGGGCTCGATGGTGGCGAGCGCGTCGCGATCTTCCTCGACAAGAGGATCGAGACCGTCGTGGCGCTGCTCGCCTGCTCGCGAGCCGGTGGCGTGTTCGTCCCGGTGAACCCCGTGCTGCGGGCCAGGCAGGTACGGCACATCCTCGACGACTGCGCCGTGCGGGTACTGGTGACCTCCACGGACCGGCTGCGGGCCCTGCGCGCCGAGCTCGCCGCCTGCAAGTCGCTCAGCCACGTCCTCGTGCTGGGCGACTCGTTCGGTGAGGACGAGGAAGCCCCGTACCGCGTGCTGCCCTGGTCGGAGGTCGCCGAACGCTCGAGCCAGGCCGGGTGTCCTCCGACGGGTGGCGTGGACACGGATGTGGCCGCGATCCTCTACACGTCGGGGAGCACCGGAGCTCCGAAGGGTGTCGTGCTGTCGCACCGCAACCTCGTCGTCGGCGCGGAGAGCGTCAGCACCTACCTGAACAACATGGCAGAGGACCGGATCCTCGCCGTTCTCCCGCTGAGCTTCGACGCCGGACTGAGCCAGTTGACGACCGGCTTCTGCGTCGGCGCCCACGTGGTGCTCGCCGACTACCTGCTCCCGGGGGATGTCGTCCGGCTGTGCGCGGAGCACCGCATCACCGGGCTGGTGGGTGTACCGCCCCTGTGGATACAGCTCGCGGCCCAGACGTGGCCATCCGAGGCCGTGGCCGGGATGCGCTACTTCGCGAACACCGGGGGGCGGCTCCCGCGCGTTACCCTGCAACGACTGCGAGCGATCTTCCCGACCGCGGCGCCGTACCTGATGTACGGCCTCACGGAGGCGTTCCGCTCCACGTACCTCGATCCACGGGAGGTCGACCGGCGGCCGGGTTCGATCGGCCAGGCCATCCCGGATGCCGAGATCCTCGTGGTCCGGGAGGACGGCGGCCTGTGTGGTCCGGGCGAGCCGGGTGAGCTGGTGCACCGCGGGCCGCTCGTCGCGCTGGGTTATTGGAATGACGCGGAGCGCACGGCCGAGCGGTTCCGGCCGCCGCCGAACCGTCCGGTCGAGCTGTGCACGCCCGAGCTGGCGGTCTGGTCCGGCGATGTCGTCGTCCGCGACGAGGAGGGCTTCCTGTACTTCGTCGGACGGCGTGACGACATGATCAAGACGTCGGGGTATCGGGTCAGCCCGCAAGAGATCGAGGAAGTGGTCTACGAGACCGGACTGGTCCACGATGCCGTCGCGCTCGGCCTCGAGGACGAGGCGCTCGGCCACCGGGTCGTCCTCGTCGTGACCCCCTGCGATCCCGCCGCCTTCGACGCGACCGCGGTGACCGCGCGCCTGCGGCAGGAACTGCCCACCTACATGGTGCCCGCCGAGGTGGTGGTCCGCACCGCCCTGCCCCGATCGCCGAACGGCAAGTTCGACCGGGCGGCCCTTCGCCACGAGCTCGCCGGCTCCCGTGCTCAGGAGCTCGCTCGAGATCCCCGCCGCCGACGGCCATCCCACCCGCCGGCCTCTGTTCCCAGGACACCCGACACCGATGGAGCTACCGATGTAGATCGCAGGCCGCCGGGTTCTGCACGACCGATGAGGAGAACCAGATGAGCCGCTCGCCAGAGATCTCACAGGCGATTTTCGAGGACGTCAAGGCGGTCGTGGTGACCACGCTGGACATCGAGGACCAGGCCGACGACCTCGGGCCGGAGACGGGCCTGCACGGCAATCTTCCCGAGCTCGACTCGCTCACCGTTGTCAAGCTCATCGTCGCCCTGCAGGAGCGGTTCGGGATCGAGATCGAGATCGACGAGATGAAGGGCGACATCTTCGGCACCCTCGGGCGGCTCACGGCCTTCGTGGAGTCCAAGGTGCGCTGAGAGCCGCACGGCGGAGTCAAGTGCTGAAGATGCGCCACGGCCTGACAGCCGCGGACCGACCTCATGGCCTCCGGACCAGAAGGTGAGTTCTCATACAGGAGGGGTAGGGCGTGGTGCCTCCAGGCGTGCACCTACGGGAGATCACTGACGACAACCGGGATGCGGTTCGTGCCCTCCGTGTCCGGCGCGACCAGAAGCAGTTCGTCGCCTCGGTGTCCAAGTCGCTCAAGCACGCGGCAGCGACGCCGGAGGCCAATCCCTGGTACCGCGCGGTGTACCGCGGCGACGAGCCGGTCGGCTTCGTGATGCTGGCGTGGAACCCGTCGGCTGGTCCTTTCACGGGGCGGCACTTCCTCTGGCGCCTCCTCATCGACAAGCGGTACCAGAGGCGCGGGATCGGTTGGGAGGTGTTGACACAGATCGCCGAGCTGGTTCGAGCCGATGGCGCCGCAGAGCTGCTGACCAGCTACGAGCCTGGAGAAGGCGAACCGTGGCCCTTCTACCGGCGGTTCGGCTTCCGGCCCACCGGTGAGATCGACGACGGCGAGATCGTCTTGCGGCTGGCGCTGTCCGCTCGCTGAGCGCAAATCGGGGAGCGACTCGCGCGGTCGCCGATGCCGTTGCTTGCTCCGCCGTGTCGACGGAAACCGCCTCGGCTGACTCGGATCGTGCTCCCGACCTGCCGCCCACATCCGCAGGTCGGGCGAATCGGCGGCCTCGTCGACCGGTTCACCTTCTACGCGCCCTACGCGCACGACCCTCCCGTCACGCCCGCCACGGAGGCGCTGCAGCGGGAGTGATCCGCTGCCGGACGTGTGAGGCGATCACTCGCGGGTACGCGCTCGGCGGAACCTGTCGCCGGCATGCTGGGGGAGGCGGTGTCTGCCGTAGCCGCGGGGCAACGGGCCCCGATGGGCGTCCGTCCGGACGAGAAGGGTGTCGTCCTCGAGTCCGCGGAACTGGGCCGGGACGTCCGATGGCGTCCCGGCGAGCGCCTCGAGCAGCTGTTCGAAGAGCAGTGCGACCGGATGGACGAGGCCCACCTCGCGGTGGACGCCGGGGACGAGACGCTGACGTACCGGCAGCTGGACGCCCGGGCCAACCGGTCGGCCCGGTACCTGCTGGTAGGCCCGGCCCGGTGCGGCCGGCTGCGCCGGTTCCTGTTCGCGTCCGCGCAGCTGGTGGGCGTGCTGGTCTACGCGCCGATCCTGCTGGCCCTGCTGCTGCCGGTGATCACGGGCCTCCCGCTGATCGCCGGGACCTGGAGCGAGGAGGTCACCGCCGGGACGTCGGTGAGCTTCCACCTGGACGCGCTGGCCCACACCGCCGTGCTGTACGCAGGAGGCCTGCTGCTGGGTCTCGCGCTCATCGTGACCGTGCCGCGCCTGCTGAACCTCGGCCTGCGGGGAGTTCTCGAGCACGTCGTTCCGGGTGCGGCGCGCCGCGCTCGGGGACCGCAGCTTCCTCGGCAACAACATCGCCTATCCCGCGGGCGGCCGGACGGGCGAGAACTGCCTGCTTGGCACCAAGGTGATGGTCCCGCTGGACGGCGAGGTGCGCGAGGGGGTCGGCCTGCTCGGCTCGCCGAGCTTCGAGATCCCCCGCACCGTGGCGCGCGACCGCGCGTTCGACCACCTCGAGACCGGCGATGAACGGCGCAGGCGCATGTGGGCGAAGATCCGGCACAACGCCGTGACGGCGGGGATATTCCTGCTGGCCAACGTCGTGAACCTGTACGTCGTCGGCCTGATCGGTCTGTTCGCACTGGACGACTACCGACGGTTCGGGATCCTCGCCGTCGCGGCGGCCACGCTCGTCTCGTTCGTGGTCAGCATCGCGTTCTTCGTGCTTCTCGAACGTGCGGTCACGTTGTTCCGGGCCATGCGGCCGCGGTTCTGCTCGATCTACGACCCGTGCTTCTGGTGGCACGAGCGATTCTGGAAGATGAGCGGCGGGGCCTACCTCGCGGTGTTCAACGGCACCCCGATGAAGAACCTGCTGTGGCGGGCGCTCGGGGTGCGGATCGGGCACAAGGTGTTCGACGACGGCTGCGCCATTCCGGAGAAGACCATCGTCACGATCGGCGATCACGCATCGCTCAATGCCGGGAGCACGATCCAGGCCCACTCGCTCGAGGACGGCACGTTCACGTCCGACCGCATCACGATCGGCCCGGGCTGCATGCTCGGCACCTACGCGTTCGCGCACCACGGGGTCACGATGGAGGGAGGCTCGGTGCTCGACGCCGACGCTTTCCTGATGAAGGGTGAGGACGTGCCGGCACGGGCCAGGTACCGCGGGTACCCGGCGCGGGAGGCAGCGGACCGATGACGGTGCGGCACGGCCGGGGACGGGTGGTGGCCGCCGCGGCCCTCGCCGTGGCGGTGGCTGCCGTCGGCCTGGTCCTGGCAGGGCGCAGCTCCGACCCGTCGGACATCCCGATCGCGGACCGCTGCGTCGCCGAGCAGGGCGCGGAGCAGCGGGACGTGGACACCGACGACAGCCCGGAGGCCCCGTGGGTCCACGTGCCGGGGCAGGAGATCACGGTCTACTTCGCGACCGGGGACCTGCCGTCCCGCTACGCCGGCTTCGTGGCGCACGGAGCCGCTCTCTGGTCGCGGAGCCCGTGCATCGAGGCCGTCGCCGTCGACGAGTGCCCGGACGGGTCGAACTGCTCCGCCGTCGTCGCGAAAGCCCGGGAGGACCGGCACAGCGATGACACCGACGGGGAATCCGAGGGCGTGGATCGACGCGGGGTGCGGCTCGCCAACACGATCCACCTCTACACCGATGTGCTCGACGGAGAATCCGACAACGGCGCGCTGGCCACCGTCGTGCACGAGATGGGGCACGCGCTCGGTCTGGTGCACCGTGACGACCCGGACTCGGTGATGAACGCCGAGACCGGAGAGGACACGGATCCGCGGCCGGACGCGCTCGACTTCGCGAATCTCGTCGTGCTCTACGGGGCGCAGGCCGGTTGAACACGTTCCGGAACGGGAACGCTTTCACCACGTAACCTGCAGAAGGAGCCACAATGCTCGCTGTCGCCGCAGCTGTCCTCTTCGGCCTCGCCCTCCTGTTCGAACTCGTCGGAATCTCCGTCCAGGTGATCACGAGCACGCTGCTCGTCACCGCGGGCCTGTTCTGCCTCGCCCTGTACTTCGCCGGTGTCGGTTCGCGTCAGGTGACCTACCGCCGCCGCGCCCACCGCTGATCGCCGAAACCGCTCGACCCCGCCGCCACCATGACCGGGTGGGGGCGGGGTTCGGGCGGTTGTGGGCGGGTGGGCCGCGGTCGTCGCGCGACGGGCGCCGTCGTGTACCACGGCGCTGTTCCTCGCCTCTGGGGCATCCTCGCGGTCTCCTGGCGCCAGCGGGTGGTGCCCGACGTGCTGCGCGGGCACGTCAACAGTGGCTACTTCCCGTTCTCCGTTGGCGACGCGGCCCTGGGTGCGCTCGGCGGGGGGCGTCGTCCGCGGCCTGGGGACCACGGCGCCGTTCTGGTTCGCGTTCGGCGGCATGGTCGTGCTCACGACCGTGGCGTGGCGGCGCTTCAGCCCCGCATTGCTGGACGCTGGTGCCGCCAGCTGAACTCCGGCTCGTAGCCCAGCACCCGGCGCGCCTTGTCGATCGACAGCATCGTCTCGTGCTCGCCGAGCTCCTTCGTGACCGGCACTCCCGGGTAGACCTCGGCCGCGAGGTCGGCGCTGCGCCGCGACATCACGGTGTCGGCGTTCGCGATCACGAACACGTCCACTCCGGTGGCCTCGTGCTCCAGCGCCCTGCGCACGGCCTGGGCACCGTCGCGGCCGTCGATGTAGGACCAGAGGTTCCACCGGCGCAGCTGCGGGTCGGCGTCGAATCCGGGGAAGCGCGCGTAGTCCTCGGGGTCCATCACGTTGGAGAACCGCAGCCCGATCATCTTCATCTCCGGCACCCACCGGCAGAAGTGCCGCGCCATCTCCTCCTCGAGGCTCTTGACCAGCGAGTAGGTGCTCTCCGGCCGCACGGCGTACTCCTCGTTCACCGGGATGTAGGGCGGCGGCACGTCGAACGGCAGCCCGAGCACCGTCTCGCTGGACGCCCACACGACGTTCCGGATGCCCACCGCGCGGGCGGCGGCGAACACGTTGTAGGTCGCGGTGATGTTGTTCGAGAACGTCGCGGCGTTCGTGGTGAGGCCGGGCGCGGGGATCGCGGCGAGGTGCACGACCGCGTCGACGCCGTCGTGGCGGTCGTCGACGGCGGTGAGGGCCTCGAGGACCTGGCCGTGGTCGGTGAGGTCGACGCGCACCGACACGGCGGCCGCCGTCTCCCGGTCCGGCACGCGGTCGAGCGCCACGACCCGGTAGCCGTGCTCCTGGAGGTGGCGCACCACGTGACGGCCGAGCTTCCCGCTGCTGCCGGTGACGGCGACGGTGGTCATGGTGCCTTCTCTATCACACGATCAAGATGTATCTGCGGCAGATCTACTCTGCCGCAGAGGTATATGGTGGCCGCATGGTCACCTCCACGGCGCCGACATCCGACGCCGTCTCCGAGACGCTGATGCCCGCCGTCGGTGCGGTGCGCCGGCTGCTGCGCAGGCTCGCCGGGCCCGTCGTCATGAGCGGCGCATCTCGCGAGATCTCGACGTCGCAGCGCGAGGTGCTCATGATGGTGAGCAAGCGCGCGGGCAGATCCGTCGCCGACATCGCCGACGAGCTGGGGCTGGCACCCAACAGCGTGTCGACGATCGTCACGCAGCTCGTCGGGGCCGGACTGCTGGTGCGCGAGACCGACCCGCAGGACCGCAGGGTCGGCCGGCTGACCCTCACCCCGCGCGCGCAGGAGGCCCTCGACTCCGCCCGGGCCCGCAGGCGCGGGGTGCTGCACGAGGCGCTCGACCGGCTCACCCCGCGCCAGCTCGCCGACCTCGCCGCCGGCATCGACGCACTCGAGGCGCTGGCCGAGGAGCTTCGCCACCTGGAGCGGGCCCGGTGACCGCGGCGGCCGTGGAGTGCACCGGACTGGTGCACCGGTTCGGGGAGACCGTGGCCGTCGACCACCTCGACCTGCGGATCCAGGCGGGCGAGGTGTTCGGCCTGCTCGGGCCCAACGGCGCCGGCAAGACCACCACGATCCGCGTGCTGAACACGCTGCTGCCGGTGCAGGAGGGCAGCGTGCGGGTGTTCGGCCTCGACGTCGGCCGCCGGGCCACCGACGTCCGCAGGCACCTGGGCTACGTGCCGCAGCAGCTCTCGATCGAGGCCGCGCTCACGGGGCGGCAGAACGTCACGTGGTTCGCGCGGCTGTTCGACGTCCCGCGCGGCGAGCGGGCGGACCGGGTGGACGAGGTCCTGGACGCCATGGACCTGCTCGCCGTGGCCGACCGCCGGGCCGGCAGCTACTCGGGCGGGATGATCCGCCGCCTCGAGCTGGCCCAGGCACTGGTGAACCGCCCCGCCCTGCTCGTGCTCGACGAGCCGACGGTCGGGCTCGACCCCATCGCGCGGGCGGGCGTGTGGGAGCGGGTGCGCCAGATGCGCACCGACTACGGCATGACCGTCCTGCTCACCACGCACTACATGGAGGAGGCCGACGAGCTGTGCGACACCGTGGCGCTGATGCACCACGGCAGGCTCCAGACCGTCGGCTCCCCCGCCGAGCTCCGCGCCGGGATCGGCCCGGACGCCACGCTCGAGGACGTCTTCCGGCGCTATGCGGGCGCCGGGTTCGACGACCACGGCACCGAGGGGGTGCGCAATGTCCGTCGCAGTCGCACGACCGCGCGCAAGCTGGGCTGAGCCGGTCCGCCTGCTCGCCGCGCGCACCGGCACGCTCGGCATCGTCGAGATGCAGAAGCTGCGCAGCGACTACACCGAGCTCTTCACGCGCATGGTGCAGCCCGTGCTGTGGCTGCTGGTGTTCGGGCAGATCTTCAGCCGGATCCGCGCGATCCCGACCGGCGACCTGTCCTACCTGGCGTACCTGACGCCCGGGATCCTCGCGCAGTCCGCGCTGTTCGTCTCGATCTTCTACGGGATCCAGATCATCTGGGAACGCGACGCGGGCATCCTCACGAAGGTGATGGTCACCCCCACACCGCGCGCGGCGATCGTGATGGCCAAGGCGTTCGCCGCGGGCCTGCGCGGGCTCGCCCCGGTCGTCGTCCTCGTGCCGGTGGCGCTGCTGCTCGGCGTCGGCATCACCCTCAACCCGCTGAAGCTGATCGCGGCCGCGATCGCCCTCATGCTCAGCGCGGGCTTCTTCTCGTGCCTGTCCATGGCGATCGGGGGCGTCGCGCAGACCCGCGACCGGCTGATGGGCATCGGGCAGCTCATGACGATGCCGCTGTTCTTCGCCTCGAACGCCCTCTACCCGATCGAGATCATGCCGACGTGGCTGCAGGTGATCAGCCAGGTCAACCCGCTGACCTACCTGGTGAACGCCCTGCGCGGGCTGCTCGTCGGCGCCCCGGCGAACCTCTGGACCGACTTCGCGGTGCTCGTCGGCGCCGCGGTGCTCGGGATCATCGGGGCCGCGTCGCTGATGGGCAAGCTGGTGCGCTAGTCGCCCCGCTGCTCGAGGAGGGCCGCGATCCGCTCGAGTCCCCCGCCGCGGTCGTCGGGAACGGGCACGACCGGGAGCGTACCGGCGCCGGGCCGCTTCCAGATGGTTCAGCCGTCGAGGAAGCCGAGCACGTGGTCGCGCACCACGGCAGGCTGTTCGAGCGGCGGCAGGTGCCCGGCCCCGTCGACGAGCGCGAGCCTGCTGTCGCGCAGCCGCGAGGTGAACTCCTCGGCGTAGACCGGGCTGACGAGCTTGTCCTGCGCACCCCAGACGAGCAGGGTGGGCGCGGTGATCCGGTGGATGCGCCGGTGCAGGCCCTTCTCCGGGATGGGCCAGATGAAGTGCAGGATGCTCGCCATCCGCATTGCGGTCTCGAACCGGGCCTGCGGGTCGTCGGCCGGTGGGACGACCGCGTCCGCGAGCGGCCCCTCCGGGTCGGCGAGCAGGAGCCCGGGTAGTGCCGTGGGTGGTATCGCGGCGATGTCCGGCACGGGGGCGTCGTCGCGCCAGAACCCGATCGGCGCGATGAGCACCAGCCTGCTCACCCGGCGCGGGTTGTTGGCGGCCAGCTCGGCGGCCACCATGCCGCCGAAGGAGTGGCCGACGACCTGCACGGTGTCCAGGCCCAGCACGTCGAGCAGCTCGTCGTAGAACAGCACGAGCTCCCAGATGCCGGGCAGGTGGGAGAGGTCGTCGGCCGACCCGGCCCCGGGGTGCTCGACGGCGTGGACGGTGTGCCCGGCGGCGAGGGACTCGAGCAGGGGGTCCCAGACGAGGCCGCCCGCGCCGTGCAGGTAGAGCACCGGCCGGCCGGTGCCCGCGACCAGGACGCGGGCCCGGATCGGGCCGACGTCGACGGTGCGTTCCTCGGCCCCCGCGGGCGCTGTGCTGGTGGTGGTCATCGCTCCCCCTCTCAGGCCTGCGACCCGGTGACGGCCCGCTCCGCGGAGCGGTCGGCGGCGCCGGACGGCCACCAGTTGTGGGTCCAGCCCTCGGCGTCCCAGATGTGGCGGATCCGGGGGATGACCTCCTCGGCGAACAGCGTGATGTTCTTCTTCGTCAGCTCGTGCGGCATGGAACCGACCTGCAGCAGCGCGTGCAGGTTGCCCACCCGCAGCGTCTTGGCGAGCTCGACGAGCCGGTCGGCCACCGTGGCCGGGCTGCCGGCGACGATGAAGCCCTCCTCGGTGAGCGTCTTCCAGTTCTTCTCCAGCGCCGCGGCCGCCGCGATGGCGCCCGGCTGGTTGGTCTTGATCGCGAACTCGGTGCTCTTGCGGGTGCGATAGCCCGGGGCCTCGAAGAAGTAGCCCGGGATGTGCAGGCATTTCTTGAAGAAGTAGGAGCAGTGTTCGAGGTACTCCTGCTCGGCGCGCTCGTCGGTCTCGGAGACGCAGATCAGTTGGGCGAACCCGGCGCGGAACGGATTGCGGTCCACCCCCATTTCGTCCATCTTCGCCCAGAAACCGTCCATGAGCTTCTTGCCGAACTTGGCGCCGAAGAAGGACAGGTAGCTGTAGGTGTAGTCGCGGTTGCCGGCCAGCTCCCAGGTCTCCACCGAGCCGCCGCCCGCGAGCCACACCGGTGGGTGGGGCTTCTGCAGCGGCTGCGGCCACGGGTTGACGTAACGCAGCTGGTTGTACTCCCCGTTGAAGCTGAACGGCCCCGGCCGGGTCCACGCCTGGATGATCAGCTCCTCGGCCTCCCGGAACCGGGGCCGGGTCTGCGTCGGCGGCACGCCGTAGCAGAAGTTGACGTCCATCGAGGTGCCCACCGGGAACCCGGCGGCGAGCCGCCCGTTGGACAGGACGTCCAACATGGCGAACTCCTCGGCCACCCGGGTGGCGGGCGAGTACAGGGCGAGCGTGTTGCCCAGCACCATCAGCGCGCTGTTGTTCGGCGTGCGCCGGGCGAGCGCGGCGGCCATCAGGTTGGGCGAGGCCATGAAGCCGTAGCCGTTCTGGTGGTGCTCGTTGACCCCCACCCCGTCGAACCCGAGCCGGTCTGCGAGCTCCAGCTCGTCGAGGTTCCACTGGTAGTACTGCGCCACTTTCCGCGGATCACACAGCTCCGCGTTCGGCGGCGTGACCCAGATACTCTCGTATTTCGTCTCGAAGTCTTCCGGGAGGTCCCGATAGGGCATCAGGTGGAAGAAGATCGACTTCATGGAGATCCTTCCATGAGCGGACGTAGCGGCAGCGATACGGACGCGATCCTCTTCGAGCGAATCATTCGCTTAGCTACCTGTCAATCTCCGTGGGCGCGGGACCCCGTCAGCCGCCGTCGGGGAGGGCGACGCCCGCGGCGGCGGTGAGCCCGCCGTCCACCCGCACCTCGCTGCCCGTCATGAACGACGAGCGCGGCCCGGCGAGGAACGCGCACACCTCGGCCACCTCCTCCGGCCGCGCGGCGCGGCCCAGCGGGTGCGAGCGGCCCCACTCGGCCAGCAGTTCGGCGGGCTCGCGGCCGCCGGCGAACCGGGCCGCCGAGGTGCGCAGCATCGGCGTGTCCACCGAGCCGGGGCACACCGCGTTGCAGCGGATCTGCTCGTGCGCGTGGTCGACGGCGATGGCCCGGGTGAGCGCGTTGATCGCGCCCTTGCTCGCGGAGTAGGCGACGACGTCGGTCTGCGACACGAAGGCCTGCACGGACGACACGTTGACGATCGACCCGCCGCCCGCGGCGCGCATCAGCGGCACGAGGTGCTTGGCGAACAGGAAGATGCTCGTGACGTTGACCGCGAGGACCTCGTTCCACACGGACTCGTCGGTGGTCTCCACGGTGCCGTAGCGCTGGATGCCGGCCGCGTTGACCAGGACGTGCGCGCCGCCGAACTCCCGCTCGGCCCGCTGCGCGGCCTGCTCGGCGGTGGCGGCGCGGCTGACGTCGCCGACCACCTCGGCGACCCGGGCGCCGCCATCGCGCAGCCGGGCCGCCTGATCGGCGAGGGCGGCGGCGTCCACGTCGCAGGCCACCACGGCGGCGCCCGCCGCGGTGAGCCGGGCGGCCACGGCGGCGCCGATGCCGTTCGCGGCACCGGTGACCACGGCGGTCCGGCCCGCGAGCTCCGACGGCGGGGCGGGCACGGTGTTCATGACGACCTCCTGTCGAGCGGCGCGACCCCGGCGGCGACGCCCGTGGCCGCGGGGGACGAGCGGGATCAGGTGAGGGGTGCGGGCCTCGTCCCGCTCGCCTGCGGTGATCCACCGTGGACACTAGGGCGTGTCTGATGGATGAGCTCGAAGAACGAGGTGGACGGTTGCGGCACATCCGCCCGGGTACCGCGGCCAGCGACAACGTCGGCCACCACGAGGAGTTCCATGGACGCGCTGCCCCTCTGGGCCACCGGGCTGATCTTCCTGGCGGCGGCCGCCGCGGTGTGGATCGCGGGGATCTCGCTATCGAACCAGACCGACGTCCTCTCCACCCGCCTGCACCTAGGCACCGCCCTCGGCGGGGTGATCCTGCTCGCGGTCGCTACCAACCTCCCCGAGATCGCCATCACCGCCAGTGCCGCGCTCAGCGGCAACATCGGGGTCGCGGTCGGCAACATCCTCGGCGGCATCGCGATCCAGACCGTCGTGCTCGTCGTGCTCGACGCCTTCGGCAACCGCCGGGGCAAACCGCTGACCTACCGCGCGGCGTCACTGGTGCTCGTGGTCGAAGGCCTGCTGGTGATCGCCGTCCTGGTCGTCGTGGTCGCCGGTTCCCAGCTACCCGACAACCTGATCGCCTTCCGGCTCGGCCCCGCCGCGGTGCTGATCGCCGTGCTGTGGGTAATCGGGCTGCTACTCGTCAAGCGCGCCCACAGCGCCCTGCCGTGGCACGAGTCGGGCGAGGCACCCGACAACCAGCCCGAGCCGCGGGGCCACAGCCGACACAAGACCGAGAAGAACGCCACCGACCGCGGCACCTCCACCGCGAAATCGGCCACGATCTTCGGGGCCGCCGCGCTCGTCACCCTGGTCGGCGGCGTCGTCCTGGAACGCTCCGGCGACGCCATCGCCGGCGACGTCGGTCTGTCCGGTGTGCTGTTCGGCGCCACCGTGCTCGCCGCCGCCACCTCCCTGCCGGAGGTCTCCACCGGCCTGCAGTCGGTCCGACAGGGCGACGACCAGCTCGCCGTCAGCGACATCTTCGGCGGCAACGCCTTCCTGCCGGTGCTGTTCCTGCTCGCCACCCTGCTCTCCGGACGAGCCGTGCTCCCCCAGGCGCAAGCCACCGACATCTACCTCACCGGCGTCGGGATGCTGCTCACCGCCGTCTACATCGCCGGCCTGCTGTTCCGCCCCGCCCGCCGCATCGCCGGCATGGGCATCGACTCGCTGGCCGTCCTCCTGCTCTACGCCGTGAGCCTGTTCGGGCTGTTCGCCATAGCGGCGTCCACGAGCTGACCACCACGCTCCAAGGTTCAGGCCGGGGACAGAGGCGCCGCTTCCACGGATCACCGTTCCTGCTGACGGAGCGCAATGCCCCTGATGACATCTGCCATCTGCGGCCTGGCGCCGTCGTCAGCCAAGCGTCGCGCAGCACAAGTGAGCCGCGAGCAATTGGACCAAGAGCTCGTTTCAGAATGATGCCGCGAGCCGTCGATGACAGATCAGGGCGCAGGTGAGTTGGAGCAGGCCGAGGTGGAGCAGGCGTGCCACCCGCTCCCACAACGAGTACAACACAAGATCATCGATCACGACGGGCAGCGTGGCGAACGCTGCGGTCGGTCCACAGCGGACACGCCGAGATCATTCTGGAACGAGCTCCAAGACGACGACCCCGGAGAAGAGCGACCAGCAGAAGGCTCGTGCGGCGAAGGGTTCCGCCAGCGGGCGACCACCGACGTTCGACACCGCGGCCTACAAGCAGCGCAATACCGCCGAACGCGCCATCAACAAGCTCAAGACCTTCCGTGCGGTCGCGACGCGCACCGACAAACGCGAGTACGTCTTCCAAGGAACCATCGACGTCGCCTCGATCAAGATCTGGCTCCGCCACCCGGTAAATCAAGATCCACCAGACCCACTAGTAGACCGTCGCCGCTAATTGTTTGGGTATAGGTGGCGGAGTTTGGTGCGGGCGTCGGTGGTGGTGAACTGCCAGTCGACCTGGCGTTGGTCGGTGTTGGTGGCGTGTTGCCAGGCGGTGAGTT